>DASRDW010000336.1:0-20628 GCA_035652415.1 Candidatus Angelobacter sp. | reverse complement strand
GCAAAAACAATGGCCGCATCCACGTCGAGTTTCTCAGCGGCGGTGATCGTCACCTCAGCCGCAATCTCCGGCGTCTTGCAGATCTCCAGGATCGAATGCTTCTTGCGCACCGCGCGATACTCAGCCATGTACCGGCCCGCCTGGCGCATCAGCCAGATCGGCGTCACATCCACCGGCTCACAGCGGCACGCGCGAACAAATCTTGAATTAGGCGCAGACATTACGCTTCCCGTCTGCCATGGGTATCTCGATCACCGTATGCACCCCACCCCCTACGGGGGTCAACTAGGAAAATAAATGACTTATCGGATTCATCCCCGGGATAACCCCCAACCTCGGTCAAATCGACATCGAACTGCCCCGTGGTTGCCCTGAACCCAGCCTCATTTTCAGAATCTAAAGACTGAGTTAAACTATTGCAAATAAATGAGTTAATATAGCATCTTCCATCAACAAAGTCAATGATTTTTCTGCTTACCGATAGTGACCTCACGGACAACGATTTCCATCATTCCTTCGGTTCTGAACCTTAGATCAATGCCACATCTGGTAGTTTTGCCATGTGAAAATGCATCAGCATCCTGTGGTTGCATCGCCGCTCACAATTACAGGTCTTTTTCCGTGCCTCAGCGTCTCCGTGGTAGGTTAGTTTCATGCCGATGAAAAAGATTCTCCTCTCCTGGAGCAGCGGCAAAGACAGCGCCTGGGCGCTGCACATTCTGCGCCAGCAGCGCGAATACGAAATTGCCGGTCTCATCACCACCATCAACTCAGCTTTTGATCGCGTCGCCATGCACGGCACGCGGCGAGTGCTGGTGGAAATGCAGGCCGAGGCCGCCGGGCTTCCGCTGATTGCAGCACCGCTGCCCTGGCCATGCTCAAATGTCGACTATGAACGAGCGATGAAGCAGGTCTGCGATCAGGCTCTGGCTCAAGGCGTGAGCGCTATCGCCTTTGGGGATCTTTTTCTTACTGACGTGCGCGCCTATCGCGAGCGCCAGCTTCAGGGCACTGGGCTGGATCCGTTGTTTCCAATCTGGCAGATTCCTACCGATCAGCTAGCGCGACAGCTGATCGAATCAGGACTGCGCGCTCGTCTCGTCTGCGTCGATCCCAAACAACTCGATTCCAGCTTCGTGGGTCGCGACTTCAATCAGCAGCTTCTCCGCGACCTTCCTCCCGGAGCCGATCCCTGTGGCGAGAACGGCGAGTTCCATTCTTTTGTTTACGGCGGCCCAATGTTCAGCCGAACGCTGCCCATCGTCGCTGGTGAAAAAGTGGAGCGTGACGGCTTCTGGTATGCAGACGTGCTAGCCGCAGCACCCGTATCATCCTAGTGTTACGATTTTACGGTTAGGTCTGCGCAACTGATACACAATGATGGAATCGACCGAGATTTGTGGATGCATTACCGAAAACCTGCCATGAAATTGCTCTATAAATTCTCTCTTCTACTCTTCGTCCTGATTGTCTTCGGCCATATCGTCTTCGCTGCCGATCACAGCGTTCTGGCTTGCATCGGAGCAAAAATCTATCCTTCGCCCACCGCTCCGCCTATTAACAATGGCGTATTGATCGTCAATGACGGCAAGATTGTGGAAGTTGCAGCGAAAGACCACATGAAGCAAGCGCTGCTCCAATCAGCAATCAAACTCGATTGCGCTGGAAAGGTTGTTGTCGCCGGCTTCTGGAACAGCCACGTGCACTTTGAAAACGGTTGGGATAATGCTGATACTGCTCCCGCTGCTGCGATTCAAGCGCACATGCAGCAGATGCTCACGCGCTGGGGCTTCACCACTGTGTGGGACCTTGGTTCCGATCCCCGCAATACCATCGCACTGCGCAAGCGTGTGGATGCCGGCGATGTCCCTGGACCGAAGATTTTAATGGCGGGAGACATCTTTCCTAAAAACGGCCACCCTGTGTATCTTCCCCCGGAATTGCAACTGCCTGAGGCTGCAACGCCACAGGAAGCCAATCAGATGGCGCGGGGATATTTGCAGATGGGGCTGGACGGCATCAAGATCTTCACCGGCGCCTTCATGGGTTCAAAGCCAGTGATCAACATGGATACTGCAATCGTAAAGGCGGCCGCAGATGTGGCGCACGCGCAAGGCAAGCCGGTTTTTGCTCATCCGCAAAACCGGACTGGCGTGGACAATGCTTTAGCCGGCGGCGTGAATATTTTGGCGCACACCATTCCCACGGAGAAAAGTTTTACTCCGGACGAACTGGCGCAAATGAAGCAGCAGCACACCGCGCTCATTCCCACTCTTACCCTGTGGACAACGGTTGTGGATGACCCTGCTACCGCTTCTCAATTGGTTCAGGTGGGCGTGAACGAATTGAAATCGTATTTTTCCCAGGGCGGCACGATCCTGTTTGGCACTGACGTGGGCTTCATCTCAAAGTATGACACCACACAGGAATACGAGTTCATGGGACGCGCCATGGACTGGAAAGACGTTCTGGCATCACTGACTACCAATCCCAGCGCATACTTCAAAGCGTCCACCAAAGGCCGGATAGAAAAAGGCATGGACGCAGACTTTGTCGTACTCGATGCCGATCCTGCGCAGGACGTAAGAAATCTGGCCAAGGTAAAGTACACCGTGCGGGCCGGCAAGGTTATCTACCAGAAATAATCAGGAAGTCCGGATCTTCTCTTCCACACACCGCGGCTGATCTCCGCACCGCGCGGCAATCTCTGTGCGATATAGGCCAGCCTTCTCTGCGCACAGGCCGGATTCTGCGCGCCGATGCCGATCTCTGCGCCGTACGCGCTAGAGAAGTCTTTTCAGCTTTCAACCGTTGTTTTCGTGCGATTCCACCGCATAGGCTCTGCTGCTTACGCTATAATCAACAGAGCCGTCCGATCTTGCGCTAATATTCAGCGCACCCCTCGCGGAGAGGTGGCCGAGTGGCTGAAGGCGGCGGTTTGCTAAACCGTTATAGGGGCTAACACCTCTATCGGGGGTTCGAATCCCCCCCTCTCCGCCAGTATCTTTCTCGTTTGCATTCTGTGAGTTGCGGCTAGACCATTCCTGTTGTTTTCACAACTGTCGAGCAATAAGCCTTTAATTTTCTGACGGTTAGATCCAGTTCGAAAGCCGGTTGGATTTCGTAATTTCCGTGGTCGCAGACCATCGAAATGATTGCTCGCCACAAGAGCGTTTGTTGGTACCTAATCGGGTGAGGGTTCAGGAATCGCGGAAATTCACATTTGACATCGGCGAAAAATCCACTACCATATGGTTGTGGATAGATTGAATACAACATTCGCGGCTTTATCTGATCCAACCCGTCGGGCGATGGTCGAACGGCTCTCCCGTGGGCCTGCCTCTGTGCATGGATTGACGAAACCGTTTGCACTCTCGCAGCAGATGATTTCAAAACATATTGCCTACCTGGTGCGGGCGCGGATTGTGATCAAGACGAAGCGTGGACGAGAGAGTATTTGCACGCTTAGGCCAGAGGCTATAAAGACAGTCAGCGACTGGGCGGTTAGCTATCGCCAATTCTGGGAAGAGAGTTTCGACAAGCTGGAAGTGGTTGTGAATCAAATGAAAAAAGCGGAGGTCAGAGATGGCAAAAAACACGATAAATGAGACAGAGCGCATGGTTGTGACCAGAGTTTTCGATGCTCCACGCGAATTGGTCTGGAAGGCGTGGACGGACCCGAAGTATGTGATGCAGTGGTGGGGGCCGAAGGGATTTACTTCGCCCTTTTGTAAGATGGATTTTCGCGTAGGAGGCAAATTTCACTGCTGCATGAGAACGCCCGATGGGCAAGAGTTCTGGAATGCTGGTGAATACCATGAGATTGTTCTTCACGAGAAGATCGTTTCCTCCATGTACTTTGCGGACTCGGAGGGAAACAAGATTGAGCCTGCGCAATTAGGAATAGAACATGAGGCTATAGAAGGTGCGCACGACGTGATTCTGTTTGAGGATCTTGGAAACGGCCAGACGAAACTCACCTTCATTGGAAATGAGACCATGCAGGACGCAACCGAAAGCGGCCAACTGGAGGGCTGGAAGGAGATACTCGATAAGCTTGCTGCAGTTGTTGCGGGGCTGACGCAGGCGAGGTAAGTAGTTGAAGCCTTGATGAACGTCATGCGCGAGATACTGAACGCAAAGCAAACGCGGTCCATCCCTGCAGCCCAGCCAGGGGTGGCTGCGGAAGCTTAGTTCAATCGCGCTCTCTGTTCAATCAATCCCTAAAAAATTTCCGAGATCCTGTTCTTTGCATTACGTGAGTAGAAGCCCTTTTTCCTGGCGTTTCGAAGTTGTGCGGCCAATCAATTTAATTAATTATGGTAAGCTCAGCCTCGTATCTGGGGACGCCAGATCAGAATAGAAAGGAATACCAGCTATGAATCCAGATAATCGAGTCCTGCAGCGCACCGGCGCCCGCGAATTGACGTGGGACGAGGTACAACAAATCTCCGGCGCAATTAACACGTTGACCGCCTTCTGCAGCGCCCCTTCACCGAGGTACCCCAACGGCGACAATGACCATGAAGGCTGCAATTTGTAAGCTCAATCGATACTTCCGTCAATGAACGGCAACGCGCGGTCCGGCTTCTGGCCTGACCGCGTACGCCCAATGAGGCGATTGCCACGGAACTTGCCTCCATACGGGTCGAGATGAAGGAAGTTAAAGTGAAAAATCCCGCGTTTCTCTCATTCGAATCCGTAAAGCAGGTGAGAGGTCCCTATCGACACGACGCTCTCTGATTCGACGAAAACGCTCTCAAGTACTTCTTACCCCACTTTTGATGTCTCTGGTCACAGCGCTAATCACAGAAATCCCGCAGTCCATCCTGCGCTTTCGCACGCGCCGTTTCGTATTAGAATCTGAAGCCCTGTATCTGCGCGGATAATCTATGCACTCAAACATTCTCGCCTTTTTTCTAGCATTCCTCAGCACTTCAACAGCCATGTGCGTTGCCGGCATCGCGCTCTTCTTGATCGGCGGATGGGCCGCGAAAAGCGATATTGCCGCGGCTCGTGGCCTGGACAAGATTGTGGCCCTGGCCAATTTGTGTTACGCAGTTCCGCTCGCGGTGTTCGGCACATTGCATCTCTTCGGCCCGGACTTCGTCAAAGACTTGGTGCCGCCTTACATGCCAGGGCGCATGTTCTGGGTCTATTTCGTGGGCTGCGCACTCATCGCTGCGGCCTTGAGTATCGCCACCAAAATTGCCGTGCCGTGGTCCGGGCTGTTGGTCGGAATCATGATGTTGCTGTTTGTTGGAATGCTCTATCTACCTTCAGGGCTCCGTCACCTGCACACCCTCGCCAGCATCCTGACGGCAAACACTCTGTACCCTCAGGACAGCAACGGACCGGCTCGATTTACCTGGACCATCGTCTTCCGTGAGAGTTCGTTCGGCGGCGCAGGCTTGGTTCTTGCGGGAATGGCAAAAAATGGATGGCGTGGGCCGGCCCGGAGCACGTTGGTCACAGTGGGGCGCATCCTCATCGCTCTGGCTGCCCTGTTCTTTGGCATTCAGCACTTTCTGCACCCGCTTGGACTTCCCGGAGTTCCGCTGCAAAAAGAAATGCCGGCGTGGGTCCCAGCGCGCGTGCTCATTGACTATGTAACCGGCGCAGCTCTTCTGCTTGCCGGCATGAGCATTTTGCTGAACCACAAAGCGCGGACCGTGGCAGCCTCTGTCGGCGGTTGGATTTTGCTGACCATCCTCGTCATCTATGTCCCTGTCATGATCGGGGCGCTGGTCAATCCAAATATCGGAGGCAAAATTGAGGGGATCAACTACTTTGCCGATACGCTTTTTTTTGCTGGGGCGATTCTCGCTGCTGCTAGCGCGGCGACACGATCCGATGAAGTGCCAGGGACATTTAAGGAGAAAGCGGGCGTCGAGGCGGTTGCTAAACCGTTATAGGACCAACATGTCTACCGAAGGGAGCAGAATTCGCATCGCACCCTTGAATTCATCCGGGCAACTGCTTACCTTCTTGCACCCTGTCATATTCTGCGATAAGTGCGTTCTCAATCTCTTCTGAGCGCCTTTCCCCGCGCGCCACCCTGCTCACGTAAGTGCGATGCACCCCTAAACGGCGGGCAACTCTTGAATACATTCCACACAATGCTTCAATCAAGCTATTGATTTTCCGGATTTTTGTTCCAGAGTTTTGGCTCACCGTGCTCCTTATTTATCTTTAAAATTTAAATAGATGCGCAATTCTCGAGAGGAGCAGGAGACACTCTCGATTTTGTCACCGTTGATGCCAACCATTCTTTTAATAAAGCAATCTGACTTTCAAGGGAGAGGAGTATCTTGATGTTGGAACCATGGTAGCTGGATTGTGTACCGATCTAATTACCAAAATCCAAGCGCTTGTAAATCTGTTCATGTTGGTAAAAATATTCATCGACCCACTCAAGGAATCAAAAGTAGAGGGAAGACTGTTCGCGTTGAGACCGATCAAGAGATGGCTGGAATTTCGCTGATCGCATGCTTCCTTTCTTTCACGCACAGCGCCAGACAGGGAGATCCTGTTAATGATTGCGTCTGCAGTCTTCAAAACGGAGAAAACGGGTCGTGTATCGATCTTTGCGCATTAATCCGGAAGATCGTAGCATTCGAGATTTCTTTGACCGGATTCTGGATAAGGGCATAGTGTTTGATCCATGGGCCCGGGTCGCGATTGTTGGCATTGACTTCTGCCGCTCGTCCGATCGGATCGTGGTTGCTCCTGAGCGTCGCCGCCTGCCATTCATCGTTCCCGTTCGTGGAAAAGTCAGCCCTTAACATGAGATTAAACCGGCTGGGCTGCTCATGCACAAGTTACAAATGCAAGAGAGCTATTTTGTATCGTGAGGTTCTGGAGGAGCGGGCTTGGGAATAAGCTTGAAAAGCTCTGCGGGCTTTACTCTGAGCCCTCCGGCAAGCTTCATTAGGCGATCAAATTTGATGTTGGTTTTTCCGCGCTCCACTCGTCCAATGTAATTCCTGTGAACGGCACACATCGCCGCAAGCTTCTCTTGCGAGAGCCGCCGTTCAATCCGTAATAATTTTACCCTCTTGCCGAACAAAACCAATGCGCTGGGCACGCCGTATAGGGTCTTTCGGCACTTCGTTAAAATCTACCCCGTACAAGGTTGCACCCTGCAGGGTGTATAATTTGCTTCCAACTTGTTGCCAGTGACTATAGCAAAAATTCATTACGTTGCGTGTTGTACCTGGGATGACGGCGTGCATATCTGCGGGCATGAACATGCGAGTGTCCAGAGCGCAATGTACTGTCTGATCCCTACTGGCGGGAGCTTTATACGCGCATTTGACGCCGGGGTCTTCCGATCGCTCGATAACGGGGAGCTGATTGATTTCCTGGAATCACTTCCTGCTATGCCCTGGAGTTGGCGCCATAAAGCTCAAGGCGGCGCTTCCCTACCCGCTGCGGAAGCGCCAGGTAAGGAGCCGCCATTGGGCGCGGGAGTCTGAAGGGGCGCTCCCGCGTTTTTCTGCATCTGCTGCCTTTCCAAAAACAGTCAACTCAGCGCTGGCCGTCTCCAGCGCTACGCAATCCCACGGCAATATTACCTTCGTTACTGACCTTCAGACTCTACCGGCTCAAGCTCGCCACATGGTAAAGATTGTCTAGCGCTTCACCGCTACAACTTTACTGATCTGTCTCCCGAACAACCTGTGGAACTGCGGCACTGGCCAATTTTCCGGAAGCAACCGGTGATTCGGGTGGGAGTGTGATGGGCCAATTCAGGCTATTGCTTTCAACTGCTGTTCTTTGCGTGATGACTGCTTGTAGCGGCTCCAGCCATTTCAGTGCCGGCATCGATTCCAACAATTCTGCCGCTGGCAGCCAAAACGCCGGTATCACTCTGGTATCGAAGAATACTGAGCCGGCGGCAGCCAACACAGAGACTCATACGATCGCGGCTCTTCCAGCCAACAAGTTGATCGCTTTAACATTTGACGACGGCCCGCGTCCCTATGTTTTGTTTGGCAGCAAAGAAGCGGCTCACCCCGCTCCGGGTCTGGCTGACGTCCTCGATAAGAATGGAATCAAGGCGACGTTCTTCGTCGTCGGCTGGCGGCTTACTCCCAAGACCTGGGGCGAGCCACGGCATGAGGAAAATATCGGCGTTACCTGTCTTGACGCGGCGCAGCAGTTGATCCGACGCGGCCATGAATTGGAAGACCACACCTACAGCCATCTGGAACTGCGCAGCCAGGAGAGGAAAAACGGCGAGCCGTGGGTCCGCCGCGACGTAGACCGTGGAGCTGAGGCAATCAAGGCGGTCACCGGAGCGCAACCCCGGTATGTGCGCCCTCCGGATTGGATTATTACCAGCGAAGCGCGGCACGACTTGGAACACCAGGGCTATCGTGTGCTGACTATTTCACCGGAAAATCCGGTGGCGCTGCGCGATGTGAACTCGCTCGACTATCTCTGCGCCGGCAAAGCAGTCGGGTGTCCCAAGCCATCTCTGGCTGATGCGGTGTTGAAGCAGGTGGAGCAGCGAGAAAAGAAAGGGACTTTCACGCACATTCTCGCCTTCCATGAGCTTTCTACCACCGCCGCCATTATGCCGCAACTCATCACTGAACTGAAAGCGCGAGGCTATAGATTCGTGACCCTGACTGAGTATATGAAGCTGGTTGGAGCGAAACCGGGCGAGACGGTGGTGAAACAGCAGGCAGCAGCAACATCGGGCCCAGTGCTGCCGCGTTAAACCACTACACTTTCACAAAAATCTTCTTCCGGTACAACGCCCACGCTACCAGCGTCCACAACGCCACATAGCAAAGCGCGAACAGCAGTGACGCGTTCATGGGTTGCGCCAGCGGCGCGAACCAGTGATTGAATATCCAGGTCTGCAAATCGATAGCCCGCGCTCCGTCATGCACCTTGATGATGGTCCATTCTTTGGCGACGAACGTGGAGAGCGCGTAAGAGAGGATCGCGTTTGCTCCCAGCCACAGAAATGGCTTGGCCCACCTGTGCCAGCCGCGCATCTCAATCAGCCACCAGCAAAGCGCCAGCGTGAGGCACGCAGCCCCGGCGGTAAAGAGCACGTATGAGCTGGTCCACAGCGGCTTGGAGATGGGAAACCATGGATGCCAGGCGTAACCGGCAACCACGCCCACCACTCCGGCAATGGCAAAGCCGCGCAGTTTGCGTGACAAGTTTGCAGCGCTACGTAGAAATTCTCCGCATAGCGTTCCCAGCAGCGTGGTTGCAATCGCTGGAAACGTGCTAAGCAGCCCCTCGGGATCAAAATCGCGGCGATAGAGATGGCCGAGCATCAGCTTGCGGTCAAGCCATCCGGCCAGGCTGCAATGCTGCGTCATCCATGCGGCATGATCGCATCCTGGCACTGGAACCAGCCGCATCACCGCGTAGTACCCCGCGAGCAGTCCGGCAATCCAGATGATCCGGACGCGCGTTCGAGTCCACAGCGTAATTACTGACGCGCACAGATAGACCAGAGCGATGCGCTGCAATACGCCCGGATAGCGCATGAGAGAAAAGTTAAAAAACGGCTGGATGCGGATGGCGTAGCCGATTAGAAGAATGAGCGCGCTCCGCCGCACTACATGCTTCATGAGCGTTCCACGGGAGTCGCCACGCGCGCGCCGCGCCGCGAACGACATCACCATTGACACCCCGACGATAAACAGGAAGAACGGAAAGATCAGGTCTGTGGGCGTCCAGCCATTTGCCTCCACCCACGCCTTGCCTGCGTACCAGCCCGCAGGATGTGCGTTCGCCAGTTCGTCGGCGTGCCCAAAAGGCCAGTAAAAAGCGTCTGAGCCAGGATCGTTCACCAGGATCATGCCTGCGATGGTCAACCCGCGGAAGACATCCAGCGACTCAAGCCGCTTCGTCTTGTTGACCGGAGAAACGTCGCGGGTGAGCACTGCTGGAGCTTTCGTGATCGTATTGTCAGTAGAGGTTGCCATCCGCCTGTGCCTGGATACTTGCAAGGTATCTTGCGCCCGGCAAGATTGAAAGTAAAAAATCAAGCGTGCATGTACCGCCGCCATGCTCCCCAAATCACGCGCCTGTCTGTCTCTTCCGCAAATGACCTACACTGATTCCAACCAGACTGCTATTGTAGAGAAAACATGAATGCACATTTGGGAAGTCACGCTCACACGCTGTTCACGAAAAGCTCGTTCATATTGATCCTTATTGTGGGGACCGTTCTCGCTGGCGCTGCCCAGACTGCCAGTCCGACTCCTACGCCATCGCCCACTCCGGCGCGATCGTCGCGCGGACATGGCGAGCCGACGCGGTTTGACATTCTGCGCGGCGCTTACGGGCCGTATCGCGCCAACAATGACCTGCTTTTCTACCATCTTGATATCCGCATTGACCCGGAAAAGAAATTCGTCAGCGGTAAGAACGCCATCCGCTTCAAGATGCTCAAAGACGATATGCGAATTCAGCTTGATCTGGCTGACGCGCTGAAGATCGATAAGATTCTCCTGGGCACAACGCCGCTCAAGTATGAGCGCGACACTGGCGCGGTCTTTGTGGATTTTCCGGAGATGCTTCATGCCGGCCGTGTCTACTCCATCGATTTCTACTACTCCGGCACTCCGGTACATCAGGGTCGGTTCGGCGGCTTTACTTTTGGAACTGATCAATCCGGCCATCCGTGGATTTACACCGCGTGCGAAGGCATTGGCGCCAGCATCTGGTGGCCCAACAAAGACCAGTGGCGCGATGAAGTGGAGAGCATGGAGATCAGCGTAGCCATCCCGAACAATCTGGTCGATGTCTCCAACGGAAAGTTCATGGGCAAAACCGATCTGGGCGATGGCTACACGCGCTGGGACTGGATGGTGCATTACCCCATCAACAATTATGACGTGTCAGTGAATATCGGCAACTACCAGCACTTCTCAGACAAGCTGGGCGACCTGAATCTGGATTTTTACGCCCTGCCGGAAGACCTGGAGAAAGCCAAAAAGCAATTCGCGCAGGCTAAGGGAATGCTTGAGGCGTATCAGCACTATTTTGGCGAGTATCCATTCAAGAAAGATGGATACAAGCTGATCGAAGTACCCTATTCCGGCATGGAGCACCAGAGCGCCGTCACCTACGGGAACCATTTCGCCAACGGCTATCTTGAGCGCGACTGGACCGGCGTCGGCATTAGCCCCAAGTTTGATTTCATCATCATTCATGAGAGCGCGCATGAATGGTTTGGCAACAGCATTACCGCCGCAGACAGCTCAGACATGTGGATCCATGAAGCCTGGGCCACTTATCTTGAATGCCTTTACGTGGAATATATGTATGGCCACGACGCTGGCCTGAAATATGTGAACGGATATAAATCCAAGGTCAAAGATGACGCGCCAATCATTACTGCGCGCGGCGTCAACGGCGAGCCTCCGCAGGATATGTATTTCAAGGGCGCGCTCTTCATCAATACGCTGCGCAGCATCGTCAATGACGATCGCCGCTGGTGGAAGCTGCTCCATGATTTTTACCACCACTTCAAATATCAGAACATTATGACCGAAGATGTCGTCCAGTACTTCAACCAGCAGACCGGGATGGACCTAACCCCGGTCTTCAATCAGTATCTGCGGCACACGGCGATTCCAACGCTGGAGTTGAAGTTCGATAGCGACAAGAAAACGGTGGCCTATCGATGGAAGGTGGATGAGCAGGGTTTCCAGATGCCGGTCCGTGTGGGCAAGAAAGACAATTGGCAGATCATCAAGCCAACTACCGACTGGCAGACCATGCCGACTTCGCTAAGCAAAGATGAGGTCGATGTCGCCACCGATCTCTATTACATTAACGTCACCAAGGAATAGAGTTTCGCAAAGCACGCTGCAAGCGCGCAGGTTTTATATCGCCAGAATCGCTGTTCTAAGCGAGTTTGCGGTCCTGCTTCTGATGGTCGCGGAACAAATCGGCATCCGTCTGGTGAAGACGCTTGAGCAGGTCTTCCCACAGCGCATCCAGAATTGGAATCTTTGCCAGCTCTTGCTTGGTAGTCACCGCGTGCTCTTGAGCGATGGCATGCGGCGTAAAGCCGGTGACCTGCGCCGCAGAAGCAACCGAGATGTTGCGCTGGCACACTCCTTCCAACAGCATCATGCGGAAAAGCGCAGACTGAATGTTGGGACCAGTAGTGATGGCGCCATGGTTCGGCAGCAGCACCACGGGTTTCTTGCCCAACGCCTGGGCAAATGGGCGCACGCGGTCTTCTGATTGCGCCAGCCCGGTGAACTCTTCATCCACAATCGCAATGTCATCCGCCAGCAGGCAGCTTTCCTGGTCAAACGTCTGCGGCAACTTGCGGAAGGTGGTCCATGTTACCGTGTTCGGCGGATGCGTATGCGCCACCGCAGCAATATGCGGGTTATAGCGGTGGATCACTCCGTGAAGATGAATGGTCTCGTTCACATAGGGCTTGATCGCAGGATCATGCTCCAGAACGTTGCCGTTGAAATCCATGGTGAGGACATCGGCTGGCGTCATGGTGGCAAATGATGGCCCAAAGCGATTCACCAGCATCCGGTTTTCGCCCACGGCTATGCTCAGGTGCCCGGCGTTGCCCACGCTCAGGCCAAAGCGGTAGAGCAGCCGCGCAGCGCAGCAGAGATCAAATCTCAACCCATCCAAATTCATCGGTGTCCTCCAATGCGAGTTGAAGCGAGACTAAACGGCGATGTGCCGTGCCGCAGCTTAGCTGCCTATTTGTCTTCTTCCAGGTATTTCACCAGATGCATGTAATCTTCACGGGCAGGCAGGAAAAAATCCAGGTTCATCACCGGCTCCGTGCCCAGCGGCTCAATATAATGCACCACGCCTGCCGGTATCACCAGAAACGAGCCTGCGCCAACTTCATGACCCACGTCGCCCACGTGATAAATGGCGCGTCCGCTCACAATGTAAGCCAGTTGCTCAAACGTGTGGCTATGCGGATTCAGCTTCATGCCGGGATGGCATTCGTTCATCACCATCATCATGTCTTTCCACTGGAAGCCCTTTCGGCTGATTCCTGCGCGCACCACTTCAGAAGGAATATTCTCCCAGTTGTAAGCCTTGCCGCTCGATTTCTGTTCTGTGGTCTTGGCGGTACTCATGTGGCTATGCCCCTTTCTTTGCCGGCAGACGCCGCTCAGCGGCCTCTTCCAGGCCCAGCAGCGCTTCTGCATTTTTCTTGATCATGAATTCGATTTCCCGCTCTTTGATGCCGATATCCAACAGCTTCTCCACCGTGTAACGCAGACCTTCCACCGGCAGCGGATTATTTTTTTGTCCCAGATCAGAGCCCAGAAGAGTGCGCTCCGGCCCCACTAACTCAATCCATCGCTTGAGCCGGTCAAAATCCCAGAAATGGAACGTGGATTCAGGATGATACATGCACATGGAGTGCTCAATGTACGCGCCCAACCGGACAAACTCCTGCACTTCCTCTTCACTGGCATCGACGACAAAGTCCGGATGATTGATCAGCATTCGGCGCACGCCAACCTCATTGGCTGCGCGCAACAGCGCCAGCGCTTCCGGCACGGAAACATGTCCAGTGGACAAAATCGCATCGGCTTCCGCGATCAATTCCAGGATTAATCTCGCCTGCGGAAGAAGCTCGCCTTTTTCGTCCAGCACCTTTACCGGAATGTCCGGCAGCTCACGGCCAACCTGCGAAGGAAACTTCATGTGCGGCTGCGCCTCGTGATGCTTAATATGGTTGATGGACGAGATCGTGGGAAACCAGACTATCTTGCCGCCCATGCGTAGCGTCATATCCACAATGTAAGGATTCAGCCCGCCGACATAACTGTTGAGGACCACGCCGCCAAACACCTGGGTAGGAATGTCCTTGAGATCATGGTTCTTCAGAGGCACCAGCTCCGGCGCAGTGGTGTGGTGATGGCTCTTGATGACGATAGCGCGCATTCCGGCCTGGGCCGCCTGTTGTGCCGCTTCTACAGCGTCCAACCGTCTGGGAAAGAGTGATGGCGAAGGATGAATGTGTAGATCAATCGATCCCTGCAACAATCGTGCAACCGCGTCCATTAGGTTCCCCTCCTGGTTTACAGATAAAAAGACTTACCAGCCAAAGCCTGGCAAGCCGGCGTTCTTCGCCGATCCCCAGGGTTCAAAATTCTCTGCGCCCGGCTCCGCGCCTGGCGCCAGCTTCCGGTAACTGCGATCAAAGTAGAGCAGCGGGTCCGGCGACTTGTCTTTAAGTTCGCACTGAAGCACGCGTCCTACAAAAATCATGTGGTCGGCCACGGGTAATGACTGTTCCACCTGGCACAAAAACCAGCCAAGGACTTCGGTGAGCACCGGGATTCGCCGGTCTGAAGTGGGTGAATACTTCACATCATGAAAATGCAGGCTGCGCGAAGCAAACTGTTCAGCATGTTTGCGGCCTGAGTGGGGCAACAGGTGCACAGCGAATGCCCCTGTTTCTGCCACGCCCTGCGCTGTGCGTGAAGCTGTTGTGAGCGAAACCAGCAGCATGGGCGGTGTGGCTGAAACCGAGCAGACGGCCGTGGCTGTCATTCCTACCGGTTCATCGTTCAGCGAACTGGTAATAATCGTTACACCTGAAGCCAGATGCCGGATTACGTCGCGAAATGCCGCGCCATCCGCGCTTGCGCCTGGCTCTCCAGATTTGGCCCTCGCAATTTCAGGCTGTGACATGGTCCTTCTCCCGCGCAGACGCGCTCTTCTGCGCCTCGCGTTCATCCCACTCAGCAGTGCGCTTGGCAAAGTCCCACACGCGCTGCTTGAGTTCCTGCTGCCTGGGATAGTTCTGGTAACGCAACATCGCCAGCCGCCACGGATCGCCGGAAAAATAACGCTCGTAAAGCGTCTGGCGTCCGGCAAACGAAGAACAGGAAACATCCCAGGCAATCCGGAACAGTTCAATTCGCTTGTCCGCCGGAATGGTTGCGCCCTGGTAGTAACGCTCCACGTCCGCAGCGCGTTCGCTTGAAAGTTCTTCATGGCTCGGCACCATCACCAGGCCGCTGGCGCCGAGAATCTGGATGGTCTCCACCAGTTTGGGATAAAGCTGCGGGAACAACGTGCGCACGGTAAGCAGCGGCTGATCGTTGGGCAGCACCGTGCCGTTTGGTCCAGGCACGCAGTCAACTTCCGATGCGCGAATGCAGCTCCGCACCAACTCCACCGTGTTGATCATCTCGTGGATATGATTCTGCACGTGCTGGAATCCGCCGATACCCACTGCGTCCGCCATGTTCAGCGCAATCCCCAGCAAGAACTCTGCCTTGGCCAGATTTTTAGTGGCGAACTGGTGCATGATCTGGTTGATGGTTCCGGTCTCGCCGAACATGCCGTTGCCAAGCTTGGGCTCCTGATAGATAAAGACGCGCTCCCATGGAACCAACACGTTCTCGAAAATGGCGACGCAATCCATCTCGTCAAGACGCGCGGAGAACGGATAATCCTGCACTCGGCCATCGCGCGGCGTGATGGCCGGACGGCAGATGAAGCGCAGCCCCTTGGTGGCCATCGGAATAGAAAACGCAAAAGCGTACGGCTTGGCTTCATCCGAAAGTTGTAGAAATGTTGAAGGAAAGACGGCGATATCGTTGGAAAACGGCGCCAGCGTGGCGATCATGCGCGCGCCGTGAATCACAATCCCTGCATCAGTTTCCTTCACGATAGCGGCTGCCGTACTTTGCTGCTGCACCGGCTTGGAGCGGTCCGTCTGCGGATTGATAAGCGTGTGCGTCAGCGCCAAATCGTTTTTGCGCAGAAACTCGTAGTAGCTGCGAATATTTTTTCCGAACCGCTCACCGCCCCGCGCAAAATAATCAGGCGCGGAGCCCAGACCGGTCATGTGGACATTCATGAAATCCGGACTGCGGCCCATCATGCCGCCGGTCCAATCCATCCACAGCTTCACCATTTCGCGGCGACGCACCAGATCGGCTTGCGAACGCGGCTCTATGTAAGAAAGTCCCGCACGCTCGCCTTCCGGCGTAATGTAGGTGAGCTTTTCCTGGAGCTGAGGATCATGCTGCATGTCATACAGCTCGGCAATCGATTCGGCCACCGGCCTGAAGCGTGGATCAAGCGTGACATCTCGGACCCGCTCGCCATCAATCCATATTTCGCGATCATCGCGAAGCGAATCCAGATACTGCCGGCCGATTCGAATCATTCCTCTGTCCTCTCGAATGCTTTTCAAATTAATCCGGGACGCGGAATGCCATAATTCCGTAGCCCATCATTCCAAACGGGTAATAAAATTTGCGCTCTATGCGCGCATGCGACGGCAGAGCGGCGCGCATGGCCATCCACTGCACCACTTCCACCGAATGCTCTCCTCCAAGGCGGGCAAAGTCCGCCATGGTGTAAGAATTCAGCTCTTGCGGCGCGCTCTCAATCAGGTCCATAAATTTACGGTCCCACTCCGCGGTCACTCGTCCGCAATTCGGGCCGGTAAGCTGGTGGGAAAGACCGCCTGTGCCAAAGACCACAACGCGCAGATCGCCGGGAAAACTCTTGATAGCGCGGCCCACGGCTTCACCCATCTGCCAGCAACGCTGTGGCGAAGGAAGCGGATGCATCACGACGTTGATGGTCAGAGGCACTACCGGGATTTTCCAGCCTTCGTCCAGCAGCGGCATGGGAGAAAGAAATCCGTGATCGAGCGACATGCGGTGCGATGCCGTAATATCAAAGCCATCTGCCACCATGCTGGCAGCGATGTGAGAAGCCAGCTCTTTGTGGCCAGGAACCGGCGGGAAGGCGCGAGCACCAAGCCCTTCATCGGGAATATCGTATTGCTCTGCCAGGCCGATGCTGAAAGTGGGCCACGCGTCATAAAAATATTGATCGACATGGTCGTTGTAAATCACCACCAGCGCTTCAGGCTTCTGCGCTTCCAGCCAGTGCTGCGATTTTTCAAAAGCGTTGAACAGCGGCTTCCAGCCCACGTCATTGGTCATTCCATGATCGTAGGCATGTGCAATCGATGGCGCATGCGAGCAGGCCAGTCCAGCAACAATCTTCGCCATCAGCCATCTCCTTTCGTCTTACTCTAGACCAAGTGCAAACGTTTTGTTCTGCTCCGCCTGCTGCTTGAGAAAATCCACAAATTGCTGCTTGCTCATGCCACGCATAGCGCCCTCAAGCTCCAGGAATTCAACATTGCTGGCAGCGCCCAGCTTGGTAAGCACATAAATGCTTACACCGGCCTCAGCCAGCGCGCGCCAGTCCAACTGGAGAAGCATTTCCCGTTCGCGCGCGGTCAGCTCATAACAGGCAGCATAAGCTTCCGGACCAGAACGGAACTTCTGCCGCGTGGCTTCATCCCGCAAGTCATAACAGGCGCGGCTTAGTGCATACAAGCTCATAAGATTCCTCGCTTCATGCCGTGGCACTCTTTGCCACCGCGGCTTCGCGCTTGCGGCCCAGATCGCGCGATAGTCGTTGGGCCGCGTTCTTCAATGCCTGCGCCAGCCCTGAATCCGGGTCTGCCGGCACTGAAGATAGAGTGCCGACAAACGCAATGGTTCCAGCGATCAGCTCATGGTCAAAGACCGGCGCGGCCACAGCGCGTATACCTTCCGCCACTCTGGAGTTTACAAACACACCATGCTTGCGCGCCTCAGCCATGCTGCGCTCCATCTCCCTGCGCTGGCCCTCAGGAAAATGCGCCAGTAGTTGATTGACTCGCAGGCGATCAGGATGAAACGCCAAATAGAGATGTCCCTGGGCCGAGTCCAGCGGCAGCATTGCGCCCAGCCGGATATGAAGCTGCACCAGCTTGGCTTGCGGTTCCCGCACCCGCACCACAACAGGACAATCGCCTGACCACAGGCTCAGTACGGCTGTTTCCTGCGCTTCCTCCGCCAGTTGCGAGAGATAATTTTCCGCCAGCTCCACAATCTGCACTCCGCCCACTGCCGCAGCGCCAAGCTGGATCAGCAAAGGCCCTAGAGCATATCCGCCCTCGCCTTCAGCGCGCAAAAATCCAGCGCGTGAGAGAGAAGCCAGATAGCGGTGCGCAGTAGAGCGCCGCAGATGCAGTGTGGATGCTAGTTCTCGAACTTTCATCTGGCGTCCGTTGCCGGCGAAAACTTCCAGCACGCAGGCCAGGCGGTCAATCACTTGAATGGTAGAACCGCGTCCAATAGCAGTCTTTTTAGCGCGCTTGCGGGTTGGTTGCGGTTTTGGAAGCATAACCTGATTGCGAGACGATGCCCGCATTGTGGGACGAACGATGTTATTCACTCGTTCTCCGTTGTGTCAAGGCGCGCCGGCCCAACTTGGGACGCGGTGCAATTTGCGGTGCTCTCATCTTTGCTTTGTTCTGTTGATGAACGCCGCGTTCGAAATAACGTATGCAGTACAATAGCTCTCTTTAGATGACTATGGCCAGCCTCTCTGCACAACTACGCCAAAAACTGAATACCCGTGCTGTTACGGGAACATTTGTAAAGCTTGGCCGCCGCGAAGTGATTGACATCCTCGCCCTTGCCGGGCTGGATTTTGCCATCTGCGACCTCGAACATTCTCAAATCACCGAACAGGAAGCGGGGAACCTGATCACAGCGGGACGTGCCTGTAACTTTCCTGTGATTGTGCGCGTCGCGCATTTCAATCCTGGCCAAATAAATCGGCTGTTGGAGGCAGGTGCCGCCGGAATTCAGCTTCCGCAGGTGCAGACCAGAGAGCAGGCTTCAGCTTTTCGCTCCGCATGTAAATATCCGCCGGAAGGTTCGCGCAGCCTCAGTCTGGCCCAGCCTGCAGCCGGTTATGGATCAGAGCCGCTTACGGAATATATTCACCGCAGCAACAGAGAAATTTTGCTGGTGGGGCAACTTGAAAGCAAAGAGCTGGAACGTCCGCTGAACGCCTTGATCGAGGGGCTGGATATTGTCTTTATCGGCTCTCTTGATTTGACCGTGGACATGGGAGCGCCGGGCAAGCTGGACGATCCAGCTGTGCAGCAGCGCATCCACGAGATTGAAGAGGCAGCCTCTGCGGCCAAAGTCCATCTGGGTATCTACGCGGATTCACCTGCACGAGCGGCGCAGGCCGCAGCCGCAGGCTATCGCATGATTGCACTCTCTTCCGATCTGGGAGCGCTGGCCGGATCGGTAAAAGGCTGGGTTAAGCAGTTGGCTGAGATTTCAGCGGCAGCGAACAAAGCATAAGTATGGACCTCTCCATTGATCTGGGAAAAATCCGGCTGAAAAATCCGCTGATCTGCGCTTCCAGTGAAATCACCATGACGGCTACTGACATCCGCGCCGCCATCGATGCAGGCGCTGCCGCGGTGATTGCAAAATCGGTCAATGAGTCTCCTGCAGCCGCAGCGCAGCTCGCAAAGGCTGACTACGTTCTGCTGGATGACAATTGGAAGGTCGTTCCTTGGAATTCGCCCCACCGGCGCGATGCATCATTGTTTTGCCGCTCCGGCCTGGCGCAGATGCTGCTTGAGCAATGGCTGGCGATGCTTGTGGAATTGGACGCCTACGCACAACAGAAGCAGAGCATTGTTGTCGGCAGCATCACCGTGGCCCAGGCCGGTCCAGCGGCGGAGATAGCAAGAAAAATGGAGGCAGCCGGGCTGCGCTGGATTGAGTTGAATCTTGGTGCGCCGCATGGACGCGAGGCCTCTGCTGTGCGCCAGGTAACAGCACAAGACGCCGTACGCAACTACGTCCGGACGGTACGGCGCGCAGTTTCCATTCCGCTTGCGGTCAAGCTCACCGCGCAGGCGGATGATCCGCTGGCGCTGACGGCAATCGCAATGGAAGAAGGCGCAGACATGCTGGTGCTGACCGGGCGGATACAAGGATTCATGCCCGATATTGAAACGCAAAAACCGGTTCTCGGCTCATGGGGCGCGATTGGCGGAAGGTGGGCGCTCCCCGCAAGCCTCTATTGGGTGAGCAAATGCTGGCGAAATGTCACAAAAGAAATTCCCATTATCGGGACAAACGGAGCGCGATCGGCGGAAGACGTTGTTCGTTTTCTGCTGAGCGGAGCACGTGCTGTGGAGCTAGCGAGCGTTGCCATTACCAATGGCGTCCAGGTCTTTGAGGAGATTCTTGCCGGCATACGCAGCTATTGTGAGCGCAAGGGCATTCCGCAACTCCAGGAAATCATTGGCAAAGCTGCTGATTGCGGCTTGACCTACGCTGAAATACCTGCGCAAGCCAACCAGCGATTCCCCTGGAATACCTGAAATTGCAAGCTGCCAGTTGGTATGATTGAACAAGTGTCTTCAGACTGACGAATTCAACGTGAAGCTGACCAAAAAAAATATACTGATCATTATCCTGCTGGTTGCAGGAGTAGGAATTTTTGCCGCTTTCAACCTCAAGGGAAAAGGGCCGATTGAGTACTACACAGCCAAGGTAGAAAACGGCGAAATCAAACAAGTGGTGGAAGCCACGGGGACTATCAACGCTGTCATCACGGTCCAGGTAGGATCACAGGTTTCCGGCACAATCTCCCGGCTGAATGTGGATTTCAACTCGCGCGTAAAAAAAGGACAGGTCATTGCGCAGATTGATCCGGCCCTGTTTGATGGCGCATTGTCACAGGCCAAAGCCGATCTGGAGAATGCCAAGGCAAACCTGGCGGTTGCCGTTGCCAATA
>DASRDW010000335.1:0-43271 GCA_035652415.1 Candidatus Angelobacter sp. | reverse complement strand
CTCACGCACAACATTGGGGACGCTGTTGCTGGGATAAAGGCTCTGGTCGGGATACATCTGTCCGGCAAGGTTCGCATCACCCGCTACCTGCCATCCGCTCAGGTAAATGGCGTTCAAGCCCGCTTGTACCTGCTGCACGGCCTGGTTTCCGGTGAGCGCTCCCAGAGCTTTTACATAAGGCTCGGTATGGAGCAGGTCCCAAAAACGCTGTGCGCCCAGGCAGGCGAGTGTATGTTCAATGTGTATGCTGCCACGCAGCCGGACCACATCTTTACCGCTGTAGGGTCTTTCTATCCCGCTCCAGCGAGGGTCCTGTATCCATGATTCTTCTAAACGTTGTGCTTCACTTTGCCGCACAATAGCTATCCTCCGCATCTTTAGCTGGCCTTTTCCTTCTACCGGTCCTGGGCTGGGAATCAAGCCGGATTTTTAGTCGCGAGGTCATTAGATGCCTGCCCATTTCCGGTCGCAACTCTACTCGTCCGATTCGGACTACTTGGTCAAAAGTGCTATGATGAGCGCTGCCGTGCCTGAGCCAACCATCGCGAAAAATGGCGAAATACCGCTCCAGTTGCTGCGCGATCTGAAGCACAACCTGGCCATGCGCCAGGTTTCCAATGGCATTGCGTTGCTTGATGCTCATTCCGAGCTCTTTGCCGCAATCGATCCTGCTAAGCGCAATGGAGCATCTTTTGTTGGTTATGTGGCCCAATGGGTCGATATTGGCTACGCTGCGCCGGACCTTCTGGAACAATTGCTGGCCCGTTTTCCCAGGGAGAAGCGTTCAGAGCTTACGTTAGCTGATTACCTGCAATTGCGAATGGCAGAAGGTCTTCTGGCGCTGCTGCGCGATCATCCAGATGAAGCTCTCCAGCACTTTGACCTGGTGCTCTCCATGCAGGAGGAGATTAAAGACAAAGAGTGGGTGGCAATCGCGCACTTCTGGAATGCGCGCTGCCATCGCAAAAAAGGCGAGTATGACGAAGCACTGAAGCGCGCCGGGGTTGGGCGTGAACTGGCCCAGGCGCTCGGGTTCCCCAAGATGGCCGCAGTCATGCGCGTGCTGGAAAGCTGGCTGCTCTTTCAAAAAGGACAGTACAGAGAGGCGGAGCGCATTTTAGGCCAGGCCGAAGCGGATCTGCGCACCACTGACGACGACATCACTCTGGGTAACATCTATTCCGCTCATGGGCGCATGATTCGCCGCCAGGGGCATTACCAGGAAGCGCTCAAATTTTTCTCTCGTGCCATTGAGCATTTTGAGCGCCGCAATCCGCAACATCGCAATCTGGCCCGCACGCTCACCAACATTGCTTATGTCCAAAGGCTGGTGGCGGTACAGCTTGGCCGGCATATTGATGCTGAACGGGAACGCCGGCAAAACAGCAAGGGACCAGCCGCCGCTCGTGGGCATAAGCAAACCCAATTGCGGCAACATGCTGAACTGCGCAGCAGCGCCTTTGCCAATCTTGACCAGGCAGAAAAAATCTACAGCTTGCATGAGCACCATCATGGCATCGGCAGCGTGATGGAGAATCGCGGTCTGTTGTATTTCGATATCGGCGATCTTGATAACGCGAGCGCTCACGCTGCAAAGGCCCACGAACTGGGCAGGACGGCGAACGATTCCATCCTGATGGCCCGTGCGCGTCTGCTGCAGTGCGAAGTTGAGATCGCCAAACTCGACGAGGAAATAGAAGGCAGCACCACTGCCTGGGAACATGCGCAGGCTGCCCGCGACTATGCCCGCGAAGCCGTGGAAGCGGCCAAGCACACGCAGAACCAGCGTCTGCTGGCGCGCGCCTATATCTGGCGCGGTCTGGCTGCGTGCAATCCCGCCATTCGCGATATGGAAGATGCCAAACGCTGCTGTGAACTGGCCAGCTCATTCCTGAAAGCCGTGGACTATGACGATCTCTGGGAAGAGTTGCAAATGTTGAAGCAGAAAGTCATGCCGCGAGGAAGTATTGATCCGATGCTGCGCGCCTGGTCACAGGGGATTACCGGAGAAGAGACTTTTCAGGAGCTAACCGAGCAGTTCGCTGAGATCGTAATTCCTAAAGTCTGGGAAAAGGAAGGCAAAAAGGTGGCGCGCGTCGCCAAGCGGCTTTCCGTCTCTCCCAAGAAGGTACGCCGCATTCTGGCCCGGGCTGGGAAGAAGAAATAATACTGATCCTCATGCACTCACATCAGCCGCGTAATGCTGCTGCCAGTCGTCAAGGATTCTTTGATGCTCATTCTCTCAGATGACCGGTTAAGGAAGCTCTTGAATCCTGACCAGGTCATTCAAGCGATTCAGAGTGCTTTCTCGCGTGGCTTTTCCTCGGTGCGAATGCCAGTAAGGACGTCGCTGGATCTTGATGGCGCTGTGCTTTTGGTCATGCCTTGCCATGACGACTCCTTAAAAGCCGCAGGCGTGAAGCTGGTGAGCGTGAGCAAGAAATCAGGCGTCAATGCCAATTATGAATTGCTGGACGCAACAAGCGGCATCGCACTGGCACGGATGGAAGCCAACTATCTGACCGACCTGCGCACTGCGGCGACTTCGGCCGTTGCCACTGACCTGCTCGCTCGGAAAAATGTGAACACGCTTGGAATCTTTGGCAACGGCAGACAGGCTGCGGCACATTTTGGCGTCCTTCCGCGCGTGCGCAACTTTAAGCGATTTCTGGTTTGCGGTTCCGGACGATCAGACGTGAACGCTTTTTGCGGGAAGATGAAAGCAGACCATGGAATTGAAATTGAGCCGGTAACTGCCGAAATTTGTGCCCGTGAATCTGACGTAATCTGCACCTGCACAACCGCAACTGAGCCTCTTTTTGATGGGCGCTGGCTAAAGCCGGGAACGCACCTCAATCTGGTCGGAGCCTTCCAGCCGCATACGCGAGAGGTGGACGATGAAACTGTACGTCGTGCCCGCGTGGTGGTGGATACTTATGATGGCTGCCTGTCTGAAGCTGGCGATCTACTGATCCCATTGCAGAATGGAACGGTTGGCCACTCGCATGTGATTGCCGACCTGCACGAGATCAGCAGTGGCAAGAAAGCAGGACGAGCCGGGCAGGATGACATTACTTTATTTAAAAGCGTGGGCTGTGCGCTGGAAGATCTGGTAACAGCGGTGATGGCCTATAAACAAGCGGCTTCATGAGATCAGCGCTAAATACATATAAGCGAACGAATTCTAAATGAGCAAACATTTTGATTTTGCCGTAATCGGCGCGGGATCCTTTGGAGCCTGGACATCTCACTTCCTCCGCCATTCAGGTGCGTCTGTAATTTTGCTTGATGCTTACGGTCCAGCTAACGGCCGCGCCAGTTCTGGCGGCGAAACCCGCATCATTCGCATGGGCTACGGCCCAGATGAACTCTATACGCGCTGGGCCATGGGCTCCTTGCCACACTGGCGCGATTTAGGCGAGCGCATCGGCCGGAAGGTTTTTCATCAGACTGGCGTTCTCTGGCTGAGCAATGACGATGATGCTTACTTACAAAACCTCCACAGGGTCCTCAACAATGCAGGCATCAAACTGGAACGGCTTACATCCGCTGAAATCCAGCAGCGCTGGCCGCAACTGCATTTTCCAGATGTGACATGGGGTGTTTTAGAACCGGAGAGTGGTCTGCTGATGGCGCGCAGTTCTGTGCAGGCGCTTGTCGCCGATCTTGTGAATAACGGAGTGGAATATCGCACTACTGCCGTGACTGTTCCGAATGCAAACGGCAGACTGGCTCAAATCAATCTCAGCACTGGAGATTCCATTGCCGCAGGCACATTCATCTTTGCTTGTGGCTCGTGGCTGCCGAAAGTTTTCCCGCAACTGCTGCAGGACCGCATTTTCCCGACGCGCCAGGAAGTATTTTTTCTCGGACCACCCCCGGGAAATAAATCATTTCAGCAGCCGCACATGCCAGCTTGGCTGCAGCGTACTCATCCTGATCTGCCATACGCGCTGCCTGATGTCGAGAATCGGGGTTTTAAAATCGCTTTTGATCGTCACGGCGATGCGTTTGATCCTGATAACGATTCGCGCGTGGCCGCACAGTCCTCAATTGATCAACTACGCACCTATTTAAAACTGCACATCCCAGCTCTGGCCAATGCGCCTGTGGTGGAAACCAGAATTTGCCAGTATGAGAACACATGGAATGGCGACTTTTTGATCGACCGCCATCCTGAGTTGGAAAATGTGTGGATCGCCGGCGGAGGGTCCGGCCACGGCTTCAAGCATGGTCCGGCGCTGGGCGAATATCTGTGTTCGCGCATTCTGCATGGTGTTCCAGCAGAGCCGCGCTTCTCTCTCGCCGCAAAGCAAACCAGCCAGCAACGGTCAATCTACTGAAGGATATTCGGCCCGCGTTATGCGCCGCTTTGGCGTAGAGTGAGCGCCTCTAGGATTTCGTTTGTCGTGGGCATTCTTTTGGAGGCCTTTGCAGAAAAAACAACTTGACCATCTGCAATCACGTCCAAAGCGCCCGGACTGCCCAGCCGGATCTTGGAGCTGAGACCAAACTTCCGATCAATTTCTTCTTTAAGGCTCACGGCCTTTTGTTTGATATCGGCTCAAAAGAAACAGCGCTTGATCTCCACCTTCATGGATTATGCTCCTGGGAAACGGACTGAATCGATTATATCCGTCCAAACATTTTTGAGAGAACCGGCCATTGGCAGACACACGCCAACCGAGACATCTTGACGTCTGGTTCAATAGCTGGACAAGAAAGCAGAAGTAGGTATCCTAGCTCACCCCTTGTTCCTGCATCTTCTTTCTCAAGCTCAATGGCCGCATGTCTGTCCAAACTTCTTTAATGTATGCCAGGCACTCTTGTTTGGTGCCGCTCTTTCCGGCATCTTTCCAGCCTAAAGCGTTCTCGCGATTGGCGGGCCAGATGGAGTACTGCTCTTCATGGTTCAGTACAACCTTATAAATAGTCTTGTCTTCTTTTTCTTCAGGCATTTGCGTATCTCTCCAGTTTGATTGATGTCTTCTTAACTTTAATTCTCAGCTATTACAACTTACCTGGCCAAAAACAGCTGACCTTCCCTTAATGTTGACTTGATGCCACGGGCAGTATTTGAAGCAAGTCCTGGCGAAGAGCCGGGAGGAACTCTGTCTTGTTGTTGTGAATAAAAAAATGGTCTCCGGAAAATAATTGGATTTTACAATCCGCTGATGTTTCCAGCTTCCACTGGGTTAAATCCTGGGGACGTACACGCTCATCTTTTGTCCCGCCGTACACGTTGATGCCACAGGCAAGCGGCGGTTCAGCAAGATACTCATACACATCAGTAATTTCAAAGTCCGCTCGCATCATTGGCATAATCGCCTGCAGGAGGTCAGGATTTTCAAAGAATTCTTTCGGCGTACCGTTCAGTTTCTTTAGCTCCGCTATGAGTTCTTGATCAGGGAGGTTGAAAGCCGGAGGGTGCATGTTCACCACGGAAGGAGCCCAGCACGCTGAAATGAACAAATGAATGGGTAAGGCGGCGTTTCTACGGCGGAGTTCACGCGTAAGTTCAAAACTGATGAGCCCACCCATGCTATGCCCGTAAAAAGCAAACGGGCCGCGAATCTCTGAGCGGATTGCACCTGCCACATCTTGCACCAGCGGTTTCACATGCGTATAAGGACGCTCGCTTAAACGTCGTGCCCGTCCTGGTAAGTGGACTAGACAAACATCAATCTCCGGCCCTAAATGCCTCTGCCATTCGCGAAACACGTGTGCGCTTCCCCCGGCATACGGGAAACAAAAGAGACGCAACAGCGACCCGGGAGTGGCGGATAGGCTTTCAAACCAGCGGTTGCTTGAATTGTGCTGCGGCGCCGTCAAATTGAGTCCTCCAGGTGATTCACTTATCTGTTTCTCAAAATAGTCTCATCTCAGCCGGCTGCGACAAGTGGGGCCTGCTCAATCAGGATTTCTTTTTCTCCAAACAATCTTTCAGCAATGATTCCCCGTTCATGACTCCACTTCACCAACTTGTCTGATTCCACAATGGGACGTGATTCAGCCGTGTACTTAATGCTTGTAATGTAGTTCAGCCAGGGCTCCTGCCCCATGGCATAAACGTATACCTCTTTGCAGTTGAACACTTCAACTATGCTTTTACCCTGTTCAAAATTGGAACCAGAAAGACGGCGAGATTCATCCATGGCCCTTTCAGTTCGTGCGGTAATCAGCGGCCCATAAAGCCATGTGAGCGGAGCGCCATCGCATTCCATGCCCAGGAACAAAGCATCTGCATCTCCCACTTCGCGGTGGATATGCTCATACAAGCGCGGCTCAATGTTGCAGGAATCGGCGGCAAATATCATGGAATGTGCGCCAACTTTCACCAGCCATGCCATTTTGCTTCTTATGTCAAGATCTGCATGTTCGCCAAAAAAGGGCACTGCTGTAATCCGGACATCCTTGGTCCTGATCTCTTCCATTTCCGTTGCTTCAATCACGTTGGTAAAGCCGGCCTGTTCCAGCAGCAGCTTGAGCGATGGGTCCTGTAACTGTCCGCCTCCACTGCGCGGAACAACAATGGTTTTGACTTTATGGCGAATTTGCAGAAGCGTCTCAAAAAGCACGTGGTCCTGGTGATGATGCGTGATCAGCACGTAATCAATGGAATCCGGCAGGTCAAGATAGGTATAACGCGAGATGCCGCTCTCATAGGTGTAGCTGAGTACCGGATCAAACAACATGCTCACACCCTGCGATTCAATCAGAATGCAGGCGTGGCCGAAATAGCGCCAGCGAACTCCGCCACCTTCATAAGACGCATAGTGAGGTGCAGGCTCTGGGGTGAGGAACGATCTCAAGAGCTCACGTTGGCCTTCGTTTAGATCAAACATTTCTTCAATCTCTTCCTGCGGGCGGGGTGACGATTTTAGCCGGAAGAGTTCATCCACCAAAGGGCTATTAAATGGAATTTGTAAGTGCAGGCTCGAGTCATCTTCAAAGCGCGGTGTGCTCAGCACAAACGGCCGGTCATCCTGCTGGATGACGGAAAGCATCAGGCTTTGCATGGAAGGGTCATAATAGCGGCTCTTATACAGCAGAGGTTCAATCAGCCGGAATGATGGCTGGTGGTTCAAATCGTAAAGCAGTTCCACGTAGCCGCGCAGGATGTCCGGGACCTTGGCATAAAGCGGGTGCAGGCTGTATCCCTTGGCGTTGGTGCGAAGCATATTGTCCAGTTCGCCAATGGCAGCGGAAAGTTCAAACAAATGCGGCCGCTCTGCCTTAATGCGATCGCGCAAGGCTCGAACCTCATCCACCCGGCCTCCAAGATCAATAAACGGTCCGCCTTGCATTTTGGGATTTTTAACAGCATTCACATGGACCTGCGGCGAGTTTATGTATGAAGTCATGATCTTCATGTGCCGTTCAGTGATGTTGCGAGCGGCAGTTGCAGGCGGAATGAGATGCGGCCAGGCATACCAATGGTCGATTAGAGGTTCTACTTGGATATTTTGCCGAAGATATAAATTTTGATTACTCATATTATTGCTGCCCTCTCTTAGCCTTTATTGATTCCGCTCTACGGTTTGCTTCATGCCTTCATTCAATCGCCTTGCAAAGCTGCCGGAGCGCACGTCTGTTCTGTTGGCCTTAATCAGCCAAAATTTTATTGTATGTCTATTGTAATTTCTCTGACAGCCGCTATGAACTCTGCATTTGCAGAATGCCCAGAAAAATTTGCTGTGCAGCGTAGCTGTCCCGAATTGGGATTATTTATGATTTATGTAAGGCATTGGTAGTGAATGACTTTTATGAAGGCAATGCATCGACTCCCAGTTTTGGCTCATCCAAAAAATTATATAAACGTGCAAAAGCTGCTCTCCATTCCGATTGCCCTAATCTTCCTTAGCACCACCACATGCATGGCCAGCGAAAAACCCGAAAAGGCGCCTGATTTCTCCTCCGATGCTCAGTGGATTGATGTTGGCCTAGCCGGCCAAAAGGTCCCCCACTCCATTAAGGGCTATCGAGGGAATGTTTTGCTGGTCGATTTCTGGGAATACACCTGCATTAATTGCATTCGCGACTTCAGCGTGTTGAAGCGCTGGTATGGCAAATACCATAGCTATGGTTTCGATGTTGTCGGCGTGCACTTCGGTGAGTTTCCCATGGGATTCAACGCGAACAATGTCCGCAATGCCGCCAAACGCTTTCAATTGCCATGGCCTGTGGTGGCCGATGTGAAAGGTTCAATCTGGAACGCTTATCATTCTGATGTCTGGCCGAACCGTTATCTGATAGACCAGAACGGCTACATCGTTTTGCATATTGGTGGTGAGGGCAATAATCGGCCAATGGAGGAGAAGATTCGCGAGCTGCTGGCAATGGCGCATCCTGAGATCAACCGCATTCCGCTCGATCCTCCGGAAGACACATTTGCGCCCTCATGCGGCATCTCCACCGACGAAACTTACGTTGGTAATTGGTTTGGCCGTGGCGCTTTGGTCAACACCAAAGGCTATAGCGACAATGGTTCTACAACTAATTTTCATTCTGATGGTGAACCGCAAGACGGGAGGGTAATGCTCTCTGGTAAATGGATCACTCAGCAGGATGGCATGACCTCTGATGACGAGCACGGCCAGGCACAACTGCGTTACCATGCACGCTCTGTTTATGCGGTTCTGAGCATTGCGAATTCTAAAAAGCCTGTGCGCGTTAATCTTCTGCAGGATGGCAAGCCGCTGAATCAGAGTGATGCGGGCGCAGATGTGCATTTCGATTCGCAGGGCTCATATCTCGAAGTAAATAGCCCGCGAATGTATGACCTGGTGAAAAACGTGGCCTTTGGTTCGCATCTGCTTGCGCTTGAGCCACAAGCTCCCAGCTTTATGCTGCATTCATTCACTTACGGAAATGATTGCCAGCAGAATTTCAAACCTATGTAAACGCATTTATGCCAGACAAAGAACCCGCACACCACGGGAGCTCACCCGCCACGTCGAAAAATCACGCCTTGGAAGCTGGCGTACCGTCAGACAAATGGACGCGCTGGATGATCGCCATTGCTGTGATGGTCAGTGCAGTAATGGAGCTGGTGGATACGTCGGCAGTCAACGTCAGCCTGCCGTATATTGCGGGCAATCTTTCGGCGTCTGTAGATGAAGCTACCTGGGTGCTGACTTCATACCTGGTTGCCAATGCAATCATCCTGCCGCTCTCCGGATGGCTGGCGAACTATTTTGGGCGTAAGCGCCTTCTGATGATGAGCGTTACCGGCTTCACCATCGCGAGTATTCTTTGTGGGTTTGCTCCGTCGCTGCCGGCCTTGGTTTTGTTCCGCATATTACAAGGCGCGGCGGGCGGCGTTCTGCAGCCAACCACGCGGGCAATCATGCTGGAAGCATTTCCACGGGAAGAGCGCGGGCACGCAATGGCGTTTTGGGGCGTAGGCATCGTCATTGCGCCTATTGTGGCTCCCATGCTTGGCGGCTGGTTAACCACGGATTATTCCTGGCGCTGGATATTCTTTATCAATCTGCCTATCAGCTTGCTGGGATTGTTCCTGGTGTGGACCTACGTCTTTGATCCACCTTATATCCGGCGCACTTCAACGCGCATTGATTACTGGGGCATGGGATTTCTCGCCATCGGCATCGCAGCTTTGCAGATTGTGTTTGACAAGGGCCAGGAAGAGGATTGGTTTGCTTCACATCTCATCGTGACCATGGCCATCATCGCAATCGTTGGCCTGGTAACATTTGTGATCTGGGAGATGCGAGCAAGCAATGCTGTGGTCCACTTCCGTCTGTTTCGTTACCGCACATTCGCAGCCGGCACCAGTCTTTCTTTAGTCCTCTTCTTTGCTCTTTATGGCAGCATTGTGCTCCTGCCCCTCTTCATGCAGGAGTTGCTGGACTTTCCCGCAGTAACGGCAGGAGTCTGGAATTCACCGCGTGGAATTGCCACGCTGGCGATGATGCCTATCGCCGGCATCCTGATTGGCAGGCGATGGGACATGCGCGCGCTATTGTCCGGTGGTCTGTTCATTTCCGGGATCGGCGCTTACATGTTTTCATATCTGAATCTGAATGCCAGCCCATGGAGTTTCTTTTGGCCGCAGATCGTGATGGGCGCAGGACTGTCTTTCATGTTTGTCCCTCTGGCAACCATCACCGTGGATCCCATACCACAAGAGGAAATGGGCTATGCAACCAGCCTGATTGGCCTGGCTAGAAATCTCGGCGCCGGGATCGGCATCTCTGTATTCACGGCATTCATAGCGCGCCGCGAACAATTCCACCAGGCTCGCCTGGTCGTTGCGGCATCGCGTGAACAAAGCCCGCTGCAAGGCATGATCTCCGGGTTGCAAAGCTTTTTAGGACACCAGGGCGGAAGCTCAGGCCCAATGGGGCATCAAGCTCTGGCAATGATCTATCGCCGGATCTTGCAAAGCGCCGCAGCGCTCAGTTATCTCGATGGCTTTCGCATCATGGCGGCCCTGCTCTTCCTCACCATCCCATTCGTCTGGATCATGAAAAAGCCGCAGTTCAAATCAGGTGGAAAAGGTGCAGATTAAGCAATGCCAGTGCTGGTTTTTTGAGACAAAGGATTTAATGAAAAAGAGAGGAATCGAGAGATGCGAGATGAATCGAGACGGAATTTTTTGAAAACGGCTGGGCTTACCGCCGGAGCGATTGTGTTTTCGCGAAGCAATGGCTTTAGCCAAGTACAAAATCAAGATCAGGCGCAGCAAAGTCAATCCTCCAGCGCATCTGCCGATTCGAACTCTGCAGACTACACCTTACACATTCAAACGGCCCCGGTGGAGATCGCCAAGGGTAAGTTTCTGTCAATGACCACATACAACGGTCAGTTCCCAGGACCGCTGCTTCGCTTTAAGGAAGGGAAGCAGGTGGCCGTGGATGTTTATAACGAATCTCCGCTTCCGGAGCAGTTACATTGGCACGGGCAGACAGTTCCCGTAGACGTGGATGGAGCGGCAGAAGAAGGTACACCATTCATTCCCGCAAACGGAAAGCGCCGGATTGTGTTCACTCCCGGCCCAGCGGGCTTTCGTTTTTATCACACGCACAATCGAGCGGGAGCCAACTTGTTCGCCGGCCAGTATGGAGGCGAAGTTGGCCCTGTCTACATTGAGCCTAAGCACGAACCCGGCAGCTATGATCGCGAAGTCTTTCTGGTGCTGAAGGAATTTGAACCCAGTTTCAGCCAGGGCGGAGACATGCCGATGAATTTTTTGTCGCCGGCAGCTCGCGTGAAGGAACTTGAAGAGAAGGGCGAATCAGCCATGAAGGCGTCTTTGAAGAAAGGCACGCCGCATGGATTTGAGGTGGGCTACGACTCTTTCACGATTAACGGCAAGAAGCTGCATCATGGAGAGCCGATTCGCGTAAAGCAGGGCGAGCGGGTCCTCTTCCATGTGCTGAATGGAAGCGCCACTGAGATTCGCAGTCTGGCGTTGCCCGGACATTCCTTTCACGTGGTTGCCCTGGATGGCAATCCCGTACCGAATCCCATAAGCGTTCCTGTGCTGTGGCTGGGCACTGCAGAACGGGTTTCTGCAATTGTGCAGATGAACCATCCTGGCGTATGGATCATGGGCGACACTGCCAATGATGACCGCAATCACGGTATGGGAATCGTCGTAGAGTATGCCGGGCGAACGGGCAAGGCACAGTGGATCGCGCCTCCGCATTCCCGGTGGGACTATCTCCGCTTTGCCAAGCCGAACGCGAATCCCGCACCCCCGGATGAGACCTTTGAAATGCTCTTTGAAAAACAAAACGCGGCCGAGCATGGGTTTAATCGCTGGACAATCAACGGCGTGGCATATCCCATGTCTGCTGAACCAGCTCCGGCTGCGTTCCATTTGAAGCAAGGCAAGCGTTATCGCATTCACATGCGCAATGCCAGCGATGACATCCATCCAGTTCATTTACATCGGCACAGCTTTGAATTAACCAACTTAGCAGGGCGCGCGACATCTGGAATTATGAAGGACGTGGTGATGTTGGACGGATACCAGGAAGCCTCTGTTGACTTTGTTGCCAATAATCCAGGGCTGACGCTCTTTCATTGCCATCAACAATTGCACATGGATTTCGGTTTTATGACCTTGTTTGATTACGTGTAAGTCTATCCGCCAAGCAGGATCAAAGATCAAGGAATTCAGGCTTATTTCTGTTGAGCATTCATCGGGCTCAGCTCTCTTAATCGTCGCCGCCAAGATTCAGGCCAAAGTGCGGTGCGGATTTCGTGCCGGTGATCTTTACGCCAATTTCTGTTCCAGCTCCGTGTTTATGGAAAAAGGGATCAACAGGCTTCAGCAATAAGGATTTCCATCCCGTCACCAAATGAGACAGCTTTGCCTTCAATCGGGCTTTGCCGTGGAAATCGAATCGATTGCCATCAAGGCTGTAGTCGCCTTTTAAACTCACCAGCGTTCCCGGCGCTTGAAAATAGAGTTGTGAGAACGATAGAACTCCTTTTCTAAGCTGAAATTTACCGCTCATATCTGAGGGTACGTTGTCGGGAATATCATCCTTTGCGAGCTTTGGCTTGCCTTGGCTACGCATGCTCAGGTTGTCCACCTTTGCCTGGACTTTTGGGTTCGTGAAATGCGCGCCGGAAACGGCAAAGGTTCCTGCCAGGCGCAGCCGCATGGGTACATCGGCTTCTCCTGGAGGCAGATCAAGTTTGGTCTTGAGTCTCACAGCACCAGTCATGATCGGCGGGTCTGTCTTGACGCCAAGCGCCAGGAGATCTTCAATTCGCGCTTTCTCAATTGATACGTCAAGCTGAATGTGATGGCCCTGTGCTTCTTTCACCTTCATGATAGAGCCACTAGCCGAAATGAGAGAGTTCAACAACTTTGCTTGTACTGGCTGGAGAGTGGTATCCCCAGTGGTGCCATCTACAATGGCGTGAAATACCGTGTCCAACGGAACGGGACGGCCGCTCGTCGCAACACGAAAGTCGGGCGTTGAAGTCTTTCCATCAACTACGATCCTGTCCAGCGTGCCTTTGTACATTCCATTTGAAGACAACATCCCGCCGATTCCGTTGATGGTGCTTAAGTCTGCATTGGTGAACGAATATTCTCCGCTAATGGCGGTATCGCGTGGACTATCAGGCTGCCAAGGCCCGAACAGCCCATGGGTAGCAATGTCACCCACCGGTTTTGGATTGATCAATTTGGCTTCAAAATGAAGAGGCTGCCCTGGGTGGCCTGAGGTCATCTTCAGGTTCGTTATGTCAAATTTCAAAGGCAGCTTGTCCAGCCGAGACGTCTTGATGATCAGCATGGCCTCTTCACAGGCAAAATGGTGGACCTCGATTTTTGCTTTTGCCTTACGCAACATTGCGCCTGGCCCAGCTTGTCCCTGCTCCTTGGGGGAAAGATTCAAAAGCAGACCTTTCAAGTTGATACTCTCAATCCGCATTGGCGAGCGCATCAGTTCGAGAATTCTGGTCTGGAATGTGAAGCTTGCAATCTCAATGAGCGGTTGAACCCCTGGCTTGTGAATGTTTGGGTCCTGTTCGCCATAAATCTTCAGCCCACCGCCCTGAACCTGCACTCCATGTGACAAAGACACATGAAACTCACTCAACTCAACTGGGCCTTTGAAGCGTGCTGAAAGAGTCTCAATGATGCGCGCACGCAGGATGGGTTCGGCGCGCTTGAGTATGACAGCTGCCCCAATTCCAATGATCAGGAGGGCGATCACAAGCCCCAAAATCCATCGCCGAAGCGGTTGCCTTAGCTGAGTGCCTGCGGAAGAGTGGCTGGTTTTGAGCACTATTTATATTAGAGAGCTGACGGGAGTAAAAGTTTGGCTGTGATGGCTTTTGCGTCTGAGTTGCGCATCTCACAAGTTCTCTAAACGTGTCAGGATCACTGTCCTGAAATGATGTTTACCGATCCTCATGGTCCGCTATCAGGCACACGTTACCACCCTTTCTACCCCTACCCAGTTTGAGCATTGAGACGAAAGCATGAACCGTAGGGCAAGTTACTGAATTAAACTAAACTCCACTCATGTCTTCCGCTGACCAACTCGGCTTCACCTTTGATCAGGCTCCCGGACGTCGCATCTGGCGCGTGGCTGATCTGGTGAGCGCCGTGCGCACCACGGTGGAGCGCAGCTATACCGATGTCTGGGTAGAAGGCGAAATTTCCAACTTTCGTCCTTCCGAATCTGGCCATCTTTACTTCACGCTGAAAGATGGCGATGCCCAATTGCGCATTGTCATGTTTCGCAGCCAGGCCCGGCTTCTTCGTTTTCGTCCGGAAAGCGGCATGCAGGTCATCGCCCGAGGGCGCATCACCATCTATGACGCGCGGGGTGAACTGCAACTTTCCGCCGAGTTCCTTGAACCTGTTGGTGCGGGCGCGCTGCAACTGGCTTTTGAGCAGCTAAAATCCCGGCTGGCGCAGGAAGGCTTGTTCGACCCCTCCCGGCGTAAGCCCATTCCGCCATTGCCACGGCGAATCGGCATTGTCACTTCGCCGCGTGGCGCGGCGCTTCAAGACATGCTGAACATTCTTGGCCGCCGGCATGAAAATGTCGGCATCCTGATCTATCCGGCACAGGTGCAGGGTGAGACCGCTCCCTCTGAAGTCGCTACGGGCATCCGGTACTTCAACCGCGCTAAGAACGTTGACGTGATTATTGTTGCGCGTGGCGGCGGTTCCATAGAAGACCTGGCTGCGTTCAACGATGAAGGCCTTGCCCGGACGATTGCCGCGTCCGCGATTCCTGTGATCTCCGCCGTTGGCCATGAAACCGATTTCAGCATCGCCGACTTTGTTGCCGACCTGCGCGCGCCTACGCCTTCCGCCGCGGCAGAGCTGGTGATTGAATCCAAACATCGCCTCTCTGAACACCTGGCGCATCTGCATCAGCGCCTTGACCGAGCTACGCGCTATCGCTTGCTTATAGCGCGGAGCCAGCTTCAAGAACTTTCCCAGCACGGCGCTTTTGCCCGCATTCGCGACCTGATGGTGCAACGCGCGCAACGCCTGGATGATTTGACCCATCGCCTGGCTTCCACCTATCGCACACTGCTGCACGACTCTCATCGCAGGCTTGATATTGCCGCAGCCCGCGTGCGTCACTTTGATTTCCGCCGCTCTCTGGCCATCACGCGCAGCCAGCTTGATTCCGGCACTGAATCCATGGTCCGTGTCTTTCGCGCGCATCTGGCCAGCCATCGCTCACAACTGGAGCGGCTTACCGCACAACTGAATGCTCTTTCGCCGGTACAAATTTTGGAGCGCGGATATGCGCTGGTCTTTGATGAAAGCGGAAGCTTGGTTACAGACACCAGTCAATTGCAATCCGGACAATTGATATCAGCGCGGCTGGCTCGTGGCGTCTTCACCGCTGAAATCAAAGAGATAAGAGAGAAGTAACCGGCGCCGATCTGGCGGCTCACCCGGGAATGCTCATTACCACCAAGCAACTCCGCATTGATCTTCAGCATTGTGTCTCGCCGGTTAAGTGGTTTCGTATCCTTCTGCTTATTTCATTCCGTTTTGAGTGCTTTGAAACTATTTTGATATCAAATCATCTAATCGTCCGGTTAGCAAAACTGGGGGAACAATGATTCAGGTAAGACGGGCCAAAGAACGCGGACATGCCGATCACGGCTGGCTGAACACGTATCACACATTTTCATTCAGTGACTATTACGATCCGCGCTTCATGGGGTTTCGCAGCCTACGCGTGATCAATGAAGACTGGGTGCAGCCGGGCTACGGATTTCCGCCGCATCCCCATCGCGATATGGAGATTATCACTTATGTGCTGGAGGGGTCGCTGGAGCACAAGGACAGCATGGGTACCGGCTCGGTAATTCGTCCGGGAGAGGTACAGAAGATGAGCGCGGGAACCGGAGTTCGCCACAGCGAGTTTAATCACTCAAAGACCGAACCTGTCCATCTCTACCAGATATGGATCCTGCCAGAGAAAGATGGCATCAAGCCGATGTATGAGCAGAAAGCGATTCCGTCAGCAGAAAAGCAGGGCAAGCTGCGGCTGGTGGCTTCACCTGCAGGCGGCAACGGGAGCGGCGCAGTCAAGCTGTACCAGGATGCGGCACTTTACGCGGCTGAACTGGGCAAGGCTGAGCAAGTGGAGCATGAACTCAGCGACGGACGCTATGCCTGGATACAGGTAGCGCGCGGCGCGGTGAACGTTAATGGCCAGGACTTGAAAGCTGGCGACGGAGCGGCGGTGACGAAGGAAAGCAAGCTGCAGATCCTGGGTAGTGCTGGCGCCAGTGAAGTTCTATTGTTCGATCTGGCATAAGTGGTAATCAGCATTCAGCAAGAGCAAGATCGCTGCAAGATAAGCACAGAGAAAAATTACAGGCCGCGAATTTCGCGAATGAACACGAATTAAAACAAATTCGATAGTTCGCTGATTCGCGGCTTATTTTTTGAACCAGACAACCTAAAGACGAACCATGACCGCAAAATGTTTTAAAGGGATTTGAACAGAAAAGCGAGCGTGAGCTTTGTAGCTTCGGTAGCGAGTTTAGAGCTAGTGATCGACTTAGAGGCTTTTGTAGCAAAGCAAGATTGTGAACAGGACGTGACCACCGAGTAACGTCAGACTACAAGACAACACATGCAGCCTCAAGCCGGCGAGTTTACAAAATCTTGAGTATAAGTTTAGGGACCTCAGGGTTAGCCAAGGCCCCTTGGAGCGCGAAGGACTGAAATCGCCCGACCAGTCCCCGCCCTTCTCATTACTCTGAGACACATCAGGCAAAGCCGGGGGAACAAGAAAACAAGCTTACGACAAGCAATAGTTTCTGAGAGTGAATTTTTAATCGCTGGCGACCTTCATTCGTGTGAAATGGATATGAAATTTTTGTTTACAGACTTTTCAGCGCAACTCCACTCCAAGGGCACCGCATCTCTATTCGAAATCGCCCAAATCGCCAATCAATCCAACGCAGAAAAGGAGTTCTTTGAATGTTGCAGAGAAAACTACGGCAATTTGCCTGGATTCTGGCTTTGACCATTGGCAGCACCACATTTGCAAGTCTGCCATTAGCTGCATTTAGTGGTGATAGCGGGCGTCAGGGCCACCATGATCGCGACCGAGATAAGGACAGAGATCGCGACAGGGACAGGGATCGAGACCGAGATCGTGACAGAGACCGGGACAGAGATCACGACCGGGATCGTGAGAGGAACCGCGATCGCGACCGAGACCACGAACGGCATCGCGACCGCGATAAAGACCGAGATAAAGACCGTGACCGCGGCCATGACCACGATAACGAGCACGAACATCAGCCCGGCCATGACAATGATCTGGTCAACCGGTAGAAATTAGCCGCAGAGCCAGCGGCGACTAATCGACAAACAACGGGCAGGAGGCGCAGCAGGCTGCGTCTCTGCCTGCCATTCAAAAATCGTGGGAACTGCTCCGGGAGATTTTTGCAATACAAGTCATAGTGCCCACACGGATGAGCCAGCCAAATCTTTGTGCGAGGAAGAAGCGCCATGAAAAAAATTCTTGCCCGGGCATTCATCGCCCTTGCGATGTGCGGCTTTGCCCTGACCGCATTAGGCCAGACTACAAGCCATTCAAACGACGATGATCAAACCACAGATAACCAAATTCAAACCGACAACCAGATGCAGCCGCCGACTGGGCTTAAAGGTTTTAGCGCCTATGAAAATTTTCGCGGTATGGCTAATTCCTTTGGCGCCTTACTAAAGCTGGATTCAACCGTGGGTTATGACTTTAACAACTACTTTGGCGTGTTTACCGGCGTGCCGCTCTATTTTGCCGACGATACCAGCAACACTCCGGGCCAAACTCAATTTCGCAGCACCGGCGCGGGCGATGTTTATTTCGGTGTGGAAGGATACGCGCCCAGCCGGATCGCGAACCTCACCTCGACGCTTACTGTTACAGCTCCTACCGGCAGCGTGAGCAAAGGATTCAGCCCCGGCGAAGCCACCGTGGACTGGAACAATCGTTTTCGTCGGCGCTTTGGACGGCTCGCGCCTTTCGTTGCTGCAGGCGTCGGCAATACTGTGCCCGATTCTGAGCTGGTCACCCGCAACTTTATTTCGGTGGGCAACGTTGCTCACTTTGAAGAAGGAACTGACTTTGATCTGGCACGGCATATTTATCTTGGCGGCTCCGCTTACCAGGTTGTGCCTTTCGGCGAGCAAAAAGTCTTCAATCGCTTTGAGACAGCGGTTCCCCGCGACGGTAACGGTGGCGGGCCTGGTAACGGTGGTGGACCTGGCAATGGAGGACCAGACGATAAGGGTGGCGATCATAACGGCGGTCCTGCGCCGAATCAGCCTCCGCCTGGAAACACAGGCCAGCCTTCTGCCACCGGAAATGACCTGACCAAAGAGCACGGCTTTGACGCATGGCTTGGCTTTGAGCCGACGCGCGTTCTACGCGTGGAGCTTGGCTATTCACGCAGCGTTACGTTCAATCTGAATAGCTTTTCCTTCAACCTGGGATTCAACGTGAGCAGGCTCTTTCATTCAGGGCAGCCACACTGAAGCACTGACGAGTCATGAAAAATTATGGTTATAGACCGTGAGGAGCTATACCTAGGAAACAGTAGCGCCGTCGCCGATTACGCTGTTCCATTTGCGCACGCGCCATTGCGTGACTAGTCCGTTGGTCACGTAAGGATCGCTTTGTGTAAACGCTTCTGCCGCGGCTGGAGAATCGCCGCGGAAAACCAGCATGGCTCCATCCACCGGATCAGCCAATGCGCCGCCCAGCAGAAGTTCGCTACGCTCATAAGCTGCGCGCGCATGCTTTAAGTGAAGATCACGGAACTGGCCGCGTTTTTCTACGTAGTCAGGACGCACGTCATAGAAAAGGATGTAATGCATAAATCCGATTATGCCTTACTGCGCAAAATGCGTTGCGGCGGTCAAGCGCTGGAAAAAGTTTGGGCCTGTCTCAAACTTGTGACAGGCCCGCGGGAGAAATGAATGGTTTTGCTATTGCGGCGTCTTGGCCACGTCGCCCACCTTGGCTGGGCCGCTGCCGTTGAAGCTGAGCGTAGCTGAGTCGGCATCAATTTCCGTTACTGTGCCGTCGCCAACCTTGCTGCTCACCGTCTTGATTACTTTCCCTGTCGTGGGATCTTTGATCTGGCGGAGAGGGCGGCTGATTTCCAGCTTGTCGCCAACTCTCAATCCGGTTTTGCTGCCTACGTTGATGATCAGCGTGTTTCCGCTCACATCGGCCACAATACCGGCGACATCAACTTTTTTGGTGGGCACGTTGGCTGCTGAATTGTCGAGCTTAGCGCCGACATCGCCAACTGCCTGGGTTACAGCTTCACCCAGAAGCGTTTGGCCAAAGTTGGAGGCGTGTGTATCAAAGCCGCCACCGCCGCCACCGCCCCTACCCGCGCCGAGGCCAACTAGAGATGTCCCGGAGCGCTTCGATTCTCCCTCGCCGGTAACCGCTGCCAGGATTTCCCCGGTGGTCGTATCAACCACACGGGCGCTGATCGCGCAGACCGCTTTGGACTCGTTTTTCTTAATGCCACCCAAGCCAATGCCTGCCCGGCCAAAACCCACGCCACCATAGGACTTGCTGTGATCGTCACGGCCAAACTTGGTGATGGTCCCCATAATGATGGCGTCAACACCCAGAATCTGGCCGATCTTCTGCGCGGTGGCAGGATTGGCGCGATCGGAATTGCTGAAGTTCTGCTCAGCCATGATCTTGTCGAGCGCTTTGCGTTCGATCACGGAGAATTTTCCGTCGCTCACCAGTTTTTCCACCAGCATGTCGGTAATGCCTTTGCCCACATCCTGGTTGCTGCCGTAAATCTCATTTACGTATGACTGCACCGTGCCGTAATCAAAATCGAGCACGGCAACGCGCTTTTTTCCTGAAGTCTGCGCCGTGCAACTCAAAGTCAGAAGAACAAGAGTGCAAAACAAGCGGATCATTCGCGACATGGTTTCGCTCCTAAAGGCGGACACAATTTTAAGGGGTCTAAAGCGGCTAAAACTTTACAGGAGAACAAGGCCAATCACAACTACTTTAAGCACTTAGGGAACCTTCATCCGAAACAAATGTCAGTCCTGCACCAGCCAGTTCAGGGCTTCCTGGCGGGTTTCAAAGTGCGGAATGCGGCGTCGTGAAAATGCCTGCACACCTTCATAGATCAGGCGTTGCAGGCCGCTGATCCCGATCACCGCCGCCCGTCTTACATGCGGCGCACTGGCCGCGACTTTGGCCTGCAGCACCGCGACCGATTCCTTATCAAAGGTGGTCCCGGCCACGTCGTTCAGCGTCATCACTGAGTTCAGCGGCTCGCGCGCGATCACGCGATGCCCTTCCTCCGCTATCGCCTTCAGCATGGCCACGTCACAATGCGAATAATTGATAAAAAGAATTCGCTTGCCTGCGTGCTCAATGAACCGCACACGCCCGGCCGCCACTGATTCAACCGTATCGGGCCGAAGTTCGTAAGTTGTTGCGCTTGCCATCGTGCCATTGTGGTTCAACTTTGATTGGGGCGAAAGATGACGAAAGTAAGTACCTTATGGATGGGCTGAGCAGGGTGGTGATTATTCTTTTGTCAAAGATCTACCGGATCTTCAATTGCCAATCTTTGACATTCGGCGATTGCTTGATAGTTGATTGACACAGGCAGCGAAGACTGTTGACTACTGCTTCGTCCCCTCTCCGGCAACTGCAACAGGACACGGATGACTTGCCTGCGTTGCAGCAGCGGGGGATGAATCCATCAGCCCTTCAACACCCAACGGTCTTTATCATCGATGGGCAGGCTCAGAGAATGCGCAACGTCTTCGCTGGCTAGGCCGCACTTGCCGGTAGCTGGATCACAGCATACTTCCGGTTCTTTCAGCTTTTTGCAGCCGCTCAACTGGTTCTCTGCCACCCAGGTTTTAAAAAACGGCAGCTCGCGATACACGCTCTCAACCAGCAACGCAGGATAAAGCGGGGCATTGAGCTCAACCGGCATCCTTATGGCTGGATCAAAAATCGCAACAGTCTCACCCTGATGGGCGAAGAGAAACATAGCGCGATAAGAGATGGCTTGCCCCGTCAATGTAGCATGGACTGTGAACGCAGCATAGCGCGACCACTCGCCGGAATGCGCAACCCGCACATAGTCTTTGACCGTGGTGATGCCGGCGAATCGCGCATCCCTTGATAGTTGGTCTCTACGCCCCTGTTGCTCTTCCGGTTGTTGCTGCTCCTTGCTCCACGCGGCCTGGTACCACTTAAGTAAGAAAGACTGCTGCTTACTAAACCCAATATTGGTGTTCCCGGAGTTGACTAGGACCACGCCTTGCGGCGCATCCGGGTTAAGCAGCAAAGTCCAGGGCTGGGTCTCGATCTCGGCAAAATCTCCAGTCTGAAATTCGCTCAAATCAAAGCGGATGCCATCCTTAAGTAGCTTGCGCGTTCCGGCATCTGTCAGCTTGGAGGGGCGCTCAATAAAAATCTGTGACAGTACCGCGATCTGGGAAAGGAAACTTAGCTTGGCGTAATACTTGCGCACAACCTGCTCTTCCTGCGCCATGTGGAGAGCAGGATCAGTCGCCGCAAAGGCGCGGGCATACTTCAGCTCTTTCGCCTGCTGCTCTTTGGCCAGCCTTTCCTCTTCTTTCAGTTTGGCGGCAACGGCGTCATTTCGGGTCTCTACACTGCCGTCGGCATAAACAATCTCATCCAGGTTGACCTCTGTAATACGATTGCCTCTCGGCGTTTCTGTGATGCTCTCGCCCGGTTTTAAATTTCCGGGGCCGGATATCGATGTGCCAACCGCGCCGCCTTCGTAAAGATAAGAGACGCGGACGCTTGCGATAACTTTGTTTGAGATGTTTACTACGTGGACCGTTGTCATTGTCTGGTCTGCGTCGTACTGCACATCCAGACGAGCGCCAACAATGCGGTTAACTTCAGATGAAGCAGGGGATTGGGCTAAAACATGAGATACCAGCAGGACAACTCCAAGAGCAATCAATAAACCGTTTTTCATCTTTCTCTCAATAGCCGATCATCAAATGTCGGTCATCTTAAACACTTTGGTTTTCCTTCAGGCAGCTTAGGCCACCTGAAAGTATTTATGAACGGTTCTTCGCTGCTTTCGTTTGCTTTCCGTTGCCCTTGCCTTCCGTCGCTTTGGCGGCGGCCTGCTGGGCCAGCGCGTGTTCCACCACGCGCTGCATCTCCAGCAGAGGCGCGGGCTTGCCGGTCCATATCTCAAATTGGCGTGCGCCTTGCTGCACAAACATCTCTGAGCCGGCAATCACGTGCAGGCCGCGGGCGCGGGCCATCTTAATCATGCGCGTTTCCGCCGGATTATAGACCATCTCAAAGAAATATTTGGCATTCATCTCCTGCTCAGAAATCGGCAGCGGATCGCGATTGCCTTCCATGCCCACGGGCGTGGCATTAACGATGACATCAAACGCCAGCTTTTTGAGCATGGTGCGGTTAATCACTTTGGCGCGCGCCTGCTTTGCCAGTTTCTGTGCAGCGGCAGCTGTACGGTTCAGGATGAAAACTTCTGCTCCGCGTTCTTTCAAGCCAAAGACAGCGGCACGGGCCGCGCCTCCAGCGCCCAGCACCAGTACCTTAGCGCCCTGCAGGCGAATGCGAAGCTCCAGCGGGCGGACAACACCATTCACGTCGGTATTGAAGCCGAAGAGTTTGCCATCCTGGCCGCGCACCAGCGTATTGCAGGCGCCGATCTTGGCGGTCCACGGATCGCTCTTGTCCAGGTGCTTCAGCAGTTGGTCTTTATATGGCATGGTGATGCTGAGGCCGGCAATCGGGATATCGCGTATGCAGGCCAACAGATCTTCAACGGATTTGGCATGAAGCGCCAGGTAAACGCCGTTGACGTTCTCACGCCGGAACGCCGTATTCAGCATTACCGGTGAAAGCGAATGCGCTACGGGATCGCCTGCTACCCCGTAAACTCTGGTGGCCGCGTCAACTTGGTCAATGCGGAAAGTCTCACGCAAGGTACGCGCCGTCAACTGTCCGGGAGCAGTCTCTTCACCTGGATTTACAGCGGCAAAAGTAAACTGGCTGCCGGCGCGCGTACAAAGCACGCGGCTGATGACTCCCTGCTCACCCATGCACAGGCCAATCATGGAATGCGAGTGGCTGTATTTCTCCAGGAACTTCATCATCACCACGTTGTCATAAAGCGAGTTGGCAGTGGTCACGATCTTGATGAAGTCCGAGGGATACTGCTGCATCTTGGCAAAGATTTCTTCCAGCTTTTTGGTGCCGCGATAGTCATGGAAGGAAAGAATCAGGTTGGCGGATCGGCGCAACCGGTTAAAGTCTGAGGGCTTTAGTTGTGCGGCGGTTTCAAGCTCAATATCCACCAAGTGGCACCCAAGATTGGCGGCTTTAGCCAGCAGGTCAACCTGTGAAGCCACTGGGCCACGAAATCTTCCTCCGTTGACAGCCCGCCGACAGGTGGCCGCAATCAGCGCCTCAGGGTGGAATTCGACGAAAGTCTTGAGCTTAGCCAAACCCAAAGCAGGTCTGGAAAGATAGTCTAACCTGAACTCAATAAAAGGGTTATCGCGAACTATCAGGTCTGCTTTCTGCACCATTTCCGCCGGGTCTTCGGCGGCAATGGCTACACAGACCCGGGGCAGCCGGGCTGGCAAAAAGCGGGGAGCGTAACTGGATGATGTTCCATTCATTAGATTTAGACAGGGCTGGCCATCATACGTAGTGAAAATCCCAGATTCAAGTGCCGAATGCAAGAAGGGAATGAACTTCTGTAATTAAGCGTATCTGCTTAGTAAATAAGAGTTTAGTTGAAGCGCCGGGAAAAGCAGTGATATGTTCCAATCCGGAATGCTCTGCGCTTGGGGCAAAAGATATTTGGAGGAAGCATGCGGAAAACGGGACTGATGTTGCTGGTACTAACAGGATTTCTTTTGCTTAAGCCGGGCTACGCGCAGCAATCGCAATCCACGCCGGCTGCAAAGCCGAACTCTACCGGCACCACCGTTGGCAACACACCCACGCAGAACGATATGTATTGCTCTGGGTACATCACTGCGGACCACGTTCCAGACAAGCTGTTTGTGGCTGGCGGTCACAACAGCCCTGACCAGACGCGTTACGCCGGCCCAATGGATGTGATCTTTATTCACGGTTCTGGAATGCAGGCAGGGGAGCGTTACCAGATTGTCCGGCATGTAAGAGATATGAACCATTACGAGGCATATCGCGGGCAGCGCTCGGCAGTCCATGCGGCAGGCGAGCCATATTTTGAAATTGCGATTGTCAGAATCACTGACGTGCAAAAAAATACCGGCATCGCGAAGTTTGAGCTGAGCTGCTCTGACGTATTGCCCGGTGACGTTGCCATTCCGCTAACTGAACGTGAAGTGCCGTCTTTCCGCAAAGTTTCTCTGGAGCGCTATACACCTCCCAACGGCAAAACTCAGGGTCGCATCATTATGGCCAAAGAGTTTGATACTTTTCTTGGCGCCAAATATAAGGTGTATCTCAGCATCGGCGCAGACAAGGGATTGAAGCCGGGCGATTATCTGCGCGCCACGCGTACATATTCCGCCACCTATAACGATCCTGAAGCCGGGCTTTCACTCAAGGCCAGCAATTATGAAGATACTCAGGTACACCCGCAAATGCTGCCACGGGGCGATGTTTCAAGCCTGCCGCGCCGCACTCTGGGTGACATGATGGTGCTGCAGGTGCACAAGCACAGTGCCACAGCCATGATCGTGACCTCGTTGGAAAATATTCAGGTTGGCGATGGCGTGGAGTTGATGGATGTAAGCGATGCTCCTGTGTTGCCGGCAATCCAGGCTTCGTTTAGCAATGCTCCCGAGCCGGGCGCAAATAGCGCCGCCAATGCTGCGCCTCCGACCATTACATGCACCGCAAATCCCACCAGCCTGCGCGCAGGTGAGAGCGTTAACGTAAGCTGTGAAGCTGCCAGCCCGGACAATCGTCCGCTGAACATTACCTTTGTCGCCAACGGCGGCAAGCTTTCTTCCAACCGCAACCAGGCAACGCTTGATACCACGGACACTCCGGCCGGCCCCATTGCGGTCCGCGCTACCGCTTTTGACGATCGCCAGATGAGCGCCTCAACCGTTGTAACGGTCAATGTGGAAGCGCCTCCGTCGTCCACTCCTACGGCGCAAAAGCTGATGGAACTGAACTTTAAAACCGGCAGCGCTTACGTGGATAATCGCTCCAAAGCGGTGCTGGATGATGTTGCGCTGAAGGTGCAGCAGGACCCGAACCTGAATGCAGTGCTCATAGGATCGGCCGAACCGGGCGAAGGCAAAACCATGGGACTGCGCCGGGCGGAGAATGCGCGAGACTACCTTGTAAAGTCAAAAGGCGTCAATCCAGAGCGGTTGAAGGTACAGGAAGGAACTGAGCCAGGACTCAAGGTAGAAATCTGGGCTGTACCTCCTGGCGCACAGATACCCGGAGCCACTCCTGCAGCGCAACCATCGCAGGGCGCTGCTCCGCAGGAACAGTCAACTCAGCCGGCACAACAGCCGCCCGCAGACCAGCAACCGCCGGCAGATCAACAAGCCCCGGCAGCCGATCAGCAGTCAACACCGGTGCCGCAGCCTACGCCGCCACCGCAGTAACGTATCTGAGTGATCTTTGCCAAGGGCACAGCCGATAAGAGCTGTGTCTTTTGTTTTCCTGCGGCTGCTTTATTTCCAGTTCTTGCGCTCTCAGCCAAAATTTGTTGTATCGATTGGCTCATAGCCGCTTGGAGGCCAAGTTCGGAGGGTGCTAACCTTTGAGGCGAGTGAGGCAAGCCATGGTCAAAGCTCTGTTTTTTGGTATGTTGTTGTTTTTCAGCACCCAGGACCGAAATGGCATTACCACGGATAGGAATGGCATTCCCTCCCGGGTGCTGCTTTCTTCTTCTACGAAACTTCTGGAGGTTCCATCATTCGGATTCTACGGGCTTGCGCAATGTGACCGGGACGGCAACCTGTTTTTTCATACCACTACTGAGACATACAACGATCCCAGCGTCCTGAAATTAAGCTCCGGCTCATGGGAGCCTACCATTTTCAGAGCATCTGACGCGTCGGAAAAAATCTATTTTGGCGAGTACAGCGTCAGCCCGTCCGGAGAAGTCCACATATTGGGTGACGATGGAGCTTTAGACGGTGAGCAGTACGTGTTTGCGTTTGACTCCGACGGAAAGATGAGCGGCAAAACGAAACTGGATGTTCCGGCCGGAGTGTTTGCCGAAGATTTTGCAGTGTCTGATCGAGGGGTCACATTGCTTGCAGGATATTTCGGACCGAAAGCTGCTCCAAATCTGCAAGGCCAGAGCTTTGTGGGCCTGTTCCAGCCTTCCGGCAAATTACTGCGCCGCTTGAATAGCGCTTTGGGCACAGTAGACCTGGCCGATGTTGGAAAGTCGATACACGCTGGTTTCGCAATTTTTGCGGATGATGGGTTTTTGTATCTGCTTCACGAGCAGAGCATTCTCGTGATTTCGGAGTCAGGAACATTGGTCAGGCGCATCATGTTCGATAAACCCAGCAAGGAGGCTGCCCCTGTGAAGATTGCCGTTTCGGGTGGCTGGATTGCCATTTGGCTGAGAGAGGCCGACAAGAAGTTTCAGGTAACCGAGAAACTGCTGGTGATTGATGGCCAAACCCAGGAACCTTTCGCGATTTACACTCCGCCAACGGGAGTCAAGGGAGGGGCGATGTGCTTCAGCAGGAAAGATGGATTCGAATTCTTTGGGATTCAGGACGGGAGGGTGAAGATAACCACCGCAGCCTTGCGCTAATGTAGCAGTATTCCACTACAGTGGCTGATCTGCGTCTTGGCATGTTCGTCCGGCTGATTTCTCTTCACAATAAATGCAAACGTTCTTGAAACGCTTTCCGGTAGGCCCTGCTTAATTTCAGCCGGGTTTTGTCTCGGAGAACCACTTCATACTCGCCATCCGGACCCGTCTCCAACTGATGCACGCAGTCAAGGTTCACGATCGTACTGCGATGAATCCGGCAAAATCGATCCGGATTCAGGTCATGCTCCAACTCGTTCATTGTTCGCCGCAACATGTAGGTCTTTCCGCTCACATGCAGGGCAACGTAATAGCTGGCGGCTTCAATCCATTGAATTTCCTGCGCCTGCAGAAAAACAACGTTTCCTGCGTTCTTTACGACAATGCGGTCTCGCCAAACAGCAGTTCCCTGGCCGCCATAAATTTGCTCTTTCGCCCGCGACAGCACCTTGCAGAACCGCTGCTCCTGAATCGGTTTCAACAGATAGTCCAGAGCTTCCATCTCAAATGCTCTGACCGCATATTGGTCATAAGCTGTGACAAAAACAACAGCTCGAGGCACAAAGGTTCCAAGGGCTTCGATAACATCGAATCCATCGTATTCAGGCATTTGCACATCGAGAAACAAGAGATCAGGGATTGATGTACGAATTGCAGCTATTGCCTCGCGTCCTGAACCAAATTGGCCGACGATATCAATTTCGGGATCGCGCTCAAGCAAGCGTTCAATATTGGTTCGCGCCAGTGGTTCGTCATCCACAATCATCGTTTGGATTCGCGGAAGAGGCTGTGAGGTCATATTGAAACCAGCCTGAAGGGTATGCTGACTCTGGCTTCCACGCCGCCGGGATAGTTTTGCAGCGTGAACCGGGCATTTGTGCCATGCAAACCTTGAAGGCGAGCCTTGATATTAGATAGGCCTGTTCCCGGGCTGCCATTCCTCCCTATACCATCTGCGCCATCCAAATGGTCCACATTTCCTGACAGTGGCGGGCCATCATTCGTTACCGACAAAATAAGAGATTCATCTGTGTGGCTGGCTGAAATAGAGATCAATCCGCCTTGTTCTCTTTTACCAATGCCATGTTGGATAGCATTTGCCACAATCTCCTGAAGCATCAACGATGGAACGCGAACCGGCAAAAGCTCGTCCGGTATAGTCATTAAGACCCGTAATCGTGCTCCGAATCGCATCTGCTGGAGATCGAGATACTGACGAACAAAGTCCAGTTCTTCGCTGAGCGTGACTTCGTTTTCTCGAGAATCCAACGAATGCCGCAGCAAATCTCCTAATTTGGCAATCATTTCAATTGCGGTTGGGTTCCGGTTATCGCGAATTAAACCCGAAATGCCATTCAGGGTATTGAAGAGAAAGTGAGGTTCCAGTTCTCGACGCAAACCGCTCAGCTGGGCCTCAAAATACCTTGAGTTCATCCGCGCCATTTCAAGTTCATGGCGCGCGAGTTCCCGTTTTGCAAATACACCATGGCTGATTGCGGCCACGCCAATGTAAACAAGCAGATCAATAGAGAGCGTGGAGAGCCAAAGCCCCTCAAAGGTTTGTTGCCAGGGAATATTGTAGCCATCAGTGTTCCATAGGTTGAGCGTGGATTCCAAAACCGTACCCAACGCCGCGTGACACGTCCCTATTGTTACCCAGGCAACGGCGTGAGCAATCCAGCCCGATGGCGAAAGCTTCTGCAAGGGTGGATATTTTCGGGTCAGAAAAATCACGGCCGGCGTAGCGATTGCCCAAAAACTCCAGGACAGCGTTTGCGTAAGAAAAAGGGCTGTCCAGGAATGCTCCATGCCCTCCACTTTCATCCCGACTACCGATTGCGTTCCGCTGATCAGGCCGAAGGCAATCCAGGCTGCCGCGATCCAAAGGTTTTGTTTTAACTGATTCGACATAACGCTGGCATTAAATTGTATTGTCACTTTAATGCCTTTACCTGTCCGCATACCAGCAATGCAGCAAACTCACGTTTATTTGCAGCGAAGCGGCTGTCGTTCTCAATGGCGCACTCGTCATAATGCGAGCGTTGTGAACTTATACGGAGTCGAAATACATGAAGAAATTGGTTTTGGTGATTTTTGTGATATCCGCGACGTTCCTTCTGGCCTTCCAGATTGTTCCTCAAGAACAGGCAAACGACGGGGCCAGGTATACGAACAACGGGCAGATGCTATGGCCTGAACAGTACACAAAATGGGTACATGTCGGCTCGGGTTTAGGCATGGCATACACGCCGCCGCAGCAAAATCAGAGCGCCTCAGATCCGCCTTTTACCGATGTTTACGTGAACCCTTCTTCCTACGATTTTTTTGCAAAGACAGGCCGCTGGCCCGATAAAACCACCATGGTCGTGGAGGTGCGCAAAGCCTTAAGCAAGGGGTCTATCAATCAGGACGGCCACTACGAGGGTCCCCTGCAAGCGATTGAGATCCATGTAAAAGACGAAGCCCGGTTTCAGAGCAAGTGGGGCTTCTTCGGCTTTGGTGTGGGAACAAAATCCGCCAATCTGATTCCGGCCTCAGCCAATTGCTACTCCTGCCATGCCGATCACGGGGCGGTCGATACAACGTTTGTTCAGTTTTATCCCAACCTGCTGGAGATTGCGACTCAACGAGGAACGCTCAAACCCGACCACGCAGCCGGAGCAGGTGAAACAAAGAAACAAGACACTCAAAATACTTCGCCTAAAAAGAATCTCAATGCCAGTCAGCACGAATCCGAAACGGTGGAAGATCCTGTGTGCCACATGACGATCAATGCCGACAAAGCATTCGGCAAAAGCATCCACAATGGAAAGATATATTATTTTTGCCAGGATAGCTGCAAACGGAGCTTCGATGCCGAACCTGCTAAATATGCAAGCGGAGAAACCCATTAGTCACAAAAACTCCGAAGAGCAATGCGACCGAAATGAGAATGTATGTAGGTAGCGAAAAGGAATGCCCTGTTTTGCGGCGATGTTAAGCTGTTGCACATGCGTAAACACCGCCTGGTCCGCGCATTCCAATGCATCATTGTTTTGGCCGCAATTGCAGCCACAGCTTTTGCTCAGCAGAATCGAGAGTCCCCCGCCTACGACATTGTGATTCGGAATGGCCGGATCATCGATGGCACAGGCAATCCCTGGTATATGGGCGATGTTGCGATTCGCGCTGACCGGATTGTTGCCATTGGCAAGCTGCAGAACGCCAAGGCCAAGCGTGTGATCGATGCTACAGGCATGGTCGTCTCGCCTGGGTTTATTGACATGCTCGGCCAATCTGAAACGGCATTGCTGATCGATAATCGCTCCATCAGCAAGCTGGCGCAGGGCATTACCAGCGAGATCACGGGCGAAGGCGGTTCCATTGCGCCGCAAGATGCACTCACCATCGCCGCGGCCCAGCCTGGCCTTGATCCTTATCACTTGAAGATTGATTGGACCACGCTGGACGATTACTGGATGCGCCTGGACAAAAAAGGCACGCCTATCAATCTTGGGACGTACGTTGGCGCAGCGCAGGTGCGTGAAGCTGTGCTGGGGGACGTGGACCGCGCACCGACAGCGCAGGAATTGGAGAAAATGAAAGCGCTGGTGGCCCAGGCCATGCAACAGGGTGCGCTGGGGATTTCGACGGCGCTGATCTATCCGCCGGGCTTTTACGCCAAGACAGATGAGTTGATAGAGCTGGCCAAAGTCGCCGCTCAGTACGGCGGCATTTATGCCACACACATGCGCAGTGAAGGCCTGAATGAGGTTGCTGCCGTACGTGAAGCGCTGCGCATCGGCCAGGAAGCGCATATACCGGTGGAGATATTTCACCTGAAGGTCAGCGGCAAGAGCCGCGCCGGAAGAATGATTGATATTGTTCGCATGATCCAGGAAGCGCGCGACTCCGGCCAGGACGTGACCGCCGATATGTATCCTTATCTGGCTGGGGCAACGGCGCTGGCTTCCAGCTTGCCGCCGTGGGTGGCGGATGGCGGCACAGACAAATTGCTGGAACGGCTGCGTGATCCCGCGGTGCGCCAGCGGATCAAGACCGAGATGTCAGCAATCGGCGACCGCACTTGGGAAAATCTTTATCTTGATGCCGGCGGAGCCCCGGGCGTGATGGTCTCTTCCGTGGTGAACCCCGACCTGAAGCAGTACACGGGAAAAACCGTGGCAGAGATCGCGGAGATACAGAAAAAAGATCCGTTGGATGCGCTCATGGATTTTGTGCAGGCGGACAAGGGGCTTTCCGGCGCGCTTTACTTCATCGCCAGTGAAGATGACCTGCAGACCGGGTTGCGCCAGCCGTGGACCAGCATTGGCCTGGACGCGAATGAGCTTTCACTCGATGGACCGCTGTTTGAGCCGCACACCCATCCCCGCGCCTTTGGCAGTATGCCGCGCTTTCTGGGGCGCTATGTTCGCGACCTACAACTGATACCGCTGGAACAGGCGATTCGCAAGATCACATCACTGCCCGCGCAGCGCGAGCATCTGGTAGGCCGCGGGCTGATCAAAGAAGGCTTCTTTGCCGATGTTACGGTCTTTGATCCAGCGTCCATCAATGACAAAGGCACTTATACCGAACCGGCGCAACTGCCTGTAGGCGTGAAGTATGTGCTGGTCAACGGACAGGTGGCGTTTGAAAACGGGAAGGCCACTGGTGCAATGGGAGGAAGAGCGCTTAAAGGGCAGGGAACGAAGTAAACATCGCAAAAAGATTGCCTACTGTTTGAAAACGTCGTCAAACAATGAGGCGAGAGATACTGAAAAATCAAAGCCGGAAAAAGTTTTGCTTCCACTATGGATTCTGGTTCGCTGATCCGTCTTGCGCCGGCGCTATCATGTATCTCCACTAAGCGGAGCGCAGGATAGATGAGCCAAACGGCCTGGCATACCCCTTCCAGATATTGGCGAACTTTTTTAGCCATGTCCTGGGCGAGATTCGTGGGCGAAATAACCTCTATCGCCAGCGTGGGAGCGCCCTCTACGGGAGAATGATCAGGGTCGATGTTTCGCAGATGATCATTTGTAATAAAGGCCACGTCGGGATTTCGCACTGTATCCGTCGCGAGCCGGAAATCCATTTCTTCGACCACCACTCCTAATCGATGGGCACGAACAAATTGGGTGAGGCGCTCTGCGATCCTTTGCCGGATCAAGTTGTGGCGCAGCGCGGGCGATGGCTCCATCAAAAGAGTTCCTTCATCAAGCTCATAGTGAACGCCTTCCTTTTCTGGAAGCATCTCAAATTCCGTAAATGTCAGTCTGGTAATGGTGCTCATGGTCCCTACAGGGGAAAGCTTTCTAGCATGTTAAAACGTTCCGGCGCGACTTTAGCATGAAAATGCCGTTTATGCGCTTGATCCCATTTTCGGCCATAACGTGCTTATAATATCCATTAACATACTGCCCAATATCCATTAACAATTATTTACAAAAACTAGCGCCGTAAAACTCGGAAATGCCTTCAAATAGAGGAGTTGGCGAGGAATGCCAATCGGCACATTCCTAACGGTATCTCACCGGCAATTGCTGAAAAATCGAAGTCTGTATAGGATTGCAGATTTCCGAGATCCTGCCCTGAGAGGACAGATGCTGAAACCTTCACCTTGTACTTTGGCCGGACACGCGCTGTTGTGCGCCTGCCTGGCATTTACCCTGATCGGCTGCGGCAAGACCAGCGCTGACACAAAAAAAGGCGGCAAAGGCGGACGCGGCGGCCAACAGGTGATTCCCGTGGCCGTCTCCAAGGTTGAAAAACGTGACTTGCCCGTAACCCTGAGCGGGCTGGGTTCTGTGGAAGCCTACAACACGGTGGCGGTCAAGACCCGTATTGATGGTCAACTGGTGCAGGTGGCTTTTAGAGAAGGGCAGGAGGTGAAGGAAGGCGACCTGCTGGCTGAAATCGATCCGCGTCCTTACCAGGTGCAGTTGACCCAGACCCAGGCCACGCTTTTTAAAGACCAATCAGCCCTGAAAGATGCACGCGTCAACCTTGAGCGATTTCAGCAACTTTATAAAGATGGCGTAATTCCCAAGCAACAGTTGGATACGCAGGATTCTCTGGTAGGGCAACTGGATGGCGCTGTGCGCGCCGACCAGGCCCAGGTGGATAACGTAAAACTGAACCTGGCTTATACGCGCATTACCGCGCCAGTCAGCGGGCGCATAGGACTGCGCCAGGTTGACGTAGGGAACATCGTACACGCAGCGGACCCCAACGGATTGCTGATTATTACCCAGTTGCAACCGATCTCCGTTATTTTCAGCCTTCCGCAGGACGACCTGCCGGACATTGCAAAGCACATGCGCAACGGGCGGCTTTCAGTGGATGCGTTCAGCCGCGATGATCAAACCAAGCTGGCCACAGGCACACTGCTTACCATTGACAATCAGATTGATGTCACCACCGGCACAGACAAGCTGAAAGCTGTGTTTGACAATCGCAACCGGGCCCTTTGGCCGAACCAGTTTGTGAACATTCATCTGCTGCTGGAAGTGCGCAAAAACAACATTGTGGTTCCGGCCGCAGCAATCCAGCGCGGCCCGCAAGGGACATACGTTTACACCGTAAAGCCGGACAAGACCGCGGAGATGCACCCGGTGACAGTGGCCTTTAGCGAAGGAAATTTTTCCTCCATCACCAAGGGCGTGAACGTGGGCGATCTTGTGGTGACCGATGGCCAGGACAAACTCCAGCCCGGCTCGCATGTAGAAGTACGCAGTGGCGGACAACAACCGCAGCAACAAAATGGACAACAAGGTGAAACAGATTCAGGCCAGTAGCGTGCTTTGGGCTTCACCCGCGATTCCATCAGAAAAAACTCCCGTTGCAAGCCAAGCACGTTTTAATGCGGGATGTGAACGGAAGTTATAAAGATTTTGAAATAACGCAAACACACTATGGCCAACGGCGGCGGTCCATCAAAATTATTCATCCAGCGTCCGGTAGCCACTTCGCTGCTGATGATCGGGGTGTTGCTGGTCGGCGTGGTCGCGTACCTGCAACTGCCGGTTTCAGCGCTGCCGCAGGTTGATTACCCCACTATCCAGGTAACCACGTTTTATCCCGGCGCTGGCCCGGAGGTGATGGCATCTTCCATCACCGCGCCCATGGAGCGCCAGTTCGGACAGCTTGCCGGCCTGAGCCAAATGACCTCCAGCAGTTCGTTTGGCAGCTCAGTCATCACGCTGCAATTTACCCTGGAGACAAACATCGATATCGCTGAACAGGAAGTGCAGGCGGCAATCAATGCTTCCGCGACTTTCCTGCCTCGCGATCTGCCCAATCCGCCGATCTACAGCAAGGTCAACCCCGCAGACGCTCCGGTGCTGACTCTGGCTGTAACCTCTGACAGCCTGCCGCTCTACAAAGTGGAAGACCTGGCCGATACGACCCTGGCACAAAAGATCTCGCAGATCACCGGCGTAGGTTTGGTTTCGATCAGCGGCGGCCAGAAACCTGCAGTTCGCATTCAAGCCAACCCTACAGCGCTGGCTTCCTATGGTTTGAGTCTGGAAGACCTGCGCACTGTGCTCGGCCAGGCCAATGTTGACCAGGCCAAGGGAGTTCTGGAGAACAAGCGCCAGGCTTTTACCATCGCCTCTAATGACCAGCTAGTTTCCGGCGCTGACTATAAGAACGTAATCATTGCTTATCGCAATGGTGCACCAGTGCGGCTAACCGACGTTGCTGACGTGATTGATGGAGCGGAAAACGTGAAGCAGGCCGCATGGATGAACATGACTCCGGCGGTGATCGTAAACATACAACGCCAGCCTGGGACCAACGTTGTCGGCGTAGTGGATCGCATCAAAAAGGTGCTGCCGCAACTGCAATCTGCCATGCCAACTTCGGTGAAGGTCACCGTTCTGACAGATCGCACAGAGACGATCCGCGCTTCAGTGAAAGATGTGCAATTTGAGCTGATGCTCACCGTGGCACTGGTTATCATGGTGATCTTCCTTTTCCTGCGCAATCTTGCTGCGACCGTGATTCCCAGTGTGGCGGTGCCGCTTTCGATTGTGGGAACGTTTGCCGTGATGTATCTGCTGGGCTACAGCCTGGATAACCTCTCTCTGATGGCGCTTACCATCTCCACCGGCTTTGTGGTGGACGATGCCATCGTCATGATTGAAAACATCGATCGCTTCCTGGAAGAAGGCCATCCGCCGCTGGAAGCAGCGCTGAAAGGCGCAGGGCAAATCGGCTTCACCATCATCTCTTTGACGGTTTCGCTGATCGCGGTGTTGATACCGCTGTTGTTCATGGGCGATGTGGTTGGCCGGCTCTTCCGCGAATTTGCCGTCACGCTGGCCGTGACCATTGTGATTTCTGCCCTGGTGTCACTCTCACTCACGCCCATGATGGCCGCGCGCCTGCTCAAAGATCCAAAGAAGGTGAAGCACGGACGGATTTATCAGGCCTCAGAGCGCGCTTATGAACGGGTGATTGCCTATTACGGCAAGACGCTGCAATTTGTTCTGAAGCATCAGACGGCCACTCTCTTGGCTACCGTGGCAGCGCTGGCCCTGACTTTGTATCTCTACGTAATTGTGCCCAAGGGCTTCTTCCCGGTGCAGGATACAGGCGTGATTCTGGGCATTACAGAAGGCCCGGAAAATGTCTCATTTGCTTCCATGGCAGACCGGCAACAGAAAGTGGCCAAGGTCATTTTGGATGATCCAGAAGTAGCCAGCCTGTCATCGTTTATCGGCATTGACGGCACCAATACTACACAGAACAGCGGACGCATTCAGATCAACCTGAAGCCGCATGAAGACCGCAACGATTCCGCTTCCGATATCATTCGCCGCCTGCAGCCCAAGGTGGCGCAGGTGGAAGGCATAACGCTTTACATGCAGCCGGTGCAGGACTTGACGGTGGAAGACCGCGTGAGCCGCACCCAATATCAATATTCGCTGGAAGACGCTGACGCGAACGAACTGGATGATTGGTCTGGCAAGATTTTGGCCAAGCTGCGCACGCTTCCGGAACTGCGCGATGTGGCAAGCGATCAGCAGAACGGCGGCATGAAGGCCGACTTGGTAATTGATCGCGACACAGCAGCACGCTTTGGCATTCTGCCGCAGGCGATTGACGATACACTCTACGACGCTTTTGGCCAGCGCCAGGTCTCCACGATCTTCACCCAACTGAACCAATACCACGTGGTGCTGGAAGTGGGACCGCAGTTCCAGAACGATCCCAGCGACCTGACGCATATCTACGTAAAGTCAGTGAGCGGGCAGCAGGTGCCGCTCTCAACTTTCAGCCATTTTGAAACGGCGCACGCTCCGCTGGCCATCAACCATGAAGGCCAGTTTCCTGTGGTCACCATTTCGTTCAACCTTGCTCCGGGAGAATCGCTGGGCAGGGCCACCAAAGCGATTGCAGAAGTCGAACAGGATTTGGGAATGCCGGCCAGCATCCATCCCAGCTTCCAGGGGACTGCGGCGGCCTTCCAGAACTCGCTTTCTTCAGAGCCGTGGCTGATTCTGGCTGCGCTCGTCACCGTTTACATTGTGCTGGGCGTCTTGTATGAAAGCTACATTCATCCCTTGACCATTCTCTCTACGCTGCCTTCGGCCGGAGTCGGCGCTATCCTGGCATTGATTCTTACGCGCAATGACCTGACGGTGGTGGCGCTCATAGGAATCATCCTTTTGATAGGTATTGTGAAGAAAAACGCCATCATGATGATTGACTTTGCGCTGGTGGCTGAGCGCCAGGAAGGAAAGCCGCCGGAAGAAGCGATCTACCAGGCAAGCCTGCTGCGCTTCCGGCCAATCATGATGACCACCATGGCCGCCCTGCTGGGTGCTGTGCCACTGGCTTTTGGGACCGGCACCGGATCAGAGCTGCGGCATCCTCTCGGCATTACCATCATCGGCGGATTGCTGCTGAGTCAGTTGTTTACGCTTTACACCACGCCGGTAATCTATATCTGGTTTGACAAGCTGGCGCGCCGGTTCGCGCGCTTCCAAGTTGGCAATGAGATTGTGCCGGAACACGCTGCAGGAGATTAGTTTTTTCTGGAATCCCGAGCGAAGCGAGGGAGCTGAAGTTTTTTCCGAAGTCCCGAACGCCGCAGGCGGAGGGAACGCTATTGCAAGGACGATTTTGAGGTATGACCACGATAACTAAGCCGGTAGCAAGACGATTCCAATGCTGCTACTTCGTCTACCTGCTCGCAAGTCTGAGTGGCACGTTGTACGTGGGTCTGACTGATGATCTGAAAAAACGAATGATGCAGCATAAAGCTGGTTTATTCGATAATTTTACGAAGAAATACAAAGTCGACCGGCTAATGTATTTTGAAACTTATAACGATCCGAGTACCGCAGCGCAACGAGAATTACAGCTCAAAAAATGGCGCAGAGAAAAAAAGATTTTGTTGTTCGCGAAGAGTAATCCGCAGTGGAGGGATCTCACCCCTGAAATCTCTCAGACGGTAGGGTTCCCTTCCCTTCGACAAGCTCAGGGTCGGGATTTCAGAAAAAGAACACCTCTAAGCTGGGATACGCCATGAATATCTCCGCACCATTTATTCGCAGACCTGTAGCTACGTCATTGCTGGCGCTGGGCCTGCTCATGGCTGGGATTCTGGCATACACGCGCCTGCCGGTTGCACCGATTCCGCAGGTGGAATATCCGGTGATCAACGTGAATGCCGGATTGCCCGGCGCAAGCCCGGAAAACATGGCTTCTTCCGTGGCGACGCCGCTGGAGCGCCAGTTTGGGCGCATTGCCGGGGTCAACCAGATGACCTCTACCAGCCAGCTTGGTTCCACCAGCATTACGCTGCAGTTTGATCTTTCACGCAATATTGACGCGGCTGCGCGCGACGTGCAAGCCGCAATCAATGCAGCCCAGGGGCAGTTGCCGGCCAATTTGCCCACCCGGCCTAACTGGCGCAAGGTGAACCCGGCGGATGCGCCGATCATGATTCTCTCGCTTACGTCAGACACTGTTTCAAAGCCGCGCATGTATGACATAGCGGATTCCATTCTGGCGCAGAAGCTCTCACAGGTGGCTGGGATTGGGCAGGTGTTTGTGGGCGGCGGCGCAAGGCCGGCGGTGCGGGCGGAGGTGAATCCCACGCTGCTGAGCAAGCTTGGCGTGGGAGTGGAGCAGGTAAGCGCCGCGCTGGCGGCTGCGAATGCAAACAAGCCCAAGGGAGAAATCTCCAACACGATCAACGCCTGGCAGATTACTGACAACGACCAGATTTTCCAGGCTGATGATTACAGAAAGATCATTGTGGCCAGAAACCCCTCTGGTGGCGTGGTGCGGCTGCAGGACGTGGCTGATGTGCAGGATTCGGTTGAAGATATCCGCAATGCCGGCCTGGCCAATGGCAAGCCTGCGGTGCTGATGATCGTTTTCCGCCAGCCGGGCGCGAACATTATTGAAGCCGTGGATAGCGTAAAAGCGGTGCTGCCGGAGTTGCAGTCCTCAATTCCGGCAGACGTCAAGCTGGATGTTGCTCTGGACCGCACAGTAACCATCCGCGCATCGGTCAGAGACATTCAGATCACGCTGATTATCTCCATTATTCTTGTGGTGCTGGTGGTTTTTGTTTTTCTGCGCAACCTGCGCGCCACATTTATCCCCAGCGTGGCCGTGCCGCTTTCATTGATTGGCACGTTTGGCGTGATGTACTTGCTGGACTACAGCGTGGACAATCTCTCGCTGATGGCGCTGGCCATCTCCACCGGGTTTGTGGTGGATGATGCCATTGTGGTGCTGGAAGATATTACGCGCTACATGGAACAGGGCATGGGGCCGGTGCAAGCGGCGTTCCGTGGCGCGCGCGAGATTGGGTTTACGGTGCTCTCCATGAGCACGTCACTAGTTGCGGTGTTCATCCCTATCCTGCTCATGCAGGGATTGGTGGGGCGGCTTTTCCGCGAGTTTGCCGTGGTATTGAGCACGGCCATCGGCATGTCATTAATCATTTCGCTTACCGTCACGCCGATGCTGTGCGCCAAATTCCTGCGCCCTGCCAGAGAAAAGAAGCACGGACGCCTTTATCGCATCAGCGAGGGCGCGTTTGATGGCTTACTGAAGATCTATCGCGGGAGCCTGGGCTGGGTGTTGCGCCATCAGGGGCTGACGCTGATGGTTACTATTGCTACTGCGTGCCTGAGTATTTATCTCTACATCGTTGCGCCCAAAGGATTCTTTCCCCAGCAGGATACAGGCCGGCTTGGCGGCGCTCTGCAGGCGGCGCAGGACATTTCATTCCCAGCATTGCGCGACAAGATGCAGCGGTTCATGTCAATTGTGCTGGCAGACAAGGATGTGAACAACGGAGTTGCGTTTGCAGGAGGCAATGGCAGCGCCAACACCGGCCGCATGTTCATTGTGCTGAAGCCCCACGACGAGCGGAAGTCTTCGGCTGAGCAGATCATTAATCGTCTGCGCGGCAAACTTGCGGTCATCCCCGGCGCAACACTCTTTTTGACGGCCACGCAGGACCTGAACATCGGAGGACGCTTTTCCAACGCGCAGTTCCAATACACCCTGCAATCAGAAGACCTGAAGGAGCTCGACTATTGGGCCCCGCGCATTGAGGCCAAGCTGCGCACGTTGCCGCAGTTGCGCGATGTGAATTCCGATCAGCAGGACAAAGGCTTGGCGGCGTCAGTCATTGTAGATCGCGATACGGCATCGCGGCTGGGCATATCACCCGCGGCTGTGGACGCGGCGCTTTATCAATCGTTTGGCCAGGCACAGGTTTCCACCATGTACCGGCAGTTGAACCAATATCACGTTGTGATGGAAGTGGACCCCAAGCTGCTTTCCGGCACAGATGCTCTTCAGAACACGTATGTAAAATCCAACAACGGCACTGAGGTTCCGCTTTCAGCGTTCACTCGTTACACGCCTTCCAACACGTCACTGCAGGTGAACCATCAGAGCTTTTTCCCTGCAGTAACCATCTCTTTCAACCTTGCGCTTGGTGTACCGCTGGGGAACGCCGCTACTGTGGTTGAAAAAGCAATGCGCGACCTGGGTGTCCCGGCCAGCGTGCAGGGTGGCTTCCAGGGAACGGCTGCGGCCTTTAAAGATTCAGCGCGAAGCCAGCCGCTGCTCATACTAACGGCGTTGATCACCGTTTATATCGTGCTGGGCATGCTCTATGAGAGCGTGATTCATCCCATCACAATTCTTTCCACGCTGCCTTCTGCCGGCGTGGGCGCCATTTTGGCGATTATGCTGACGGGCAATGACCTGAACGTGATCGCAATTATTGGAATTATTCTTCTCATCGGCATCGTCAAAAAGAACGCCATCCTGATGATTGACTTTGCGATCAATGTCTCGCGCCAGGGCAAAGGCACCCCGGAAGAAGCCATCTTCCAGGCCTGCATGTTGCGCTTTCGTCCCATCATGATGACCACTATGGCTGCCCTGCTGGGCGGGTTGCCGCTGGCGATAGGCGGCGGCACCGGATCAGAGCTGCGCCGGCCGCTGGGCATCGCTATTGTGGGCGGCTTGATTGTCAGCCAAGCGCTTACGCTCTTTACCACTCCTGTGGTTTATCTCTATCTTGACCGCTTCCGGCTAGGTGTGGCGCACTGGAGAGCAAGACATCGCAAGGATCCGCTGCTGGAGGCGGGAGATTAGGGTTTTCATATTTGGTTGTCCAGCGCTTCTGTAACCCAAAGATACTGCCCCTCCGGGACGTACTCCGGTAATTTGAAGGCCTCGCGCCCCGCCCACCATAATTTCTGCTATGCGAGGCATAAAGTTCCTGCTTTTCAGCGCTATGGTCACGGCTGTGGGTCTACAGGCCCAGCAGAAGGCTTACGACTGGATTACGCAAAGCTCCAGCAGCTTCCGCATTGGGCCGGGCTACAACAGCGGCGTTGCGGTGTATAACCCGCACGGCTGGGAAGCGATCCACGTTCGCCTGGATATCGAAGCGCGACAGCCGGTAACCGTGGGCGTGGTGCGGCTGGAAGATTGGAACAATGCTGTCCGACATCCCGGAAAGCTCTCACGGCTGGATTATGCCTGCCTTACGGAAGAGGTCACGCGCATCACCTATAGCTGCAACTTTTATGCCAGCAATATCTCGCGCGTGGTGGTGGTGCGTGACGCCCGCCCAACAGAACAAACCGTTGTTACCGGGCTGGCTGCGCCATTTGTGCATAACGGGCTGAGCGCGACCGTGGCCAATGAGGTCCGTGTTACGCCGTATGAGTGGGAGTGCGTCAGTAATTGCAGTTTGCCTGATCCGCCGCAGTTTGCCTGGGTGGACCTGCGCAAAGAGGTATACGAAGTCACGCGAGAACTGAAATCCTACGGGCCATTTACGCCGCAGCAGGACGAGAGCGAACTGCGCATCCGGATCAAAGCACAAACGCCGATGACGGTAGCGGTGGTCCCCAGCAACATGGCCGACAAGCTTCTGGCCAATAATGAGCAGGCCCAGGAAATCCTCTCCAGCAGCAAGTGCAAACAATACGGCGTACAGTCCAGCACGCTGGATTGCGCCTTACAGAAAGACAGCGGGCCAATGCAGGTGGTGCTGCTGCCGGAAGCAGAGACCAGGAAAAAGAAGAAAGCCGAGATCACGATCTCCGGCGAGCAGTGCGTAGCTAACTGCGTGAAGTAGCGCTTTTAGCCCCTTCTTATTCCTTTCTCTTTTACGATACGCCATCCCGAAACGCGAAGCGTGAGGGATCAGCTCTGCTGCTGTTTCGCGTAAGCCTGAGCGGCGGAGCCGATTCCTCGCTCGCCGCAAGCTGCGTCAAGGACGTATACATTTAAGAACCGGCTCGCTTGGAATGGGGTAATTCGTGGGAGAAGACTGTTCTGGCAGAATGCAAAATCGCCAATCGCTGAGGCTGATAAGCAATAGTAAAATGCTTTGATCAATTTGGCTTCTGCTGAGGTGAGCGCACTTGGAGATTTCTTACGGCTTCATCGCCATAGCGGTTCTGGCGGCAATCGTGCTGTTTCTGCTGCTGAAGACCTACAACGGCCTGGTGCGCATGCGCAATGTAGTGCGCAACGGCTGGTCGGACATCGACGTGCAACTCACGCGCCGTCATGATCTGGTGCCGAACCTTGTGGAATCGGTAAAGGGCTACATGGCGCATGAGCGCGAGACGCTGGAAGAGGTAACGCGCACCCGCAGCCAGGCGATGACGGCCAGCGGCGCGGATCTGGCAACACGCGCTGTGACGGAGATGGCGCTGGGCAACGCGGTGGGCAATCTATTTGTGAAGGCGGAGCGCTATCCGACGCTGAAAGCCTCACAGCAATTCCTGCTCCTGCAGGAACAACTGACCTCCACGGAAAACCGCATTGCCTACGCCCGCCAGCATTATAACGAGAGCGTGCGCCAGTACAACACTGCGCTGGCCGAGTTTCCGCGCAACCTGCTGGCCGGGATGATGGGGTTCAGTCCGTCGCCGCTCTTTGCGGCAGAAGCGGGGGACCGGGCGAATGTGCAGGTTCCTTTCTGAAATCCCGAGCAAAGCGAGGGAACCCTACGGCAACGATGCTCTCAAGGGCATACTCGCAAAGCAACCGGCATGGTTGCTATATGGATCTCTCGCTTCGCTCGAGGCTTCGGAGAGAAGCTCAGGATTAAAAACGAAGAGCTTGTTCGAGGTCCTCAATCAAATCGTCCGGGTGTTCCAGTCCAATTGAAATGCGCAACAGGTTCTCAGGGCTGCGAGTGTCAGCGCCTTCGGCCGAGGCGCGATGTTCTATCAAACTATGCGTGCCGCCCAGGCTGGTTGCATGACTGAAAAGTTTGAGGCCGGCGATGAGTTTAAACGCTTCTGCCCGTCCACCCTTTACCTGGATTGACATCATGCCCCCAAAGCCGGTCATCTGCTGCGCAGCGATCTTGTGGCCGGGGTGCGCAGGCAGGCCGGGATAGTGGACGGATTCAAGCCCGGGCTGCCGCGCGAGAAATTCAGCGATGCGCTGTGCGCTGGCCGACTGGGCGCGCACACGATACGGAAACGTCTGTAGCCCGCGCACGGTGAGCCAGCACTCAAATGGCGAGGGTACAGCGCCGGCTTCGCGCTGGATGTGCAGAGAGCTTTCGTAAAGCGCCCCTTTTTCACGAAATACAAGCGCACCGCTGAGCACGTCACTATGGCCGGAAAGATATTTGGTCACGGAGTGCATCACGACATCGGCGCCGAGCTCAAGAGGGCGGCTCAGGAGCGGCGTGGCCCAGGTGTTGTCACAGGCCACCATTGCACCGGCTTTTTGCGCGATGGCTATGATGGCCCGCAGATCGGTAACGTTCAGCAGAGGATTTGAAGGCGTCTCTACCCAGATGAGCCTCGTGCTTGGCGTGACCGCACGCTCGACTGCGCTGAGGTCCTGCATATTGAGCAATGAATGCTTGAGTCCCCAGCGGGCCATGACGGTCTTGAGCAGAATGGGCGTGCCGAAATAAGCGTCTTCAGGGGCAATCACGTGGT
>DASRDW010000334.1:0-18346 GCA_035652415.1 Candidatus Angelobacter sp. | reverse complement strand
TTGATTACGTCAAAAGAGGAATTTCCCGAAATGATGATGCTGGACAAGCTTTCAGAGGTCTTCTGTTCCAGCGGACACGTCCTAAAATCATGGGGTTCTGCGAGGCAATTTCATACTCCCTTAACATCGGCGCTGTAGGCTGTGTAGTTCCACATCTTTTTTGGGAGGCCCTCATGCCGGCGGCGATGAACCGCAAACCTATTGTGGAATCCAGCGTTGCTTCCAAGCGCGTTCTGGAGAGTTCGCAGGCCTTGGTTCCATTTCTTTCGCGGATGGCCCAGACGGTTCGATCGAATGTGGAAAACGTGATCGACGCCCTGCTGAAGCACAATGTCCAACTGGCGCGCACGGTGGTTGCGAGCGAATCGAGCATTAACGCCATGGAGTGCGTGATCGATGAAAATGCCGTGCGTTCGTTGATTGGGCGGGCGGTGCAGGAGCAGGAAGCCCGGCTGGTGATCGCAACTGTAAAAATCAACAACGATCTGGAGCGCATGGGAGACCTGGCGGTCAGCATTGCCAAACGGGTCATCTCGTTGGCCGAGATGCCTCCGGTAGAGACCCCGGCCGAACTCATTGCGATGGCGAAGCCTGTGAAAGCAATGACCCAGAAGAGCCTGGGGGCATTGCTGAGCCATGACCTGGTGGCAGCCACCGAAGTTCTGGAAAGCGAAGATCTGGTGGATGAGTACCGCGACAGGGTCTATCAGCGCCTGCTGGCTGCAATGGAAGCGACCCCGAAGAAGGTGCAGCCCAACTTCCAGCTTCTGCTGGCATCGCGCTATCTGGAGCGGATTGCGGATCACTGCACCAATATTGCAGAAGACATCTTTTACTGGGTGCGCGGTGTGGATGTCCGCCACAATAAGACGCACCTGGCCGACTACATGAAAGGAGGCGATCTGTAACCTTGCCACGCCCTGACTTTATGGATACCACATCGTATATCGTTAATCCCGTTGCTGAAGATACAATACAATTTGTGAAGCAAGCCATCTTCGTATTGGAAGATGATCAGGATATTGCCCAATTGGTGCGGCATCATTTGGAGGCCGCCGGTTTTGCCGCTCGCGTGTACCCCCGTGTTGGCTCTGTTTTAACGGAAGCCGAGCAGCTTCGCCCTTGTTTGTTCCTGCTGGATATCATGGTGCCGGGGGGCGACGGCCTGGAACTGTGCCGCCAGATTCGCCAAAATCCGGCGTTGCGGGTCATCCCGGTCATTTTTCTGACTGCCAGAAGCAGCGAGGCCGACCGGGTGCTGGGCCTGGAATTGGGAGCTGACGATTACATCAGCAAGCCCTTTAGTCCCCGCGAGATGGTGGCGCGAGTGAAGGCGGTCTTGCGGCGCTTTGAGCGCCCGCTGGTGCCCTCGGTGGTCGAGGCAGGCGAGATTCGCATTGACTCAGGAGCCATGTTGCTGACCGTGCGCAATAAGCCGGTCTCCACAACTGCCACTGAGTTTCGCTTGCTCGATTATTTTGCCCGGCATGCGGGCCGGGTTTTTACCCGCGACCAGATTCTTGATGCGGTCTGGCGCGAAACCCAGTTTGTGACCCCTCGTTCGGTGGATGTCTATGTTCGCAAGTTACGCGAGAAGATTGAGCGCGATCCGGAAAATCCGCGCTATCTGCGCACCGTGCGCGGCGCCGGGTATCGTTTCGAGGTCCCTAAGTGAAGAGTAGAGTGTTCGGAAAATTGCTGGCTGCTTTTTTGCTGGTGATTGCCGCCACTACAGCAACTCTGGATTTCACTCTGCGCCGCGACTGGGAAAATTCTCTTCGCGGCGAAATCACCAAGTCTCTTACACAAAAAACCCGCCTCTTTGCTGCGCGTGTGCAGCATGATAAGACTGTACCTCTATCCCAATTGGTCAAGGAAGAGGCCGACGCCGCCGAAGCCCGCGCTACCGTGATCGATTCTTCAGGCAAGGTGTTGGCAGATTCGGAAGCCAATCCTGCATCCATGGAGAATCATTCCCAACGCCCTGAGTTCATCGTAGCTCTACAGGGCCAAACCGGCAGCAATGTTCGCAACAGTCATACCCTGGGAATCAATTTTCTTTATGTAGCAGCCCCAATCCCCGGCGGGGCCGTGCGCCTCGCCTATCCTCTTGCCAGTATTGAGGCGAGCAACGTCCAGGTGCAACGCCGGGTCCTGTGGGCCTCACTGCTTGCCGTTTTGGCTGCCATGATTCTGGCGGGAGTGATGGCCCATTCCATCGCACGCCGCCTCGATCGTGTCGTTGCCTTTGCCGAGCAAATTGCCGCTGGTAATCTTTCAGCCCGTGTAGCGGAAACTTCAGGCGATGAAATTGCCCAGGTAGGCAGCGCTCTCGACCTGACCGCGCGAAAGCTCGAAGAGAGTTTTGCAGCCCTGGAGCGCAGCCGCAGCGAACTGGAAGCCTTGCTGAACAGCATTCAAGACGCGGTGATTGCGGTTTCGGCCGATCGCCGCACGCAATGGGTGAACGGCGCCATGATCCGGCTGGTGGGCCGGAACGTGCGCCCAGGCTCGGCCCTTACCGACGTGCTGCGCGATCCCGCGGCCTTGCGGGCGTTGGAAGAGAGCATCTCTTCCCGCCAGGTACGCAATGCCCGATCGGTTTCCATCTCAGCCGGGCGCATGTTTAACATTACTGCCGCTCCCATGCCGGGAGGAGGAGCGGTTGCCGTTCTGCATGACATGACCGAGATTGAACGTGTGGAGAAGACGCGGCGCGATTTCATCGCCAACGTCTCGCATGAATTGCGTACACCTTTAACCTCGGTCCAGGGCTACACTGAGACCCTATTGGATACGGTTCCTCAATCGGAGGCACGGACGCGCGAATTTCTCGATGTGATCCGCAAAAACGCCGAGCGCATGGCCCGCCTTACCAACGACTTGCTTACACTGGCGCGCGTGGAATCCGGTGAGCAGAAGATGGAGTTTCAGCCCATTGAAGCTCGTACCTTGCTGGAGGATGCGCTTACAAACCTTCGCGATTTTGTGCAGGGAATCAATCTTTGCGTGGATTTGGAGAACTGTCCAACCGTGGTGGTGGCAGCCGACCGCCATGCCATCCAGCAGGTATTTTCGAATCTGATTGAAAATGCCATGAAATATGCCCATTCCGGAGGGGAGGTCTGGGCAGGCGCACGGGAAACTGCCGATGGAGCCGAATTTTACGTTCGCGATCTCGGCCCGGGCATTGCTTCTGAACACCTGCCACGCATCTTCGAACGTTTTTACCGCGTGGATAAAGCCCGCTCGAAAGAGACCGGCGGCACCGGCCTGGGCCTTGCCATCGTGAAGCACATCATCCTCAACCACGGAGGCAGCGTGCGCGTGGAAAGCCGGCTGAACCACGGTTCAACGTTTTTCTTCACCCTGGTGCGTTCGGCAGAAGAATTGCCTGCTGAGGAAATTCACCACAAATTTACCGTTTCTTAATCATTTCATAACCGCCTTTATCGTCTAATGGCATGCAGGAGGATTGCGTATGTGCTCTCCGATTGCGACCGCCGTTCTTGCAGATTTACAAAATCCTCCGAATTCCGACGAAGCATTGCCGGTTGCGGCAGCGGAAAAAGATTCCTCCTCTAAGATCAGGCTGGTACGCTGGTTTTCTTCCTATAAACAGGTTTTCATCGCTGAATTGCTGGTGCGCAGCACCGGGCAGGACCACTAACATGGAACAGTTATCTTCTCCAGAGATTACCGGGTTTTCGCAGATTGTGGCGCTGACCCGCGAGGCATGTCATCTCACGCAGATTGCGGTTGGTGAGGCGACCAACAGCCTGGCCAAGGGGTCGCGGCAATCTTTCCAGGCGGTCAAAGAAGCTGAAGAGAAGCTTGATTTCCTCGATCGCGAGATCGATAAAAGCGTTACCGCATGCATAACAACTGTATTGCCAGATCAGGCACGCGAGTTGCTGGCGTGCATGAAACTGATGATCGACCTGGAACGCATCGGTGATTTGGCGCTGAGTTTTACCGTGCGGGCCGAAGCCGTGCGTGAGCGTTTGGAAATGGAAGATGTAAACCAGCTCATCAAAATGGGCTCCATTTTGGAGAAAATGCTGGGCGATATACTCCAGGCTTTTTTGCAGAGGGACCTCGAGTGTGCAGTCGGCGTCTTGCGCGCTGATTCGGAAATTGACCGCCTGCGCAACCTCCTGGTGATCGCCCACCTGGAGCATGCTTCCGGTCCTGAGAGCATCCAGGTAATATTCATGGCCCAGGCCCTGGAACGCGCCGGCGACCACGCCAAAAACCTTGCCGAAGAGATCTGTCACCTCTTAAGCGGACACTCCGTCCGCCATCTGCTGCAGGCGCGTAACAAGCCCTATGAACAAATGTTTCTGGAGCACCTGCGTACTCACTACGCCACCAAGACCAGCGTTCCCGAACATCCAGGGAACAGGCTTTGAAATTGGCATAAACACCGCGCTTTAGCGCAAAAAGCGGCGCAACGGAACCGATTTTCCAGCTTTCACATGAAATTCATCGGTTTTTAACATTCCGTTAACAAGGGCTCGTTAGAAGTGTATTGCAATCATTTAAGTCTAAATCCAACGACGGGGGAGTGTGTTTTATGACGAATTCATGTGAAAGGGGAAGCTCGAAGGCTTTCACGAGGCTGGTTGTTTTCCTGGTGTGCCTGGTAGCTGCAGCGTCGACCTGTGTTCAGGGTCAATCGCTGATCAACGGAGCTGGCGCAACGTTTCCCTATCCGATGTACTCGAAGTGGTTCGACGAATATCGCAAGGTCAAGCCCGATGTTCAGATCAACTATCAATCAATCGGATCTGGCGGTGGAATCCGTCAGGTGACCGAAGGTACGGTGGATTTCGGGGCCACTGACGGTCCTATGAACGACGATCAGATTGCGGCCTTTAAGCAGAAACGCGGAACCATGATTTTGCACTTTCCCACCGTCCTGGGTGCGGCTGTACCCGCTTATAACGTGCCAGGTGTGGATGCAACTTTGAATTTCACGCCAGAAGCGCTCGCTGGAATTTTTCTGGGTACGGTCAAGGTGTGGAATGATCCGCTGATCGCCAAGGCGAATCCCGATGTGAAGCTGCCGGCCACCGATATTATCGTTGCACATCGTTCAGATGGGAGCGGTACGACGTACGTATGGACCGACTACCTTTCTAAGGTCAGCCCGGAGTGGAAGCAGAAGGTGGGTAAGGGCACTGCTGTGAGTTGGCCAGTGGGCATTGGCGGCAAAGGAAATGAGGGAGTCGCAGGGTTGATCCGCCAAATGCAGGGCGCAATCGGCTACGTGGAACTTATCTACGCGGTTCAGAACAAGATACCTTACGGAAATGTTCGCAACAAATCTGGAAAATTCGTTCAGGCTAATTTGGACTCGGTAACCGCGGCTGCCGCTGGTGCGCCGATACCCGACGATTTCCGTGTGTCCATCACGGATGCGCCGGGGAAAGACGCTTATCCGGTCTCCAGCTTCACTTGGCTGCTCATTCCACAAAGCATCAAGGATTCCAGCAAGAAGGAAGTGATCAAGAACTTCCTGCACTGGATGCTTACAGACGGGCAGACGCTGACCTCCACGCTCTCGTACGCGCCTCTTCCCAAGGAAGTGGTTGCAAGAGAGGAAAAAGCAGTCGGAAAAATACAGTAGTTATGTCAGGAGCGGTTTCCTGGAAATTAGCACCCGGCCTTATGGCCGGGTGCTCTACTTTTGAGTTCATCACCTTCGTCAGATAAACATCTCACATCTTCAAGCACGGCCGCCTGTTCAAAATTCATCAAAACTTAACTCAATCGCAAAGGTGCAGTAACAAGCGCTTACTAAGATTACGTTCAAGATAGAGCCAGCGCCAAGCGAGGGCCGATAACAAAGTTTTTATCCCCCTTTCACACGAAATTCATATGTTCTTAACAATGCTTTAACAAGAGCTTATTAAAAGTGTACTGAAATCATTTATTTACGGAATTTAGCAATAGACCCTATTGCTCCAATCGGTGAGCGGCGCTGCAAGTTTGGGGATAACCGTCACACAAGTTTCTTTAGACAGATCGTATTTGTAGTTCTGCAACAAAGTTAGAAAGCAAATAAAAAAGATACTCAAAGATATTCAGAAGCTAACTAAGGAGAGGTACGCAGATGAGAGCTCTACGATATTTATGGATTCCTCTGTTCTCGCTGGCGCTCATGGCGCAGACGACAGGCAGTACAGGATCCACGACCCCGACCCGAACCAGGAGGAGGGCAGCATCTTCAGCACGCACAAAGAAGACGACCGCCGCTCCCGCTACCGCCGATGAAATCCAGTCGTTGCGTGAGGCGCTGGCCACCCAGCAACAGCAGATTCAGCAGCTGACCCAGCAATTGCAGCAGCGGGACCAGGCTTCCGAACAACAACAACAACAAATTAATCAGTTACAGACGGCTGCCGCCGATGCCCAGAGCAAGGCTACTACGGCTGCCGATACCGCCAAGGCGATGCAGAGCGATGTTACCGACCTGAAGGCCAATGCCACTACGACCGCGCTCAACCTGCAGGAAGAACAGAAACACGTCACGGAGTTAACGGAGAGCCCGCTGGCGATCCATTACAAAGGAATCACGATCACTCCGGGCGGCTTCCTGGCCGCGGAAACCGTATGGCGTCAACGTGGCCTGGCTTCGGACGTGAACACCCCGTTCAACACGATTCCGTTCGCCGGATTTAACTCGGCTCACCTCCACGAGTTCTTCGGCACGGGCCGCACCTCGCGCATCACGCTGCTTGCCGAAGGCAAGCTCAGCATGGCCAAGTTGACCGGCTATTACGAAACAGACTGGCTTTCGGCCGGCATTACATCGAATAACAACCAGAGCAACAGCTACACCAATCGCATGCGCCAGTTGTGGGGACAGGCTGCCTTAAACGACGGCCTGACGTTCACCGGCGGCCACATGTGGAGCCTGGTTACCGAAACCAAAAATGGAATGGACAATCGCACCGAAGCGACTCCTTCCGTTATTGACCACGCCTATAACGTAGGCTTTAGTTGGGCGCGCCAGTACGGCTTCCGTATTACCAAGAACTTCAGCAATCTTGTTTGGTTGGGCTTCTCCATCGAAAATGCGCAAACGACATTGACGGCGCATGGCAATCTCAGTAATTTTGTTTTCGGCGCTCCCGGTACCAGCGGCGGAGCGTTCAACCCAACTGCGAATTACTCCTTCAATCCTTCTCCTGATTTCGTATTCAAGGTGGTCTACCAGCCTAAGATTGGGCACTACGAAGTGGTTGGAGTGGTCAGCCAGTTCCGTGACCGCATCTTTCCCAATGTGACAGCCACTCCGGCAACGTCGTCTTCGCTGGGCGCGTTCACCGACTCCCGGACCGGGGGCGGTATCGGCGCCAACGCTCGCTGGCTCGTTTTCAGCAAGCACCTGGAGCTTGGCGTGCACGGCTTCGGAGGAGACGGCGTTGGCCGCTACGGCGCCTCCGGTCTGCCCGATTCCACGGTACGGCCGAACGGCACGCTGGCACTGCTGCATTCCTATCAGGGGCTGGGTACGATTGAAGTCCACTATCCCAAGTTCGATGTGTACTTCAATGGCGGCGGGGAATATATCTCCCGCTGGTCGCAGTTGAGGACCCCGACTACGGCCGTAGGCTATGGTTCGCCGCTGTTCAACAACTCCGGTTGTTCAATTGAGGCGGTACCCGCGGGCGGCAATGGCTTTACTCCGGGCACTCCCAGCAACTGCAACGCCGATACCCGCAGCCTGGAAGAATTTACTACTGGCTTCTATATCAAGTTTTATAACGGACCGAAAGGTCGAGTTCAGTGGGGACCCCAGTATTCGTACATTGTGCGCAATACCTGGCGGGGAGTAGGCAATTCGCCCCATACCAATGAAAACATGTTTCTTACTTCATTCCGCTACTACTTGCCGTAAGTTCGTTCAGCCGGCGGGTGGTGCAAGTTCTAACTTCCTCCGGAACGGGGAACAGGCCGGCGGAACCCATGCAGTTTCTGTAAGTTACGAGACTGCTGGGCAACTCTGCCGGCCTTTTTATTTGTTTGCATGGTTTTAACGCTCTCTTAACATTGCTTTGTTAACGTGAAAAATATGCTGAAACAGATGAATGGGCCGCTGTTGAGGACTAAGGTTCAACCCAACCCAGCGCAGCCAGCATCGCAGGACTCGCCGGCGCCAGTCCCGCGGCAGAAAATCGAGCATAAATCCTCCCGGTTGGCTGATGCCACCTTCCGATATCTAATGCTGGTCTGTGCCCTATCTGTTTTGGCGATTGTTGTTTTGATCGTGCGCGAGTTAATTCTAAGTTCTGCGCTTGCCCGGCATACTTTTGGTCTTAAGTTTTTTGTTACCCAGGTTTGGGACCCGGTCAGCGGCGATTTTGGCGCCTTGCCCTTCATCTACGGCACGCTGGTGTCATCGTTGCTGGCGCTTATTATGGCGGTGCCGCTTTCCATAGGCGTCGCAACTTTTACTACTGAAATTTGTCCCCCTCGGCTGCGAAGCATGCTCTCATACGTGGTTGAGCTGCTGGCTACCATACCCAGCGTGATTTACGGCTTGTGGGGCATGTATGTGCTGGTTCCTATCTTGCGCCAGTACGTGCAGCCTTTTCTGGCAAAATATTTCGGCTGGACCGGGTTGTTTAGCGGGTACCAATTCGGTTATAGCATGCTGGCGGCCGGCATCATTTTGGCCATCATGATTATCCCTATCATTACCTCTATCACTCGCGAGGTGATGAGTGCAGTGCCCACAGCGCAGCGTGAAGGAGTGCTGGCCATAGGGGCCACTCGCTGGGAGATGATACGAGTCGGCGTGCTGCGCAATGCCCGCACCGGTATTATGGGGGCCATTATTTTGGGTCTGGGACGCGCCCTGGGCGAAACTATTGCTGTGACCTTGCTCATCGGTAACCGTCCGGAAATTGCCAAGTCATTATTTGCGCCGGGATATACGCTGGCGAGTGTGATTGCCAACGAATTCTCCGAGGCCACCGGCGATCTTTACCTGAGCGCCCTGGTGGAGATCGGGCTGGCGCTCTTTCTTATCACGTTGCTGGTCAATATTGTTGCGCAACTCATGGTGTGGAGCATTACCCGTGGAAGCACTCAAAGGGCGACAGCATGATGCAAAGCAAATACTGGTGGCGCAGTCTCCAGGACAAGCTGATGGTTGGCCTTGCCACGGGAGCGACTCTCGTGGTGCTGGTTCCCCTGGTCGCTATCTTCGGATACCTTATTTATAAGGGCATTGGCTCTCTCGACTGGAATTTTCTGACCAAGATCCCGAAGCCCGTTGGCGAAACCGGCGGCGGCATGGCAAACGCAATCGTCGGCTCGGGATTAATTCTACTGATCGCCAGCCTGATTGGCGTGCCCATGGGGATCGGCACCGGCATCTATCTTGCGGAGTTCGGCAAGAAACGATTTGGTTACCTTGTGCGCTTTACCGCCGACGTCCTGAATGGTGTGCCTTCTATCGTGATCGGTATCGTCGCCTGGTCTCTGGTCGTTGTATCGCAGAAGCATTTTTCGGCGCTGGCGGGCGGAGTGGCGCTGGGCATCATGATGGTGCCTATCATTTCACGCTCTACGGAAGAAATGCTGCTGATGGTTCCGCAATCGCTGCGCGAAGCTGCCTGGGGATTGGGAATTCCACAATGGCGTACTACTCTTTCCATAACACTGCGCACCGCCAGTTCGGGAATCATTACCGCCGTAATGCTTTCCTTTGCCCGGGTTGCAGGAGAGACCGCTCCCCTGCTGTTCACTGCCTTAGGAAACCAGTTCTGGAACTTCAGTATCAATCACGAGACTGCAGCCCTGCCTTTACAGATCTATACCTATGCCAACTCGCCCTATGACGACTGGCACCGGCAGGCATGGGCCGGAGCGCTCATTCTGATCATTCTCATCCTGATTTCCATGTCATTGGTCAGAATGGCCGCATCGCGGGGCGTCTTTAAGGGGGGCAATTAGGATGGGCGTAGGAATCCAAGTGAGTCAACTGAATGCCTGGTTCGGCGCAACCCACGCCATTCATGATATCCAGATGGATATTACCGCCAACCATGCAACCGCGATCATCGGGCCTTCCGGGTGCGGTAAATCCACCTTCGTGCGCTGTCTCAATCGCATGCACGAAACCATTCCCAATGCCCGGGTGGAGGGTACGGTAAAGATTGGCGATACCCATGTCTATGGCAACGGCACCTCGGCCGTAGAGATTCGTCGCCGCGTGGGAATGGTGTTTCAAAAACCCAATCCATTTCCCACCATGTCGGTGTACGATAATGTTGCTGCGGGTCTGAAGTTAAACGGTTACCGCAGCCATCGCGAGCTCGAAGAGATTGTGGAGCGTTCCTTACGCCAGGCCGCGCTTTGGGACGAGGTAAAGGACCTGCTGAAGAAGAAGTCAGGCGCCAGCCTCTCCGGCGGCCAGCAGCAGCGGCTCTGCATTGCCCGGGCCCTGGCGGTGGAGCCGGAAGTCATGCTGATGGATGAGCCCGCCTCAGCGCTGGACCCTATCTCGACTTCCAAGATTGAGGATTTGATTTTCGAGCTCAAGCAGAACTACACCATCGTGATTGTGACGCATAATATGCAGCAGGCGGCGCGCGTGGCCGAGTTTACCGCATTTTTCCTGAGCGGTAAGCTGGTTGAGTTTGACAAAACGGAAAAGATTTTTACCAATCCGGGCGACAAGCGTACGGAAGACTATATTACTGGCAGGTTTGGATGACACGAACGAAATTTCATCAGGGATTGGACGACCTTAAGCAGAAGCTGCTCGTCATGGGCGGCATGGCGGAACAGGCTGTGCAGCGCGCCGTCAATTCGTATCGCACGCGCGACCTGAAGCTTTGCCAGTTAGTGCTCGACAGCGAACAAGCCATCAATCAGCAGGAGCGCGACATTGACGAGCTGGCCCGAGATCTGTTGGCCATGCAGCAGCCCATGGCGATTGACCTGCGCTTTATCCTTGCGGTTATTAAAATCAACGCCGATCTTGAGCGCGTGGGCGACCAGGCGGTGAATATCGTGCAGCGTGTGATGCACATGAACGGTTTGCCGGTGGCTGAACTTCCGGCCGATATTCCCCACATGGCGGCCGCCGCCTCAGCCATGGTAGGCGAGGCCCTGGAGGCCTTCATCGAGGGAAACGTAGAGCTGGCCCAAAAAGTCCTGGCGACCGATGACGATGTGGACCGCATGAACCGTGAGACCTTCGTTGCCATGGAAGGCGTGATGGCAAGCTCACCTGAGGTTTTGCATCAGGCCCTGGATGTGCTTCTCATCGCCCGCAACCTGGAGCGCATTGCCGACCACGCCACCAACATTGCCGAAGACGTCATCTTCTGGGTGCGCGGCGCCGATGTAAGGCACGGTATCCATACCAGCAGTTCCTCGAAATAAACGGGACTAACCGTGAGCCGCGCGCACTTTTAGTCCTCCGTCTCCTCTTGATGCGGGCGTAGCAGATTCTTTTGCTGCCTCGTGCTTGTGACCCGCCTCTGACGGCAACGGCGAAATTGCATTCAATTTACATCCTCATGTCCGAATCTCATTGTTTTAGGCTCTCTCTTGCACTAAAATGCAATTCTTCCCCCGCTTAAATGTTGATGAAGAGTTTTGGGGATTTCCCGGGATTCTGGAGTGAGGAAGTTGCTTATGAGAGTATCTGCCTCGGTCAGAGCTTTACGCACTTTTGTGCGCCTTGGCTTTCTGGCCATCGTCTTTGTTTGTCTGGCCCATATGCCTGCTGCGGCTCAAACACCAAACTGCGGAGCAAATTGTGCGGTTGTTTTTGCAGGGGATGTTCACGATAACATTTGCTATAACACCAATCCCAATGAAGCAGCTTGTCCGGCTTCAGCCCTGTCTTTACATATCAGCTTCGGGCAGACGGTAGACTTCTTCCAGCCAAGTGGAGTGCAGCTTTTTGATGCACATACAGCAAGTTCAGGTTCCTGTCCGGGCGGTATTTGTACCTATGACAGCAAATTTCGCGCCCCTCTTGGAGCGGAATTCGCCAACACCATGACAAGCTCAACCGATAACAAGGTAGTCTTCGATGGCATAGATCTGGGTGGGGGCCCCCTTAATGTTGGAACGTATCCTTTTTTCTGCGAACCGCATGGTGTTTCAATGGTCGGGACGATCATTGTTGATCCAGACAGCACCTCGGTGAATCTCGTTGCCGATATCAATCCTTCAGTCTCAGGACAAACCGTCACCTTCACCGCCACGGTAAGCAATACCACCATAGCCTCTATCATTCCTACTGGGACGGTAACATTCAAAGACGGCGGCGTAGCCATGGCCGGTGGCACGGTAGCTCTTACCTCCGGTTCCGCGAGCTTTCCTACCTCTTTACTCTCAGCCGCTAGCCACAACATCACGGCCGTTTATAACCCTGACGTTAACTTTTCTGGGAGCACCTCCAACACTGTTGTTGAAAATGTTCAGGACTTTTCGATTGGTATAAGCAATCCCGTAGGCTCAGCGCTGCCGTGTCCGGGGGGCCCAACCTGTCCTGCAGGAGAAAGTTATGACTACACGGGAACCTTGACTCCGATCAACGGATACACAGGAAGTGCAACGATAAGCTGCCAAGGCTCTACACCCTCTTCCTGCGCGCTGGTATCGCCAACCAATCCGGTGGCAATGAATACTCCATTCACGGTGCGTGCCAGCAATACGGTCGCTGCCTCAACATTTAACTTCACCATCCGTGCCGCCAGCGCTTCAGGTTTCGCAGTCTCTCATGCTGCCGCGGTTAGCCTGAATGTAGGTACCTTTACATTTGGAGTTCCGAACCCAACCTCGGTCAGCGTCGCCCAGGGCAATCCCAGCACTGCCATTGCGCTGCAGGTTGTTTCCCAGGGAAGTTTTTCGGGAGAGGTGGATATGAGCTGCGTTTTGCCGCTGCCGGCCGGGGTGACATGCCTCTTCGGCAATGGGTCTTCGACTCACGCGTTAATGCTCTCCGCAGGGCAGACCGTGAATGACACTTTGATTCTAAACACCAGCGGTTCAGCAGCTATTGGAGGACCTACTACAATCACCGTGCAGGCTACCCCAGCCGCTTCCCCAAGCCAGTTCCAACAACAGGCCATTTCATTGACGGTAACGGCCGGAGTGAACACAGTCCAGACGATTTTGTATTTCGGATCACGGCTGGCCGGCCAGACGGATTTACATCTACCTCCGCCGACTGGAACTACAAATATTTTGCCGGTCTTCCCGGCGCCAGCTTCGCCGCCAGCGGGCTATATACCGGCTACCCTTCCATTGAACGCAGACATTTGGGGAGGGCAATTCAGCTTCCAGGTGAGCGCGTCCAATTGGAATACGGCAAACGCAGATGCGATGGGAGCTCAGCTACTCATAACTTTTTCTGAGCCGGTGTTGTCGGCAAGTGCAAGTGTAACCGGAGGGGCTACAGGTGGCGAAAGCTGTGGAGCTTTGTCCGGGGGAGTCTCAATCACTTGTAATCTGGTCACGATTCCGTGGGCTGACTGGACCAAAGAAGTGACCGTCTTCGTTACGCCGCCCATTGGCAGGTCCGTGAAGGTGACGGCGGCAATTTCGACCACGAGCAAAAACACAGGTCATACCGATTCAATATTGCAGAACAGTTCAAATGTCATCAATAGTGTGACCCAAACCCGGCCTCGCCCCATGGTGCGCCCAGGACAAAAGCCGGGGAACACGAATCCAAAATAGGACTGGAGTTAACTCAAGAGCCCGGTTTTCAGCCGGGCTCTTTTTGTTTGAAGTCAAGCCATGGGCGGTCTTAGCTCCATTCGAGGTTCCTCGCCTGGGGGATGACACTTTCTAAAGGAACATCTTTGGATGTGGCTGCAGGAGGTTTCAATTAGGGAATCAAAAGCGCCAAACCCAAACACTTCATTGTCAAATCTTGGTTAAATGTTTGCACTCTTAAAAAAATTCGGATGCCGGCTATGATTTGTTATATCTTGTTTAGCATCAATCATGACCAGCATTCGGCCCTCTCTCTGGCACAAGATTGCGTTTGTGTTCGTTCTGAGTTGCATTGGCCGGGCCACCTTCATTTTTGCTCAGAGCCAGCCTGCACCCGCCAAGCTGCCGCCGGTATACATGGGCTCGGAAAGCTGCAAGGATTGCCATGCTGACCTCTACAAGAGCTTTGCTACCACCCCACACTGGAAGATCGCATTTGACAAGCGCGATGCCGCCACGGCCGCCGGGCAGTGCGAGTCGTGCCATGGCCCGGGCAGGGAGCACGTGCAGTCGGGCGGCGATCCAGCGAAAATCGTCTCGTTCAAAGGCGCTTCGGCAGATAAAATCAGCGCTACCTGCCTCACCTGCCATCAATACGGAGAAGAGCACAGCAATTTTCTGCGCTCGGCCCACAAGAACAGCGACGTAAACTGCCTTGACTGTCACTCGCCTCATCATTACAAGGAATCGCAGTATCTGTTGGTGAAATCGCAGCCGCAGCTATGCTACGGATGCCATTCTGAAACCAAATCTGATTTTGCCAAGCCCTTTCATCACCGGGTGGATGAAAAGCTGATCAAGTGCACCGACTGCCACAACCAGCACGGAGGATTCGTAAATGCACAATTGCGGACGACGGCCAGCCAGGATGCCGTTTGCCTGAAGTGCCATGTCGAAAAGGCCGGGCCGTTCGTCTTTGAGCATGCCCCCCAGCTTACCGAGGGATGCACCTCGTGCCATGTTCCCCACGGCTCGGCGAATCCCCGCCTGCTCACGCGCAGCAACGTCAACCAGCTTTGCCTGGAGTGCCACACGGTTACGTTTGGTTCCAACGTGCGTGACACGCCTGGCTACCATGACCAGGCGGCGCAATTTCAGGCCTGCACACTGTGCCACTCCAGCATTCACGGATCGAACTTCAACCAGTTCTTCTTCAAATGACGACAGCGAGAAAATTCGGCGGCTTGAATCTGCCTTCCGGCATGCTGGCGTTCCTGTGTCTTTCTGCCTGCTTCGCCTGGTCGCAGCAACCCGATCTGCAGGAAGGAACTACGGCGGGAAATTACAACATCCGGCAATCTGCCGAGGTGGGCTACCACATCCTGGAAGAAGAAGGGAACAGCAGCGTCTTCGATACCATCGTGGATGAGCACCCGGGATTGCGGATGCTCGATCAATCGCTCGAAGTACACTCGCTGAATAACGCAGGGTTGCTGTTTGATTCGCTCTCGCTTTCCAGCTACGGACTGGGAGGCGAGCCCAACAGCGTCATCCGCCTGCGCGCATCCAGGAACAAGCTTTATAACTTCAATGCCGGCTTCCGCCGCGATCATGACCATTGGGATTACAACCTGCTGGCCAATCCGCTGAACCCTCCGGGCTCGGCGCCTTTTGTTTCTATTCTGAATTCACCGCATCGTTTTGATACAACCCGCCGCATGAGCGACTACAATTTGACTCTGCTCCCGCAGTCGCGCGTGCGCTTCCGCCTGGGATACTCGCGTAACCTCAGCCAGGGGCCAAGCTTCACCAGCTTTCATGCCGATGACGTGGCCGGGGAAGAAACGCTGCTGTTTCAACCCTGGCGGCAGACGCAGAATGCTTATCAGTTGGGAGTGGATGTGCGGCTTCTGCCACGCACCAATATCAGCTACGATCAATTTCTGCAATTCACGAAAGGCGATAATTCCGAGGTTGATCACAACTTCAATTTCCAGCTACCCAATGGGACGCCCGCCGATCTGGGATTGGTTTTCAACAGCTTGTTTTCCACGCCGTGCAATTCGCTTTCCATCAATACCGCGATCACGCCTGCGATTGCAGCCCCAACCTGCAATGGGTTTCTGGGCTACTCGCGTTTCGCACCCTTGCGTACCGCCTCTCCTATCGAGCAACTCGGTTTTCAATCGAACTATTTCAAGAAACTCGAGATGAGCGGACGCGTGATGTACAGTTCGAACACCAGCAAAACACCCCTCATCAACGAGCTATTCAACGGATTAATCGCTCCATCGCGGTTGCGCCAGTACATCTTCAGCGGGAGCGCCCGCGCGCGGCGCATCACCACAGCCGCAGACTTTGCCGCGACCTGGAGTCTGAGCGACCGTGTTCGTCTCACTGATGCTTTCCGCTTTAACGCGGTTCGCGTGCCAGGAATCGAAAGCGATGCGCAAGACGCATTTTTTGCCGCGTCGTTGTTTGCCTTGCCCAATTTCTTCAGTTCCGCGACCTGCGGGCCTCCCTTTACGGCGTCTTCATGTCCGCAACACAGCTTTGGTTCTCCGGCAGACGTGACTACGCATGACTCGTTCACGTTCTTGGGACAGCAATACAAAAGCAATCTTCTGCAACTGGAATACGATTTCAGCAAACGGCTCAGGATGCGGCTGGGATATCGCTACCGCAATCGCATCATTACGCAGCGAGACTTGAATCTCGAAAATCTTGTCTTCTTCCCAACCCGCGCCAACCGCGATGCCTGCTTGCTGCTGCCGCTGCAGCCTGATGGCTCCTGCGTTGCCAATCTTCAATCCGTCACTACGCAAGCAACGGAAATCAACGAGCACTCTTTGTTGTTTGGCATGAACTCGCGTTTCTTCAAGGGCGACACGCTTCGTGTGAGCGGAGATGCGGAGTTGTTCTGGGCCGATGGTTTTTTTACACGTCTCGACCCGCGCCAATCGCAACGCTATCGCGCGCGGGCAAGCTATCAACCCGCTCCCTGGGCCAATTTGAGCTTTGCCTTCAATGTACGGGAAGAGCGCAACAACTCTGCCGGCATTGGGTTTCTAGGGCATGACCGCAATTTCAGTTTTGACGCGCTGCTCGCCGGCGCTGAATGGCTGGGCCTCGATCTGAGCTACGATTTCACCACGGTCTTTTCCCGGGCCAACATCTGCTTTGCCAGCAGCACGGCAGCGGCCATGACGCCGCTGTGCGCCACCGATCAGGCCCTGTTTCAAACAATCTCGTTCTACGACAGCCGAACTCATTTTGGCCGGGTGGCATTGATGTGGAAGCCCGCGCAGCGGCTCACCACCCACCTGGGGGCAAGCGTCACCAGCGCGGGAGGCGATACCCTGTTCCTGAATCCGAACGCCCCCATCGGCCCGTTGCGCAGCCTGTACCTGCGGCCTTCTGCCGATCTGGCCTTCGAGTTGAAAAAAGGTTTGGCTTGGAAAATGAGTTGGGGATATTACGGCTACAACGAACGCAGCGATCCCGGTCCGTTGCTCCCGCGTAATTTTCACGCGAACCTCGGGACCATTGGGCTGCGTTATTCGTTTTGAAGAAGAGTCATGCGACACATATTGTTTTTTCTTTTATGCACGAGTGCAATTATTCTTGCCCAGCAACCGCCGGACGAGAGGCCGGTTCCGCCTGCTGACCAGAGTAAAACCACGCCATCAGGGCAGAAGATTTTTGAAGAGAATTGCAAGCGCTGCCACGCGGCAAACGGCTCGGGCGATACTTTCGTCGGTCACAGATGGAAGATTCCCGATTTGCGCTCCCACAAAGTACAACAACTCAGCGTTGAACAGCGTGTTGAGATCATTACGCAAGGCAAAGAGAGGATGCCGGCGCACAAAAACAGGCTTACAACAGAAGAAATACGCACGGTGGAAGGTTATGTGCGTGAGCTGGGAAAGAAAACATCTGCGCCGGCGCAATAATGCGAGTTTCTTCGCAAATCCCGTGACGTTATTGTGTCAGTGGTTCCGCTGCTGCTTTTATTTCTTCATGGTAATAACTCCAATCGCCAATGAGCCCAAAGCCAGCAATCCCAGCAGAGGTAGCGGCGAAGCCGTCTCAGGCAGGGCATTACCTTCTTCTTTTAAGTCAGTGATAGTGCGAACAGTTTGCTGCGCCGGCGCGCTCCGCTCTGGCGTAGCAGGCGTAGTTGCAGGTTGTTGTGCCGCCGCCTCGGTTGTATTGCTGGGAGTGGAGGCCGCAGCCGGCGGTTCAGCGGTTTGCGCCGCGCTGCTTTCCGGAGTGGCGGCTCTGGCTGCCTCAGTTCCGCCCGTGGTCTGGAACTCCCCTTTGGTTCCAACGGTATTGCCATACTTTATGATCGCGAAGTAGTAGTGGGTTCCGGGTTGAAGATTCGATAATGTTGCGGTGTGTGTTGTTTCTCCACCTGCCCGCCAATACTGCCGATCCAAATTATTAGGGTCCGTTCCATAGCGGACATAAGTTGACGCATTCTTGTTGGTCGTCCATGCGATCGTCGCATTCGTATCTTGTGAACCAATCTTTGGCCCGTCGGTAATGGTTATATGATCCAGCGTCTGACCGGCGTTGCTGCCTTTGGAGTTCAGGTTTGGCATCTGTGCTGGATTGGAAGGGTCGGAAAGGCCTGGTGGTC
>DASRDW010000333.1:0-7460 GCA_035652415.1 Candidatus Angelobacter sp. | reverse complement strand
CCCAAAATATTTACCGCCGCGCTTTATCTCCCCAAGATGGCCGGTGGAATTTATTTTATGGCGCATGACGATGACGCGCTGCACACGCGGGAAAAATCCATCATGCAGGCCATGCTGAACCGCGATGACCTGCCGCAGGTCCGCGCCATGGTGGCGAAGATCAGCAAAGACCTGCTTGATACCGCGGGCGGTAAAATGGAGGCGATTGATGGTTACTGCCGCATGGTCCCCGCCACGCTAGTGCAGGAGTATTTCGGGCTTACGGGAGTTGACCGCAAGGACCTGATTGACTGGTCTTATCGCAACCAAGCCAACACATTCTACAACCAGCCGTTTGACCTGCTTCCGCCGGAAAAAAGCAAAGCAATTCAGGATGCGCAGAACGAGGCCAGCAAACAGCTGGAAAAGTATCTGACTGAACTGATCGCAACGCGATGGCTGGCCGTGAAAGCGGAAAAAGCCGAACACATTCTACTGGCACCGTGGTATCTTTTGCGTCTGCTGGTGCGCAAGCTCATGGGCAAAGGCGACGGCAAGCTGGAAGACAATATTGTCACGCGCATGGTACGCACCGCGTATCCTGGGGCGGTGGATTTTGATATTAAGCGGCTGGGCGTGAACGCGGGCGGTCTTTTGATCGGCGCCATTGAGACTACTTCACAGGCTGTGGCGCAGGTAATTCAATATCTGCTGGACCATCCTGAGTGGCTGGCCAAGGCGCAGTCTGCGGCGCAATCCAATGATCCAACCAGTTTCGATGGAATCGTGTGGGAGGCCCTGCGCTTTGTCCCCATCTCGGCATTCATTTTCCGCCAGACGGCAAGCGAATATACCATCGGGAAAGGCACAGACCATGCAACTACAGTGCAGCCGGGAAGCTATGTGCTGGCGGTGACGCAGTCCGCCATGTTCGACAAGAAAGCGTTTGAAAATCCTGATCAGTTCATTCCCGGACGCAACTGGTACCACTACTTCCACTTCGGTTTTGGCAGCCATGAATGCCTGGGGCGCTACATAGGTATGGTGATGATTCCGGAGATGGTCCGCCAGATGTTGCTGCGTCCGGGGCTGAAGGCGAATGGACGCATCGACTATGAAGGCGGACATCTGCCGGAGAAATATGAGTTGACGTGGGGAAAATGAGGAATTGGGCGATTCGCACGTGATCGGTTTGATCTGGTGATTGAAAGGCAAACCAAGATTTACTCGGATTGATACGGATGAGCGCGGATTAGGAATCGAGTCATCGCATCGCCTTCAGATTCCCAAATCCCCAAGCGCCATTTGGATCCTCACTGTAAATCAAAAGGCAGTTTCCATCCGCTCTGGCCGTTGAGTTTGATACATAAGCGCAGGCTGGTAAAATCACACCATGATTGGAAGAGAAAACCTGGAAAAAGTTGACGCCATTATCCTGGCGCTCATGTGCAAAAAGCTGTCACAAGACGAGTCCCAGCCCAAGGACATTCGCGAAACCGCGCGCAAATTCAAGGAAGAGTGGATCGTGCTGCAGGATAGCGAACCTCCTCACAAGACGAACGGCAAGCAGTTCGGCGCCATTGAAAAAGAGGTTGCGGACATCAAGGCGCGGATGCTCGATTTTCTGGCGCCAATAGTTTAGGCGATTCCAGAGTTGGTGTATCCTGGCGGAGTTTTTTCACTGGGGCTGAAGCTCGGGACTTTTTGTCGCATTACGCGGCGCTTCCACCCCAGCACGCGCAAAGCCAGCGCGTGCTGGAGCCCCGGCCCTAAAGGGCCGTTCTTCTAACGGATGGGGAGACACAGCAACTCTAGTTGCTTTAAGCCTCTAAATAGACACTCCTTATAGACACTTCTTGCATGGACAGCCGCGCTCGTAGTTGTATCGGTGATGATTAAGCCCCGGTAAAAAGCGGGGCTTTTTTGTCTCACCAGAAGACAAAATGGATTGCATCATTCTGCGTGCCCAGAAACTTGAACCATAATGCGGCGTTGAAAGGATGGGTTCCAGAAAAACTGAAACTTTGGCGATCTGCCGCTTGAGCGAAGGCGATGTGACGCTTTGTGTCACAAAGTACGAGGTGGAGGCGTGAAGTTGCGGCGAGGAAAATCTTGTCCGGAGCATCGCGGATGCACGCTGATAAGAAAAGGTGGTGTTTTGCCGCAACGGTAAAAACTTTGTTATTCACACACCGCAAAGCCTTAGAGCAACAACGTTGACCGGAGCGCTTGCATCTTTTTTAGCGAGGGGAGGTGCGAATGGATCCAGGGACCATCATCATTATTGCGGTAATAGTGGTCGCGGTGCTCGCAATCGCGTGGTTCGTAACACGAAGACGCCGAAGCGAAGCTTTGCGACAGCGCTTTGGCCCGGAATATGAACGCACAGTTCGCGAGCAAGGGCCGGCACGGGCGGAATCCGAGCTGCTGGAACGTAAGCAGCGCGTCGACAAGTTTTCCATCAGGGAACTTGGGGCCGCGGAGCGCGAGCGTTTTATTACAGAGTGGCGCGCGGTGCAGGCGCGTTTTGTGGATGACCCAAAAGGCTCCGTGAGCGAGGCTGACAATCTTGTAACACGGGTGATGCAGGCACGCGGTTATCCAATGAGCGATTTCGAGCAGCGCGCGGCTGATATTTCCGTAGACCATCCGCGAGTGGTGGACAACTACCGCGCCGCGCATGAGATCGCACTGCGGCATCGCCGGGGCGAAGCCACTACGGAAGACATGCGCAACGCGATCATTTACTACCGTTCGCTTTTTGAAGAGCTGTTGCAAATTCAATCGTCCAACCAACGAGTCCGGGAGGTGGCCTGATGGCTGAACTGAAGAGAAAAAAAGATCAACTTACGACCGCGGACCTGGCAGGCCGCGCGGAAACCCCAAACCAGCCCGTCACAGATGTCCCATCCAACGAAGAGTGGGGTGGGCCTGAGTTGGTGAGACCAGAAAACCGCGAACAGAAGCTCGATGACCAGATACATGAAGACCCAATCCACGAGGACAAACTTGCAACAAACGTCGAAGGCAAGCTTGACGCCAAGCGCAAAGGCGGCCTTGCAGAAGCGCGCACGCAACAGAGGGCTGAGCGTGCAGAAGCCGGGACTCCGCCACAGAACACGCAAGCGTTGTTTGCGGAGTCAGAAGTGACCGAGCTGCGTGGACGCTGGACCAATGTGCAGTCAGCGTTTGTGGATGAACCACGCCAGGCCGTGGAAGAAGCCGACAAGCTGGTGGCCACCGTGATGCAGCGGCTTGCTGACGGCTTTGCCGGCGAACGTTCAAGCCTGGAAAAACAGTGGGACCGTGGCGACAACGTCTCGACCGAGGACCTGCGGGTCGCGCTGCAGCGCTACCGCAGCTTCTTTGATCGCTTGCTGGCGGCATAAGGAAACTCGGTTTATAGCAAAAGAAAGAGGGCGAACAGGCCCTCTTTTTTGCTGGAGACGACTGAATTGAGGAGCGTTGTAGAGAGGCTGAGAGTCCCTTTCCTCTTTTGGGAATTGAGAATCAATCAAGAGCGGTTTTTCTGTTGATGGCGGCTCGTTTTTTACGGAGGATAAATTTGTGTTCTGACGCCCCTTTTAGGGCACGCTGAGTAATTCTGCTCAGCGGACCACCAGAGCACGAAAGGATGAAATATGTTGTCAAAGAAAATGGCAATTCAGATCATCAAACTCACCCTTTGCATAGCGACAGTTGTTGTTATATGGGCAAATCCGGCAACATTATTTGCTGACCAAGGTACTGCTGCTGCAGGTTGCCCTCGTCCCTGCTTCAGAAATGGCAATGTAGTCTGCGGCTGTTTCTAAAAATCCAAAACGGCATCAATGACAATTCGGTTGAATCCCATCCTTTCACAAACAACGTGAAAGGATGGGTGCGCGAGATCTACCAGAGCTTTTGCTGAATAGTGATATCAGATGGAGCCTCTTCTTCTTTGGCGCATTCCGGGCCTTCATTATCTGCACGATTCACAAAATCGCTCACCGGATATTTACGCAGAAGACGAGGGTCGCAAGGCTTGAGCAGATCGGCCACGCGAGCAGGGTTGGTAATGCCGGGGTCGAGCCAAAGATCGTAATCTTCAGGGCGCAGGATGACGGGCATTCTCTCGTGGATATCAGCCAGCGCGGCGTTGGCTTGCGTGGTGAGAATGGTGCAGCTCTTAACGACTTTGCCTTGCGGATCTTTCCAGTTTTCCCACAAGCCGGCGAAAGCGAACAGTCCATCCTCTTTCATGCCGATGTGATAAGCCTGTTTAGATTTTGGGCCGGTGCGCTTCCACTCATAGAATCCGGTGGCGGGGATGAGGCAGCGCCGCAGCTTCATTGCGTCGCGAAAGGCAGGTTTTTCAGCAGCCGTTTCAGACACGGCATTGATAGCTTTTGCACCCATAGACATATCTTTAGCCCATGAGGGAATCAATCCCCAACGCATGAGAGCGAACATGCGCTTCGGCTCCCGGCGGTCCTGCCGGATGGTGGCTACTCCCTGGGTAGGCGCGACGTTCCAGCGAGCAGCCCAGTCAATATCATCGGGATCAAGGTTGAAGTAGTCACTCAACCATTTTTCATGCGCTGTTAGTTCGTAGCGTCCGCACATAGGTGAGTTACCGGGAACCGCTCTCAGAATTTTTCTTTTCGCGTTTGGTTGCCGCCAATGATTCCTTGAGTGCGGCTGAGATGTCGGCATCTTTGGTCATGACGTGCGCGGGCTTTGCCATATGCGATTCGCGGCCCAGCCACGCCTGCAACTCAGCAGGATCGGCAACGGTGAAGCGGCCTTCACGCTTTACCGGCATTCCATCCTCGGCCCAGCGTTGCGCCGTGGCCGGAGTAAGGCCGAGATAGCCGGCAATGGCCTTCCAGCCTTTGAGAGATGTGGGCGCCGGGGCTGATTTCTTCCTGGGCATCTATTCAATGATGCAGGATGACGAGGGAAAAGGCCAATCACGGCCAAGCGCGCTTAATCGCCGGAAGAGTATTAAGTGAGTTAAGTGCGATCACAGGAAAGCGCAGAGGTCAAGAAAATCAGAAATTTTAATTATCGTTTAATGTCATTCTAATGTTGGAAAGGCAGATTTCTAGTTGTAAGAAAGATCGAAATATAGATGGAATGCTCGGCTCATATTCCGATGAGCTAACCCATCTAGCTTCTGGATGTAGTCCAGGGCAGCAGAGCATGAACCCCAGCTGGTGCATGTTTTTCTTCCGGTCATAGCACCGTCCGAAGCTGGCTCTAAATCAACCCCTACGGCCCCGGGTCTTTAAGGGAATATGTGTGCGCAGCGGCAGCTCATTCAAGGCTGATACCGCAGGCGTATGCCCCTAAGACTGTCACGTTTGTGGCACGAGACCGGAGTGTTTTTAGCGTATATATCGTATAACGATAATATCGTTTAATGATATAAGCTCAGCGCATTAACGATGCAACGGGAGCTTGTGGGATTGCAACTTCAACTGCTGTTTTACAAAAGCCTCGAGTATTGGGGGCAAAAGTAGAAGGAAACATTTTATGGAAATCAATCATACTTTTGTTGCGCTTCCGAATGTAGCGCGCCGTTGTGGGTCCAGGATTGTCAATTCCTGGCTCATGTTGGTTGTTCTGGTGGCTTTTGCGGCAGCGACAGCAAGCGCGCAAACCACCACAGTTCAATTTGCTACCGGCTTGACCGCGCCTACAGGCGGCGTGGTCCTGACCGGATCCGGGATCAATCCCGCCACAGGCCAGCACTACCGGCACTTTTGGGGCGGCGATGAAATCCTGGGTCTTTGCCGGTTTGATCCAGATCTGGATTCTCCCGGGCCATATACCCAGAACCGGGACACGTGTATCAACTTTGTAGGCGCCACGCAATTCAAGCCCGGAGAGCCGGCATTTGATGCGGCCACCAATACGCTCTATGCTCCCAACATTACAGCCACGGCGGGCGAAGTTTATCGGATGCACTTTCAACCTGCCGCCGGCTCGGGGCACGGCGTGGTTGATCCGGTCAACGTTGACATTTTGATCAGCAACGGAGGCACCGGCTGCAAAACCAACCTGGTTGCTCCCGCATGGACAGCGGTTGGGCCAGATGGCAATCTGTACGTATCTTCACTCCGAAGCGGCGCAGTGGTACGCGTTCTTGCACCCACTACTAATCCGCTGCCCTGCACCAACGTGCAGAACGACGTGATCAACAGCCCTGATGGAAAGAAGAATTTTGGCCTGGGCTGGATTGGGCACGATTGTACGGCGGTGATGGGCTTTCACCATGGATCGTGAAAAATGCCGATACATGCTTTACCGCGACTGATAATTTCGCCGTCTGCACAGGGCAGAACATCCTGGTGGGACAGATTCCAGCTCCACTCGCCGGAGTGAGCGATCAGCAATACCCGGCCACCAACGGCCAGAACATGTATTACACGAATGGGCTCCAACTGAGCCTAGTCCAGGTTGCAAACGGGACAACGAACGTAACTGCATCGTATGCCACGAATTTCCAGTTCGCTACGGGATTGGCTGTGGATACATTCAATCCTATGGCTGAAAGGATTTTCGTAGGCGATGATCCCAGCGAGGGCAATCTTCCCGGATCCGGCCGCTGGTGGGAGGTGCTGGCACAGGCACCGCCGCTTGCTATTCCAGGAGCGCCCATCAATGTGTCCGCTACGGTAGGCAACGCGTAGGTAACCGTTAGCTGGCAGCCGGCTCCTGATGGCCAGCCCATTACGAGCTACACAGTTCATAACTCGTCGGCATCAAACGGCATTCTGGTTCCGGATATGACTGTTGGTCCGACTCCCGGCACTACCATTGTTCCCACCACCGCGACGGTGACTGGGTTAACGAATGGCGTCACGTATCAATTTGAAGTTGCGGCCACAAACTCGGCAGGCACGAGCGTCTTTTCCGCGGCGAGCAACAGCGTGACCCCATTTGCTCCCACGGCGCCTTCCGCACCCGCAAGTGTTTCTGCAACTGCGGGCAATGAGTCAGCCCAGGTAGCCTGGAGCGCTTCCACGTCCAATGGTGGTTCACCGATTACCGGTTACACCGTGACTGCGCTGGTCAGCGGCAACCCAACAGGCATTACAGGCACAGCCTGTGCGACCTGCACTGGTGCCAGCGTGATCGGCTTGACGAACGGCGTTACGTACACTTTTACCGTTCACGCAACCAATGCGATCGGAAACAGCGCTGAATCAGCGCAGTCGAATGCAATAACACCTGCGGCGGCTGCCGGAACGCCTGATGTTTCCATCACAGACGTTGGCCCCTCCTCTGTAAACTTGGGCGCGAACGCCACTTACACCATCACCGTCAACAACACATCGCTCAACGCGGCTCCTTCTGTAATGGTTACGGATACGTTCCCGGCTACGGGAGCTACATTCGTTTCCGCTACTGCCAGCCAGGGCGTCTGCTCAGCTGTGGGAAGCACCGTGACGTGCACGCTTGGCACGATAGCTGGAGGCGGAACTGCAAGCATC
>DASRDW010000332.1:0-12037 GCA_035652415.1 Candidatus Angelobacter sp. | reverse complement strand
CCATCACGCCGGTTTTTGAAACCATCCCCGGCGAAAAGCGCTTCACGTTACTCAGCAAATCAAGCGTGCGCTCATAGCGAGCGCCGGAGCGCACTGCGCGATAGAGTCGTGGCACAGTTTCAGTATTGTGGTTAAGCACCTCAGGTCTGGCTTCAATCACCACCTGCAAGCAATCTTCACGGCCCTGAAAATCCGGGATCAAGACTTCAACCTGGCAGTCCGGCGCTTGCTGGCGAATCTCGCGAATGGTCTCTGCAAAAATCTTTGCGCCGCCCATGTTGTCATCATCGCGATTCACGCTAGTGACCACGGCGTGCTTCAAGCCCAGAGTGGCCACGGCTTCAGCCACGCGGCGAGGCTCATCCCAATCCAGCGGCCCTGGCTTGCCTTTGGGCACAGCGCAAAAACCGCAGCGGCGGGTACACAGATTTCCCAACAGCATGAATGTGGCGGTCTTGTAGTTCCAGCATTCGCCAATGTTCGGGCACTGGGCGGACTCGCAAACCGTATGTAGATCTAGGGTGCGCGCCAGTTTTTTGAGTTCATGGTAGTTATCGCCCATGGGCGCACGTGCCTTGAGCCACGCCGGCTTGGGCTGCGGACGCCTTGGCGACAGGTCAATCTGGACGAGTTCTACAGGGCTGGCCATAGATCAGAAGTCTGGGTGAATCTCTATTGTACGATGCCCGAGGTTAGTCAGGCGATTCATCGGCACTCTGGTAATGCTGCCAATCACGCAATGCAGCAGTACCATTTGACTGTGAACGAGGACACTAATGGCTGAGGATGCCGACAACCTCTGGTGGGCAAACGGGCGTTCCCTGCTCACGAGGATTGGTTATTACACCAGCCCCTGGCGGCCATGGACGCCGGCCGCGGCAATCGTGCTCGCATATCTGGCGCGTCAGACAGGTTCGGTAATCCTGCGCGGCATCAGTGCGGTCGCGGCCCTCATTCTGTTCCTGCTGGTATCGGTGGATGTTGCACAGTCTCTCTGGGAAGTAGATCGCGGTCCCTGGGACCGGCAGCGCTACTTTCCTAAAGTGCATGTCACGCCTTTCCAGATACTGCTGGCAGCAGCGTTGGCTATCGTTTACGCGCTTTCTATCCTTTTCCTTCTTGCTTCATTTCTCATCCTGCCATCATGGTGGGTGTTCCTGATTATCAGTCCGTTCGTTTTTGTGGTGGCTGGGCTTGTGGCCTGGCACAATGCCCGCTTGTGGTCATTTCAAGCCGTTGAATACGAAGAGATGCTCAAGGACGAGCAGAGTGTGCTGGCTGAAAATGAAAGGCTGAAGCAAATGCGACGGCCAGAGTCATCCTGAGAAGGGCCGCCACAATGAAGCTCTTATTCCAAGAGAGGAACCGCCGCCGATCGGACTAGGTCGAAGGCCGAATCAAAAAATCGGTGCTACAGCGTATGCAAATACGCAATTAAGTCCTGCAGCTCTTCCTGATCAAGCTGATCGGCAAAGCGAGGCATCATATTTCGTCCACGGGTGATTGTTTCTTCCACGTGCTCGTCCGTCGGGGTCAGGCCGCTGGGCAGGTACTCTTTTTTATAGAGGTGCTTCAGTCCCGGTCCTTTATTGCCTTTGGAAGAATAAGCGGTGTGGCAGCTGGCGCAATAGATATTAAAAACCTTGCGCCCCTGGGATTGCTGCTGGTTGAGTCCCAATTCGGCATCTGTCATCTGTGCCGGATCTTTGCCGCAACTGGACAAAATTGCAGCTAAAAATATCATCAGAAAAATGGACGCTGTTTGCCTCAAATGACTATTATGTCTGGAGCGCAGCGTTTTGCAAACCCCCTGGACTGCACTGCGGCTGCTTACATGCCGGTTGAGATCAAACGCGCTTATGAAAAACCCTCTCTGGCGGATGGCCAGCGAGTGCTGGTGGACCGCCTGTGGCCGCGCGGTATCCGTAAAGAAAAGGCGCGCATCGATCACTGGCTCCGCAACCTTGCCCCTTCAAACACCTTGCGAAAGTGGTTCCACTCCAACGCCAACTGGGAAGCTTTCAAGAAGCGCTATTTCAAAGAACTGAACACGCCTGAGGCTTCCGCTGATCTGCAGCTTCTTTATGGCCTGCTGCACAAGCATGAGCTTATCACTCTGATTTATTCCTCGCGCAATGAAGAGCGCAATAATGCCGTAGCGCTGAAAGAGTTGCTTGAGGGAATGAGGAAGCCGCCTTCCAGCAGCGGTCCGGCCAAGGCCATGGCAGTGCCCCGGCGCATGGCCAAACGGCGCCCAAGCTGATGGTCTTATGATCTTGCGCCCTCTGGAGCCGTCATCCGCCTCAATGGCGGACTTTCTCCCTGCATGGAGTGTGGTGGAGCGCATACAACGCCAGACGTACGACGGCTGCTGGATGATCACGCAACCCTCTCACGCGGTATTGGCCGCTGACTCTGCCGCGAAGTTAATAGCGCCGCAAGTCCCCAAAATGGATGCTGCGGTATTGCGCGCCATCGCGCTGCATGATGCCGGTTGGGGCGTACCTGACGCACAAGCCATCATGCAGAGCCGGTCAGTCAGGCAGGGCTGTCCAAAATCATTCATCCAGTGTTCTACCGCTGAGTTTCTGGCGGCCTGGGAAAAATCGATTGAGGTAGCGGCATCAACCGGCGAAGCAGGCGGATACATGGTGAGCCGCCACTTTGCCCGGCTTGCCGAACAAAGCACTGCCCGTGTGCTGCCGGCCGACCAGAAGCAACTCACTCATTTTCTGCAGAATGAAGGAGACCGGCAAAAGCAGTTAACAGCAAAACAAGAGCGGAGCATTGACGAGTTGGAGTTGCTGACGGATGCTTTGCAGCTTTGTGATCTGCTCTCCCTCTATGTCTGCTCTGGTTCGCGGGAGAACGCCGAGTTTCCTGCGTACTTCGGCACGAGGTTTAAGCTGACGGTGGCAAGTGATGGCTATAAGTTCGATCCGCCATTGATCGAGCCGGGAACAACGCTGAAAGTGGCAGCGCTGCGCCATCCAGCGACAAGGCAGGAATCAAGCAGGGAGATCGAGATCAGGATTTGGTAATTTATTTCTGCGATCTCTCGCTTTGCTCGGGATGTGGGAAAATTCTAGTGCGCGTGATTCATTCCTGCCATGTCGCCATGATCGTGGTGCGCTGAAGCTGGTTTCTCAAGCTGGCGCTCTACCGACCAAATCTCATCCGGCGTCTTCTCCCACGGATACATATGCACCATCCAGCCGAAAACGTGAGGCATAAAAGTTCCGCCTGCGGCTTCGCACTCTTCCCGCGTGGTGATGGAACCGTTCAAGCCGAATTTGGCATTCTTGCTCAGCATCTCTATGCCGCGCCCTCTAGGCGGTCTGCACATATTCACGTGCTGGTGCCATTGGGCAACGCTGAGCGGAATGCGCTCATTCAGCGTCTCTTCACTAAAAGCTACAGGCGCGGTGTACATGGCGCCGATCAACTTGTAATCATTGCCGTGCTTTTCATAGAGCAACGAAGTGGGCTTAGTAGGATCGAAACGGAAAGCCTCGCCGAGAGCATATTGATAGTTGGTGAAGTGGTACATCTTCTGCCGAACGTTGGGAAGAAAAATTCTGTAGCCATCACTGAGCGCGACCTTGTAATCACGATAGCGCTCCAGCGCCGGCCGTGCTTCATCTACCACTTTCTCCGCTTTGGCTGCATCGCCGGGCTGCGGCTTGCGTAGCTCTGTCATGTGCATGTGCGCGCCCATGTGCTCATGGCCTTCATTGTGATGGTGGCTCATGGCTTCAGTGGCTGCGTTCAAGTCGCCCTGGCCGCTAGGCGATTGCTGCCCCTGATCGGGCTCTTGAGCGAAAAGAAACATTCCCAGCAAGCCCAACGCTGCAGACAATAGATACTTCTTCATGGCGCTCCCCGCTTATCTGTTTACCTATAAGGTAACAAACCCGAAACAAATGCAAAAGTTACCTTGGGGACGTAAAAAAGAACTTTGCCCGGCGCTCCGGGTTAGTATCGGCCATGACACGATTCCTTCATCGCACTATGTTCGCAACGCTTACACTGCTGCTGTTTTTATCCTGCGCCGCACTGGCACAGCAGCCACAAGATCAAAACAATGACTCGTCTAGCCAGCCGCAAGCTGATAGCCAGAGCCAGCCAAACCAGCAGCCCGGCCGCCGCGCCGGAGCCATGCAGCGGCAGCGCCAGCGTATGGCCATGCTGGCCGAGAAGCTCAACCTGACCGATGCGCAGAAGCAACAGTTCCGGCAAATCAACCAGAGCACGCGCAAGCAAGTGATGGCGCTCCGCGAGGATAGTTCACTGACCGATGAGCAAAAGAAAGAAAAAATGCAGGCAGTGCGGAAACAGGCGCATCAGGAGATGTTTGGCGTGCTGACGCCGGAGCAAAAAGAAAAGCTAAAGCAGATGCGCGAAGAGCATAAGAAAGAGCAGGAAAGCAAGGTTCCCGGCAACCAGGCTTCCGCGCAGGTGAAAGCCGGAACATCCGCCATGGATGATGACGATCCTTTTGCCGGAATGACCAGTGACGACGATGACGGGCCGGGAAGCAATGGCGGCAGTTTCTAAATCAAAAGGGTAACGCAGGTCAGAGAAACTAAATTACGGAGCGTGAACCGCTTCTTCCGGTTCAAACAGTGGTTTCCAGGATTCGTCGAGTGTGACCCACTGGTCAAACTCCTGCCAACTGGACTTCATCTCTGGCACATGCAGCAGGCCGTGGCCATCAGAGCAGACCAGTTCAGTTCCCCACCATCCCAGGAACAAATAGCTGGGCATGCCCACAGAAGCTTCATTGCCCAGGCGATTAAGGCAGTAGCGGCAACGTCGCGATTGGTCCTGCAGTGACCATGAAAGCGCAATCATCGCCGTGACCAGGAAAAGCCACGTGGAAATTGGTCCCACTAACGGATTGATCGAACCGGTGAAAATAATGGAGAGCCGGCTCGTGATCTCCAGTGCGCCGACAAAACAGATGGCCAACAACAATAGCGTCTTGGCTGCAAAAAATCCCCACCACCGCCAGGTGTAATGGAAGCTGAGTTTCAACTTGCGCGTCTTGGCGCCCCCCAACCGGCTGCTGCCCAAGGCGATGCCTCCGAACAAAGACAGCAAAGTGAAAAACAAATAGAACTTAATGCCCTGGTGTGCGCGCGATTCAAATGACTCCATTTGCGGCCGCGTGTAACCGCCCTTTTGGGCAAGGCCCTGGAACTCAGCGCCTGCATCGGCCAAGGAAACATGAGGTTTCATCCGCAGTACAGCTCCGGTGCGGTCTGCGATGTTCTTGGCGGCGAATCCGGTATGTGGAAGCTGCCAGATAGCGACTTCAGGAAATATGAAAACAAAATTCCCCGGCAGCACTCCAATCACAGTCTTAGGCTGGTCATTCACCGAAATTGTCCTGCCTACAATATCGCGATCAGACTTGAACTCCGTGCTCCACATCCGATGAGTAATGACCACGCAATTGGGACATGCGGTTTCATCGCCCGCTGTAAATACCCTGCCCAGCACAGCTTTGCTGCCTAATACTTCAAAAAAATTAGGTGCGACGCGCGCGCTGACATCGCGAACCCATCCGTCAGGAACACGGACGACAACCGGATGCCACGAATATGCGACCACTGAATCGGTGGTCGTGCTTTGCTGGGCCCAGTCTGCGGTGTTGCGAAAGAGATAGTCCTCATCGTACTGGGTAAAGCCGCTCTGGAAAGAAAGATACGCCAACCGGCCAGGCTGATGAAAAGGTAGCGGGCGGAAGGCAGAGCGAATGGTGGGCGCAAAACCAGTAACCAGCACCAGCATGACAAATGCAATCTCGATTGCTCCCAGGCAGAACCGCGCGCTGCGCGGCGCTTCTTCAAAAGTTTTAATGGTTTTCTTATGATCAAAGCGATGCCAGGCAGCATCAGGGAATGCGCCCCAGCAGTGGCGCATCAGTTCCATGGATGATTGGCGTGTCAGCCGGCCTGACTCGGCCAGAAAGTGCATCCAGTGCCAGATTTCTCCATACCACTCCTCATACCAGGCAGACCGAGCAGACTTGGGAACAAGCAGGCTGGCGGTTCGCAATACTGCTTTGCATTGCCACATCAGGCCGCGAATTTGAGGATGGGGCTGCACAACTCTCCCTTACCTGCGCGCCGCTTTTTCCTGCGGGGCCAATCTGGCCAGCAACGGATAACGCTCCACCGCCCCGGCAAGCACTTCTTTTCCCTGGCGCGTCAGCTTGTAATAGCGCCGTGGAGGACGGTCCTGGCGGATGGCAGTCCGCCTGTCTTCCCAGTCGCCGCGGACAAATGAATCCTTCTCCAGCCGGCGCAGCGCAGGATAAATAGTTCCGCTCGGCAATCCCGTGATCTCCATAATGTCAAACCCGTACACATAACCCGAGTTGATGGTCTGCAGGATCAGCGCCGATGTATGGGAAATTTTGACCGCAGGCTCCATGTTTGAGCTCAATCACCCTATGTAGTATTCTTTATATGTAGCATTCTTCTTTGGAATGCCCTCTAGTGCAAGTTTACCGGATTTCGCGCTGGCCGGAGCAGGATAATTTTTCTTTGCGCGCGGGAACCGTGCGCTTGTAAACGGTGTCTTTTAAAAAATCGATGCGGCTCCAGGGAGGCGACCGATGCTTGAGGCCCGGGGTCTTACCAAGTGTTACGCCAGCATTCCTGCGGTAAATAACGTAAGCTTTGCCGTCAGGCCGGGAGAGATTCTCGGCTACCTGGGGCCGAACGGCTCAGGTAAAAGCACTACCGTAAAAATGATTACCGGCCTCATGGAGCCGACCTGCGGTGAAGTGCTCTTCCATGGCGCCAATATCAAAGACGACCTTCTCACCTATAAAAAGCTGCTGGGCTATGTGCCAGAGGAAGCCCTGCTTTACCCTTACCTGACCGGCTGGGAGTACCTGGAATTTGTGGGCATTTTGCGGGGCATGGACCAAAAGCTGCTTCGCAAACGGGCCAACGCTCTGCTGGAACTCTTTCTGCTCTTTCCCTATCGCCATGCCACGATCGCTTCTTACTCCAAGGAATGCGGCAGCGTGTTCTTCTGATTTCCGCGCTCATGCACGATCCTGAGGTGCTGGTTTTTGACGAGCCGCTTTCCGGGCTGGATGTAACCTCTGCCATGATCTTTCGCAAGCTGGTAAAGTCACTGGGTCAGCAGGGCAAGATCATTTTTTATTGCTCGCACGTTCTGGAGGTGGTGGAGAAGCTGTGCTCCCATCTGCTGATCCTGCATAAAGGAAAGCTGGTGGCGCATGGCTCCGTCAGCCAGGTTCGCAACATGACCGGCCTGGCCACGCTGGAGGATTCTTTTTCTCATCTGGTGCAGGAGCAGGATGCCGAGCAGATTGCGCATGACATTGTGGAAGTCATGGGCGCGCCATGATAGCCGCCATCCGCAAAGCCGTAGCCGGCGCACAGAGCGGCTGCTTGCACGCCCATTCTGGCGATTGGTTGCGCACTTTGGCATGCGTTTGTTTTCCGGTACCGGAGACTCCGGCGAAGGCGGGCTCGGGTTGAGTGTGGAAGCAGTCTTGGGATTCTGGCTGCGTCCGGAGGCTTTGCCTCCATTATTCTGCTCGACAAATACTCTTCTTTCTTGAGATTTCTGCGCGGCAATCATCCTTTTGATCCGTATGCCTCATCGTGCGGACCAGTATTTCTTTCTCACCTTTTCCATGGTGATCACAGGGATTGTGACCGTGCTCAAGTGGGAAAGCATCTTCCCTGACCGTCGCGATTACATGAATCTTGCGCCACTGCCCATCGCCACGCGGCGGATTTTTCTGGCCAACATTACGGCCATCACACTTATTGCCCTGGTCTTTGCAATAGATGTGAATGCCGCTTCTTCAATCCTGTTTCCCATGGATGTCACCATGGAAGAGCGTAACTTTCTTTTTTATCTGCAGTTCGCCGGCGCTCACTTTCTCGGTGTGCTGCTCTCTAGCCTCTTCATCTTTCTTGCCCTGTTTGCCTTGATCGGAACACTGATGGTCGTGTTGCCGGAAAGCCTTTTCCGGCGCATCTCGCTCTACCTGCGCATAGGAATCGTCATGCTGCTGCTGGGATTGCTCTGCAGTACCTTTGTTGTCCCGCAGCTTCTGCGCACGCTCTCTTCTGGCATGCATCCGGTGTTGCACTGGCTGCCGCCGGTGTGGTTTCTGGGATTGCTGCGTACTGTGCTGGGCAAGGCAGATGCCAGCTTCACGCGGCTCGGCACGCTGGGCTGGCAGGCGATGGTTTGCATGAGCATACTTGCGCCTGCTGTTTACATTGCCAGCTATTACCGTTATTTCATAGGCATTCCTGAGACGATTGACACCACGCTGCGCAATCGCGCTCCAAAAACCCTGCTGCCCATGGCGTGGATGGACCGGTTTGTTCTGCACTCATCGTTTGAGCAGTCAATTTACCGTTTCACCATGAAGACGTTGCTGCGGAATGAGCGGCACTCACTGCTGTTCGGCGCATTCTCCGGCCTGGGATTGGTGCTCGCGTTGCAAATGCTGGCTTCCGCCATGAATGGCGATCACAGCGCAAGCAATCTTCCGCAGGCTGAATTACTATCAGTGCCATTTGTGCTGGCATACTTTGTGATTTGCGGCCTGCGTTTTATCTTTGCTATTCCGGCTGAACTCAACGCCAATTGGGTCCATAGAGTGATTCTTCACAAAGAGAAAAACCAGTCTGCCACACTGGCGCGTAAAGTGATTCTTACTTTTATATTGCCCTGGGCGCTGCTGGTCTGCCTTCCTCTTGCTGTACACGTGTGGGGATGGGCCGTTGGGACTGGACACGTCGCCGTCCTGCTAGCTGCTTGCGTACTTCTCGCACAACTTCTGCTACGCCACTTCCGCAAGATTCCATTTGCATGTACCTACACAGCGTGGAAGCAGAGCTCCACAATGATGATCCTGCTTTTTCTGCTTGGTTTTTGGGCATTTGCTTTTCTCCTGCCGGACCTGGAGCACTCATCGCTCAGGCAGACTCCGTTTTCTCTCTGGGCGCTAAGCCTGCTCATGATGTTGGCCAGCACTGCTCTGGGCAGATTGTGGAAAGCGGAAAATGAGGACGAGGCTCTGGTGTTCGAAGAAGGTGATGATTCGTCCTTTGAACTCCTCAATTTGTCAGGACGTTGAGGCTGCAATCCGAAAAAAATTCATTGCAGCGTGCAAACCATTGCTGATTCCCACCGGCAAACTCATCTGACTACAGCAACTCACCTTTTTTCTTCTTCGCAGTGAAACAAAAAAATAAATTTTGTCACTATTTAAAGAGGGCGAAAGTCTAATTATTTTGAACCAAGGTAGCGCAAGGTATTTCGCTGTTTGTGAAAACCGTTTTTTAGTTTTTTGCGTACTAAGTTTGCACGAAGGAGATTCTGGATGTTCCGCCGTAAAGAAAGCCAGCATACCCACGAACGCACAACGGAATACGCAACCTGCAATGACTTCCGCCAGATCTTTACGGAAGACATGGCCGGTCTGCACCTGCTGGCTTATCTTTTGACTGCGGACATGGCCAAGGCGGAACAATGCTTTGTTTCCGGGTTGGACGATAGCATTCACGGCAATCCTGTTTTCAAACAGTGGGCTCGCGCATGGAGTAAACGCGCGATTATCCAGAACGCAGTAAAAATGATGGCGCCCGTGCATGGACAGTCCGCGGCAGAAGAAGAAATCTCCAAGCGAACTCCGCACATTGCAGACGCGCAAGAAAATCCCCTGGTAGCCCTGGTGATGCAATGGTCACCCTTTGAACGCTTTGTCTTTGTTATGTCGGTGCTGGAGGGCTATTCCCTGCGCGAGTGCTCAGCTCTGCTGGCCTGCCGCGACCAGGAAGTTATTGCAGCAAAATCACTGGTACTACAACGGCTGGCCAATAAAGTGGCGCAGGCTCCATCTGCTTTTGAAGTGAGCTGCGCGTCATGGAATGGGCTTTTTGCCGGCGCACAGGTGGCATAAGAAATTCGCACACAAGTTCCAACGATTACTTCCATTTTTTAAAAAATTCATCGTTAGTTGCGATGGTGAATGAGGTAGCTGGGGCGCCGTACCCCCTTGCGTGAAAGTAATGAAGACTGGATACTGCGCGAAATCCTGCCTTAACCTTTGACGTTGTACTGGCGCCCGCAACACTCGTAAATCTGGCTGGTTCTTGAACTCGATCCGGAGAAACTTTCTTGATGTTCCCTTAAAAGACTTCGCCCTAACCGAGGATTGGCGCTCTCAACTTAAATCAGCGCAATCAGCGCGTACCCTGCGCCTGCCCACAGCGCAAAAGCTGCTGCAGTGAGAGCCAGGCGAAAAGCAAAACTATCGAGCAAGCGGTTATTTTTGCCGTCAAACATAAAGAACTCCTAATCACTAGAAAATCATTTCGAATCCCGCTTTAAATACCGGACATTCTTGCTTTAAGTAATGGCACCTGCTTTGCCAAACCTCTTATCGCATGCAACCTATTGAATTCATGGGAGGAACACTGGTGACAAATTGCAGCCGTGTGAATGTGTGTGTTCACTTTCGGCATGGCAGTGTTCGCGCGCGAACAGTGGCCGTGATGACCAGTTCCATATTGAAACCAAAAATTAAACCCAAAGGTTCATGACCATTTGGTTTTTGCTCCGTCAAAACTGCATAGACTGTTGGGCTCCAGGGCCATCCTGTCCCACATGAGCTTCGCGGTAAAATCATGAGTGGTCACTCTTCCCCGCAAGTTGAGTAAAGCGCCCGGGCCGGGAACGCTGCCGTTTCTTCTGAATCTGCCGCAGTTTCGCAGAGACCCGTTAGGCGGCTTTTTTCAAGCTGCGCTCACCTATGGCGATGTCGTGCGCTATCGCGGCGTGTGGGTGTCACACCAATTGAGCCACCCGGACCATATCCAGCAGGTGCTGCAATCGAATGTTGTCAACTATCGTAAGGGGCGAGGCTACAACATCCTGAAACTCTCGCTGGGTGAAGGGCTGCTCACAAGCGAAGGCGCGCTTTGGCAGCGGCAGCGCAAGATGACCCAGCCTTCGTTTCAGGGGCAGCAGGTAGCGTCATTCGTGGCAACCATGGCGAAGAACGCGCGCTGGCCATGCTGGGCCGCTGGGAAGATTACGCTGCACGGAGCCAGCCGTTTGACGTGGTGCCGGAGTTCATGCGGCTCACGCTCAACATTGCAGCGCAGGTGCTCTTCACCACGAACCTGGAAAATGAGACTGAGTCAATTCGGCGCACGCTCGATATAGGCCGCGACTACTCGGTGCAACGCGCGTGGTCTATCTTTCCGCCGCCGCTGGCCTTGCCTACGCGGCGCAATCGAGAATATCGCGGAGCGCTGGCCCACATTCACGGAATCATTGACCGCATCATCGCAGAGCGACGCCGGGCGCCAACGCGGATTGCCGATTTGCTTACCATGCTGATGGAAGCTCGCGATGAAAACGGCGCTCCCATGTCTGACAAGCAGCTCCGCGATGAAGTAATTACCCTGCTGACCGCAGGGCATGAGACCACAACGCTGGCGCTGGCATGGACCTGCTTCCTGATCGGCACGCGGCCTGAGGTGATGGAGCGTATGGCTGCTGAAGCGGCGTTCATGAATGGCCGAACGCCTGCTTATGAAGACCTGATGAAGCTGCGCTACTCGCGCATGGTGGTGGAAGAGACCATGCGCCTGTATCCACCAGTTTGGACACTGGCGCGCACAGCCGTGAACAACGATAAAATTGGCGGCTTTTCTATTCCTGCTGGATCAGAGATCCTGATTTTTCCCTATATTACGCAACGCCATCCCAAGTGGTGGAAGGATGCAAATGTGTTCCAGCCAGAGCGGTTTGCGCCCGAGAATTCTGCTGCGCGCCCACGCTATGCCTATCTTCCCTTTGGAGCAGGGCCACGTACCTGCGTCGGCCAGAATTTTGCCATGACGGAAATTTTGGCAGTGCTGGCGCTGATATTGCAGCGGTTCCGCTTTCGACTAGCCGTCGACCCAGCAACAATCCAACCCGAGCCTTCTGTCACGCTCCAGCCAAGGCCGGGAGT
>DASRDW010000331.1:0-2239 GCA_035652415.1 Candidatus Angelobacter sp. | reverse complement strand
TCTGGCTGTCTCCGGACTTGTATCGCTTGCTCCAAAAGAGCTGACGCGTTCCGTCCAGGTTTCATTCGATGTAAGAATCCTTATCATCGCCGTCGCACTCGCTGTCCTCACCAGCGTGATTTTTGGGCTGGCGCCGGCGCTCATTGCTTCGCGCGGAAACGTCAATCGCGCGCTGCATGAAGAGAGCCATCAGGGGACAGGGGGCGGCAATCGCCTGCGTAGCTGGCTTGTTGCCGGAGAGGTGGCGTGCTCAGTCATTTTGCTGGCCGGGGCCGGACTGCTGTTTCGTACCGTGATCGGTCTGCAGACGGTTGACTCGGGGCTTAACCCAGACAAGGTTTTGACATTCAGCGTCTCGTTGCCCGGGGTGAGGTACGGTGGTGGGCCAAAAGCGGTTGAATTCTTCTCCACTGCGGCCGAGCGGCTATCGCATCTTCCCGGCGTGCGTTCCGCCAGCGCCATAAGCTATCTGCCGTTCAACGGCCTGGCCGCAGGCACGGACTTCCAGATTGCTGGACGCCCGCCTGCGCGGCCCGGCGAGCCCCTGACTACGGTAGTTCGCACCGTTCTGCCCGGCTACTTCCACACGCTGGGAATTCCTTTCGAAAAGGGCCGCGATTTCACCGATGCAGACAACGTGATCTCATCGCCATATCGCTTCATTGTCAATGAAGCATTCGTCAAAAAATATTTTCCCGACGAAGAACCTCTGGGCCAGCAGATAAGCGTGGCCATGGATGCCCAGAATCCTTTTGGAGAAATTATCGGCGTGGTGGGCGATATGAAAGAAGGCACGCTCGATCAAGAACCGCAACCAACTGCCTATTACATTCATGCCCATTTGCGGTATGGAGGCATGGTTTTTGTCATGCAGACTGAACAAGATCCGCTCAGCCTGGCCGGACCAGCAAGAGACGTGATTCAGGGACTTGACCGCGAACTCTCTGTCTTTGATGTGCACCCAATGACAACCGTAGTGCGCCAGACCTTTGCCCGGCAGCAGTTCAGCGCGGTGTTGCTCGGCGGCTTCTCCATTGCGTCGCTGCTGCTGGCAGCAATCGGAATTTATGGAGTGCTTGCCTACTCGGTTACGCAGCGCACCCGCGAGATTGGCGTGCGCGTAGCTTTGGGCGCAGAGCCGCGCAGCATTATCCGGCTCATCGTCGCCAGTGGAGCGCGCATGGTGATTGCCGGGGCCTTGGCTGGTCTGGCAGCGGCGTTGCTTCTCTCAGGCTTGCTGAAGAGCTTGCTCTACGGAGTGAGGCCGCGTGATCCGCTCACGTTCATCGCAGCCCCCGCGATCCTGGTAACTGTGGCGCTGCTGGCAGCATACGCGCCTGCTCGTCGTGCGTCGCGAGTTTCGCCGATGGAGGCGTTGAGAGCGGAGTAAGCTTTGTTTATCACGCTTGGAACTCTTCCGAAGTCCCAAGCGTAGCGTTTCACGAAGTCCCAAGCGTAGCGTTTCCCGAAGTCCCGAGCGTAGCAAGGGATCACTATAGAGACGAGGGCTGTTTTTAGGCAGCAACGCATAGCCGTTCCGTGGACAAGATATTTCGAGAAAGCCGCTGTGATGAGTTTATCGTGGCGATATGGATCTCTCGCTACGCTCGTGATTTCAGAAAAAAGCTGTCTATTTCAAAAAAAGCTATTCCTCTGTCGGCGGTCTTTCAGCCAGCCCCTCCAACTGCCTTCTCCAATCCAACTCTTCCACAAATGCCGCTGACTGACGCCAGCCCGGTTTGACTTTGACGAACAATTCCAGAAAAACTTTTTTATCCAAGCGGCGTTCGAGTTCCTGGCGTGCGGCAGTGCCCATCTGTTTGAGTTTTTCGCCGCCTTTGCCGATCAGGATGGCCTTTTGGCCGTCGCGCTCGCAATAGATTGCGGCGGAGATGCGCGTGAGCTTGGGCAGCTCTTCATATCGTTCGACGATCACGGCTGTCGCGTAAGGAACTTCTTTGCCGGTCTTAAGAAGAACTTTCTCGCGGATGATTTCTGAGGCCAGAAAACGCTCCGGCTGATCGGTAAGCTGGTCTTCAGGAAAATAGGGCGGTGCGGCAGGTAATGCGCCGGCAACTTTATTGATGAGAGCATCAAGGCCATCACGCTTGATGGCGGAGATGGGGATGACCTCCTGGAAGGCGTGCAGCTTGCTGTAATGCTCAATGATTGGAAGAAGCTTTTCTTTGTGCAGCCTGTCAACTTTGTTGAGCAGCAGAAATACCGGCCCGCCGGAGCG
>DASRDW010000330.1:0-6013 GCA_035652415.1 Candidatus Angelobacter sp. | reverse complement strand
TCTTCAATCAGAAAACTTCCGCCCGCCAGCTTGGTCCTGTTTGGGGCTGCTACTGTTGCCATAAAATCTCTCCTCTTCTATAAGGACGCGGATACTAAATTCGACTCTTTTTCTGCAATCCCGAACCTGCGTTCTTTGCAGGTGAGGGATCCATATTGTTGCGATGCTCTCAGCTCAGCCCATCAGTCATCATAGTTATATGGATCTCTCGCTTCGCTCGAGATTTCAGAAAAGCCACATCTACGAGCATCTTCCTTGCGTAAAGAACTTATGCAATATTCTCAAAAATCCCTGCCGCGCCCATGCCGCCGCCGATGCACATGGTCACGATCCCGTACTTCGCGTTGCGGCGTTTCATCTCACGCAATAGCGTTGCCGTCAGCTTCGCGCCGGTACATCCCAGTGGATGGCCCAGCGCCACTGCCCCGCCGTTGGGATTGATCTTGTTGATATCAAGCCCGGCTTCTTTGATCACGGAAAGCGCCTGCGCCGCGAAAGCTTCATTCAACTCGATCACATCAATGTTTTCCAGCTTTAGTCCCGTCATCTTGAGTACTTTGGGAATGGCATAGACCGGCCCCAGCCCCATCTCTTCCGGCAAATAACCTGCAGTGGCAAAGGCAAGCAGGCGGGCCATTGGTTGGATGCCGAGCTGTTTGGCTTTGTCTGCTGTCATTACCACCGTGGCAGCAGCGCCGTCTGAAGTTTGCGACGAATTCCCTGCCGTTACTGAACCCTTAGCGTGAAACGCCGGTTTCAAATTGGCCAGTGCTTGCATGGTAGTGTCCGCACGCGGGCCTTCATCAACTTTAAAAACAATTTCCATCCGCTTAGGCTTGGATCCATTCGGGGTGGTAAAGCTCACCGGCACCGGAACGATCTCGTCTTCAAACCTGCCGGCCTGGATCGCCGCAATGGCTTTTTTATGGCTGTTGAGCGAAAACTCGTCAGCCTGTTCACGAGTAATGCCAAAACGTTTCGCCAGCCGCTCTGCCGTGAGTCCCATGGAAAGATAAGAGTCAGGATAGTGGTCCACCAGCCAGGGATTAATTGAGACCTTGTTGCCGCCCATGGGAATCATGCTCATCGATTCCGTGCCGCCGCCGATGGCAACTTCCGCGCGGCCAGCCGCCACTGAATCCACGGCCAGCGAGATGGCCTGCAACCCCGATGAGCAGAAGCGGTTGATAGTCATGGCCGAAACTTCCACCGGCAGACCAGCACGCAATGACGCGATGCGCGCCACGTTCATTCCCTGCTCGGCTTCCGGCGTAGCGCAACCGATGATCACATCCTCAATTTCTTTTTTGTCGAGCTGCGGAATACGATCCAGCGCGCCCTTGATGGCAACAGCAGCCAGATCATCCGGACGCGTCGCACGCAACGTGCCTTTGCCGGATTTTCCTACCGCTGTGCGAACTGAACTTGCAATTACAACATCACGCATAAACTACTCCTGGCTATTAGCCACTAGCTCTTAGCTTCATCATCTTGGACCGCAGGCGCCCTCGCCTGCGACTACAAACTTACTGCGGCGTCGGACTCGGCGGTGCTGTACCTGACGGCGCAACTTGCTGCGGCGATGCAGTCGGAGTTGCAACCGGGGCCGGCGTTGCCGGAGTGGCCGTCGGTGAAGCTGCAGCCGGCGAACCCTGGGGTGAAGCAGCCGGTGTCGCGGAACTATTCGGTGCCGGAGTCGCAACCTGTACTGCGCTCGGAGTTGGACTAGGCTTGGGCTGCATGTTCATTGCGTTTTTATCTGCCAGCTTTCCGTTAGGATTAAAAACAATGCGGATTGCGCTGTTCTGGCCGTCATTGTTCACGTCCTGCGGAACCGCCACCTCGTATTGCCACGTCGATCCCACAAACTTATCGCCCTTGTCGCTTACATTGCAGCGCACATAATCAGGCGCGCCCATCACGATCTCAACTTCCTGCTCGCTCATGCCCGCGCGCAGCGTGTTGTATTGCTGCATCCAGCGCTCTACCGGCAGGTCAGACGTATAAGGCAGCCGGATACCTGTACGGAACTGATCGAAGTCCTGGTACTTGGAATATCTGGCGGCGCAACGCTGCTGCTCTTCTTTAGCTGCTTTCACTTTTTGTTGCCAAAGAGCATTTTCCTTTTCCAGGAACTCGTAGCCGGTCACAAAAGCCCATGTTCCCACAAGCACGATAACTCCCAGAACAATCAGTGCGCGTTTGCTCACTAGTTCCTCAACGGCTTGCCGGTCTTGAGAGTGAACTGAATTCTTTCCTGTGTCTTCTTCTCTCCGCAGAGTGACTTAAAGCCTTCGCGCTCCAGATCAAGGATGTACTGCTCGCTCACCGGCGTTCCCGGCGTCACGTTGCCGCCGCAAATCACCTCCACCACTTTCGTAGCGACCTTCACATCATGGTCGCTGATGTACTCCGCCTGTCTCATTAGATGGATTCCCAGGCGCAAAGTAGCAAGCACGTTTTCTCCCGGCGCAGGAATATCGTTGCGCGGGAAGGGCGCTACATATCCGGAACGGGCCAGTTCCAGCGCACGATCTTTAGCATCCGCCAGGATGCGCTCACGATTCATGCTGATCAGGTCGCCATCCGAGAGGAAGCCAAGTGAACGCGCTTCATACGCTGAAGTCGAAACTTTGGCCATGGCGATGGTTTCAAAGATCCGTTTCATGCCTTCCATCACTTCAACCGATTCGCCGCGGCCATCCGGCCGCACGGCCCTGGCGTTATCGAGGGCGCGCAGCAGCATCTCTTTGCAGCCGCCACCACCGGGCAGCAGTCCAACGCCGGTCTCTACCAATCCCATATAGAGTTCTGCATGAGGCTGGCGCGCAGCAGAATGAAGATTGATCTCGCAGCCGCCGCCCAACGTCATGCCGAAAGAAGCCGTTACCACGGGCCGCGTGCAGAACTTTACAGCCTGCGTCATGCCCTGGAATTGCTTGATGGCCATGTCAACTTCGTCCCACTCTTCTTCCTGAATGGCCAGCATCAGCATCATTAAATTGGCGCCGACGGAAAAATTGGCCGAGTCGCCGGTGATGACAAATGCGTCAAACTGGTCGCCAATGCCGCCGGTCTTGAGCGATTGCGTGACCATCTGCACAATGTCGCCGCCCAGCGCGTTCATCTTGGTGTGGAACTCGATGCAGCCCACGCCATCGCCCAGATCGATGAGCGATGCGCCTGCGTTTTTCTTTACTACGCCGTGAGATTTCTTGGCCGTTGAGACAGACCAGACACCTTCTGCGGCCGGAACTGGCAGGTATTGCTCTGTACGCAGATCGAAGTAAGCCCGGCCGGAAGGCGATGCAGGATCATCTTTGTACCAGCTCTTTGCGCCCGCGGCTAGAAGCTTTTCCGCGTTGGCGGCAACCGGCTTGCCTTCCTTCTTCATGCGCGCAACCGTCGGCTCAACACCGGCCAGGTCCCAAACTTCAAACGGCCCAACCTCCCAGTTAAAGCCCATGCGCATGGCGGCGTCGATCTCAACCACGGTATCGGCGATTTCAGGGATACGGTTGGCGGAGTAGGTCCAGAGATCGGAGAGCGTAGTCCAGATGAATTGCGTAGCTTTATCGCGTGGATCGCCGCCCAGCGTGGTGCGCAAGCGCTCGCCCATGTCTTCAATATTCTTGGCCATCTCCAGCGCCGGAAATTTTGGCTTCTGTGCCGGATGATACTCGAGCGTCTTCCAGTCAATAGCCAGCCGCTCTTCGCCTTGCGGACCTTTGACCTTCTTATAGAAGCCTGACTTCACCTTGTCGCCCAGCAGCTTGCGCTCAAGCATCTGCTTGAAGAAATCAGGCAGCTTCAGATCGCTGCGCTCATCCTGCACATTTTTGCTGAAGTTGGTGACCACGCTGTTCAGAACATCGAGCCCTACAAGATCGATTGTGCGGAACGTTGCCGCCTTGGTCCAGCCGCCGCTCGATGTCAGCGCATCGACCTCTTCAATCGTGAGGTCCATCTGTTGCATGACTTTAAAGACGTTTAATCCGGCAAACGTGCCGATGCGATTGGCGATAAAGTTCGGCGTGTCTTTAGCGACAACAATCCCTTTGCCCATGCGCACATCACAGAAGTGAGCGACAGCTTCGATCGCCGCAGGATCGGTCTCCGGCGTAGGAATGATTTCGAGCAGTCGCATATAGCGCGGAGGATTAAAAAAGTGCGTACCGAACCAATGGCGGCGGAAATCCGGGATGAACCCTTCCGCGATGCTGGCCACCGGCAGCCCGCTGGTGTTGGTGGTAATAATGCTGCGAGGCTTGCGGATGCCTTCAACCTTGCGGAGCAGGCCGCGCTTGATTTCAAGATTTTCGGCAACGGCTTCGATGATCCAATCACAGTCGGCCAGCAGTTTCATGTCGTCATCAAACGTGCCAATCGTGACCAGCTTCTCCAACCCTTTTTCAAAAAACGCCGCCGGCTTTGACTTGATTGCCGCATCCAGACCGGCGCTTACCAGCTTTTTCCGTGCAGCTTTGTCTGTGCTCTGCGCCGCGTCGGGCGTAACGATATCGAGCAGCACGCAGGGCACCCCGGCATTGGCAAAGTGCGCGGCAATGCGCGCGCCCATGGTTCCGGCGCCCAGCACGGCAACTTTATTGATCCTCTGATGACTGGTTTTCTGGCCCTGGCTTTGCGGGGCTGCGCCGTTTGCGGTACGGGTTTGGCTGGGAACTGAGGGAACGGCAACATTACTCATCTCGGGCATCTCCTGGAGTTCGGTTCAAGCGGGTGAGCAGACGAGTCTTTAGACGTCAGAATCATAACAGTTCCCTATACCTATTCAGATTATGAGAAAAATGGGGAGAGGACGCTAGCCAAGGGTCAATCATACTGAATGATTGTTCATTCAGTCAATTATAGCTTTTTATTTTCATTAAGTTAAATGCTATCCAGATAACCGATCAACAACTGAAAAAATGAAAGTCAGTCGATCCCACGATACCTAATATCTCACTTGGGATTCACGGCAACGTATGCAGTGAATCCCAGCAAATGAGACAGGTTGAGATCAGTGCCGAGAGCATGAAGGGGCGGGAAAAGCGGCCACGCTCTCCATCAGGCCCGTTATCGGGTGCTGGCCTGTGATAAATGGTGTGTTCGGAGCCGGCGTGAGTATGCCATTTGGAGCAACTCTCTCTCCATCTACAGTGTTGCTTATGAATAATGCGGTGTAGAGGAAGCCGCCGTTGGAGGTAGTTGCAAGACCAGCAGTGAAATCCGGAAGAGAAAATGGTGAACCTGCAACTGGCGATAGGGAGCCATTGGGGGAGACGGCAAACACTGCGACGGTTTGGGAAAAACCGCCGCTGGAAAAAAGGAATCGGTTATCAGGACTCAGCAGGACATCGAAATTTGCCTGGCCATCGGAGAAGGGCGATCCTGGGACAGGCGTAAGACTGCCATTGGGGCCAAGTGAGAACACATCAATCAATTGAAAACCCGCGGCAAAGACCAGATTGCCTGAGCAACTAGTCGCCAAAGCGTCAACACCACCGCTGGCAGGAAAAGGCGAGCCCGACGCTTCAGTGAGCGTTCCGTCCTTTGAAATCTGAAATTCAAAAATGCCTCCGCTCGGGCTTCCACCCGCGAGCAGAAACCTGCCATTCGTGCTTACGTTCAGGTCTGAGAAGGAAGTACTTACTTGAAATGGCCCATTGTGGACCTCGCGCAGTTCTCCAGTACCCTGGGAAATGCGGAAGACATGAATGAGTGCAGCTCCATCGCTGGCCACAAAGAGAAATCGATTGTCTGGGCTGATGGCCAGCGAATAATTTGCCGCCTGATTGTTGGTGGCAAAGGGCGAGCCGGGAACAGCCTGCAGACTCCCTGTTGCAGGGTCGATTTTGAAGCCGCTAATGGTTCCGTCCGCGCCATTGGCCGCATAGAGGTAATTCTTCTCTTTGAGAGTTGTAACTGCAAGCGAGAATGGAGTGCCATTTTGCCCATTGTCACCGGTGGCAAAGGGAGAAACCCAGGATTTGCGTGAGGCTGCCGTCAGAAT
>DASRDW010000329.1:0-10110 GCA_035652415.1 Candidatus Angelobacter sp. | reverse complement strand
TGCTCAGGGTTATAGCGATATCCAGGAACAGACGCCCATCCCACTTGAGGAACTGGAGCATGCACATCTTAGTCACCGCTGATACGATTGGCGGCGTTTGGACATACACGCGAGAGTTGGTGATCGGGCTGGTTCGCCGTGGCGAACAAGTCACTCTAGTCAGCTTCGGCAACATCCCCACTGCCGCGCAAACGCGCTGGATGGAAGGCCTGAGAAACTTTGACTACCGGCCCACCGCATTCAAGCTGGAGTGGATGCTGGATTCTGAAGCCGACATGATTGCCTCCGCGCAGTATCTGCAGGCCGTGGTCGAGGAAAGCAAGCCTGATCTTCTGCACTTCAGCCAGTATTACTACGGCGCATTGGAGTGCGATGTGCCTCGTGTGGTGGTGGCACACAGCGATGTGGTGAGCTGGTGGATGGCCGTCCAGCGCAAGCAGCCGCCGGAAACAGATTGGCTGCGCTGGTACCGTCAGATGGTTTCGCGTGGGTTGCGGTCGGCAACCGCGGTGGTTGCGCCTTCACGCTGGATGCTGGAGCAGATCGTGCTCCACTATGGCAGACCAGCGGCAGGTTCAGTGATCTATAACGGACGGACGCCCGCATTGTTTAACCCCCACATGACAAAGGAAGAAAACGTCGTCTCCGTTGGGCGGCTGTGGGACAGCGGCAAGAACGTGTCTCTGCTTTTGCGCCAGGAGCTGCCGGCGCCCGTTCATATCGTTGGTTCTAACCAGCATCCTGAGGTGCAAGGCGACATCTTCTCTGCTGAGACGATCAGTCCTAACGTGCATCTTGAGCCCGAGCAGGACGAAAAACAGTTAACGCAGACTTTGGGCCGCGCCGGCATTTACGCCGCGACCTCACAATATGAGCCGTTTGGCCTGGCGCCGTTGGAAGCAGTGCTTTCCCGCTGTGCGCTGGTGGCCAGTGACATTCCCACATTCCGCGAACTGTGGGATGGCGCGGCCGTCTTCTTCCGCAACAATGACGCCCAGAGCTTGCGCAATGCGGTTGAACTCCTGATACGCGATCCTAACTTGCGGCGGCAACAGGCCAATCTCGCATATCATCGCGCCCAGCAACTCTTTTCTTCTGAACGCATGGTGGATAACTACATGAGCCTGTACCATGCTCTGGCTCCGGAGCGGGCACTCAGCGCATGAACCAGCAGCTCAAGATCGCCCTGTTCTCGCACTCGCTGATCTCAGATTGGAACCACGGTAATGCGCACTTTTTGCGCGGCCTTATGTGTGAGTTGGTGCGCATGGGGCATCGTGTGCACTGTTATGAGGATTTAGGCTCGTGGTCGCTCAACAACCTGATGAAGCATGAAGGCGACCGCGCGGTTGAGGCCATCAATTGCTTCCGCCGCATCTATCCTGAGCTTGACATTCGTTTTTATAAGCCGTGCGATGACCAATTCGAGCACTTTCTTGACGACGAACTCAAGGACACGAATCTGGTCCTGCTGCACGAGTGGAACGATCCTCTGGTCGTGAACAGCGTGCTGGCATTGAAAGAGAAGCATGGATTCAAAGCGCTGTTCCATGATAGCCATCATCGCGCCTATACCAACGCTGCTGAGATACTGAAGTTTCACCTGCACTTGATGGATGGCGTCCTGGCTTTCGGCGAAGCCATTCGCCGCATCTATGCTGATGGTTTTGGGGTTTCTCGCGCGTGGACTTTTCACGAGGCGGCTGATGTAAAGCAGTTCCATCCGTTGCGGCGTAAAAAATCGATTGATGCAGTCTGGATTGGTAACTGGGGTGATGAAGAGCGGACGCAGGAGATGGAGGAATTTCTGATCTCGCCGGCAGCAGCCATGCCCGATCTTCGCGTGGTGGTGCATGGCGTTCGCTATCCGGAATTGGCGGTTCAAAAGCTGCACGACGCCAATATTGAATATCGCGGCTACCTGCCGAATCTTTTCTCGCCCCAAGTGTATGCGGAGAGCCTTGTGGCGCTGCATATTCCGCGCCGGCAATATGCCAATGGGCTGGCAGGGATTCCCACCATCCGGGTTTTTGAAGCGCTGGCCTGCGGCATTCCGCTCGTATGCTCGCCATGGAGTGATGAAGAAAAATTGTTCCGCCCTGGCGAGGATTATGTTGTGGTCAGTAATGGTGAGGCGATGGCGGCGGAGCTGCATCATCTCCTGCAGGATGCAAAGGCACGCCACCAATTGGCGGAAAATGGATTGCAGACAATTCGTCAGCGCCACACCTGCGCGCATCGTGCGCAACAGTTGCTTTCAATTTATGAGGAGATCGCGGCATGAGGATTTTTGTTTTTGGTTCCAGCATCACATCGTCTTACTGGAACGGCGCAGCCACATATTACCGCGGTATTTACAAGCAACTTCATCTGCTCGGCCACCAGATTACCTTTGCCGAGCCTGACGCCTATGGGCGTCAGCAAAAGCGTGATTCCGGCGATTTTTCTTATGTCCGGAGCATTGTGTATAAGAACGCCGATGATATTCCTGCATTGCTGGCGCAGGCCGCTGAGTGCGATCTGGTGGTTAAGCACAGCGGTGTTGGCGTGTTTGATGAGCTTCTGGAAGAAAAAGTATTGCAGTGCCGTTCCAATAGAACCAGCGTTGCTTTTTGGGACGTGGATGCTCCGGCGACCCTGGCCCGTGTGGAAGAGAATCACGAAGACCCTTTTCGTCCACTGATTTCGGAATATGACTTCATCTTTACTTATGGCGGCGGGCCACCCGTGGTGGATCACTACACGCGGCTGGGCGCGCGGAACTGTCACCCGATTTATAACGCTCTTGATCCGGAGACGCACCATCCCATTCCCCCGGATCCGGCGCTGGCTTGCGATCTGTTGTTTGTCGGGCATCGCCTGCCGGACCGTGAACGCCGCGTGGAGGAATTTTTCTTGCGCGCAGCCACGCTTGCTCCCGAGTTCAGCTTTGCGTTAGGTGGAGAAGGCTGGGAGAGCAAGCGAATGCCCGCGAATGTCCGTTGGATTGGCCACGTTGGCACCGGCGATCACAATCGCGTGAACTGCTCCGCCCGTATGGTGCTCAATATCAATCGTGATTCCATGGCGGGCGTTGGCTTCTCGCCGCCAACCCGCATCTTTGAAGCTGCCGGCGCTGGCGCATGCCTCATCACCGACCGATGGGCGGGAATTGAAACATTTTTTATGCCCGGCAAAGAAATAATGGTGGCAGGGAGCGCGGAAGAAATTGTTGAGCATCTGCGCAACATTTCTGATGCTGAAGTGCGGGAAATTGGCGGCAATATGCTCCACCGCGCCTTGCGCAGCCATACATACGCTTTGCGTGCGCAGGAGTTTGATGCCATTGTCGCCGAAGCCTTTGCTGAGCAGACGGCAAGTTGATCTGCCAGTTCGTAGCTTTGGGGTTGCTGCTGAGCTTAATTTGTGACCAGGTTTAGCTAATTGCCAATGGCTAATTGCTGACTTATGAAACTAATTATTTTCGGACTTTCGATTACTTCATCATGGGGCAACGGCCATGCCACCACGTATCGATCATTGTGCCAGGCGCTGCATCGGCGCGGCCATCGCATTGTTTTCTTTGAACACAATCTGGAGTGGTACCAAAACAATCGTGACCTGGAGCAGCCGCCGTATTGCGAAGTAAAGTTTTTTGACGATTGGAAGGAAATCCTGCCGGTCGTACGGAAAGAGTTGGAAGATTCTGACGTTGCCATGGTCGGCTCGTACTTTCCTGATGGCATTGCCGCTCTGGAAGAAATGCTGCCTTCGCATGTTCCGGTCAAAACGTTTTATGACATTGATACACCCATTACGATCAGGGGCCTGAAAGACCAGGGCAGGACTGATTATCTCCACAAGGATCATTTGCCTGAGCTGGATGTTTATTTCAGCTTTACCGGCGGTCCCATGCTGGCGGAACTTGAGCAGGAACTGGGCACGCCCTTTGCTGTGCCGCTCTATTGCTCTGTTGATCCGGAAAAGCATCGTGAATTGCCCGTCAATCCGTATTTTGCCTGCGACCTGAGTTACATGGGCACGTATGCAGAGGATCGCCAACCCAAGATTGAAGAACTGCTGTGTGTTCCGGCCCGTGCACTTAAGGAGAGGAAGTTTATTGTTGCCGGACCGCAATATCCTGCCAGCGTGCAATGGCCCGGCAATGTTGAGCGAATGATGCATCTTGATCCGCGTTACCACGCCGAATTTTATTGCAGTTCGCGCATGACGTTGAATGTGACCCGGCGGGAAATGGTAATTGCCGGTTACTCACCATCAGTGCGTTTGTTTGAGGCCGCAGCATGTGCAACGCCGATTGTGTCAGATAATTGGCCCGGACTAGCGACATTCTTTACGCCGGGAAAGGAAATCTTGTCTGCGGTGAGGGCACAGGATGTGATTCAATACATCAGGGATTTGGATTCGTCTGAGCTGCAGCGCATTGGCCGAGCGGCGCGTGAGCGAGTATTGGCCTCTCACACCAGCGAAGTCAGGGCGCACGAGTTTGAGCATGCAGTGGAAGCTGCTGCGGGCAAAGGGAAGAAATCTAAGGTTCTGCTGGCTACCTAACCAGCCAAACCTCAATCTCCTGGTGACGCGGAAGTCAAAGCGTGGCAACGTCGCTTGCGCGCAAGCCACTTGCATTAAGCGCACATATCTTTTGCGCAAGCATACTTTTCACATCCACGCACCCGTCGGAAGCTAGAGATCACCAGAGTTGGATTTCGCATCTTACTTAGGTTCACAACTATACATCCCGATGAAAATCGCTCTCATTGCTCCGCCATTTTTACCTGTGCCTCCACGAAAATACGGAGGTACGGAATTATTTATTGCGGAATTGGCGCGAGGGCTTCAGCAGCAGGGGGTGGAAGTAACCGTCTATACCATTGGTGAATCAACCGTCGACGTACCCAAGCGCTGGCTCTATTCCGCCAGCCAATGGCCAATGTGCGGTGAAGTTGAATGCGCGCTGAAAAGCATGAATCACTCATCATGGGCCATTGCTGAAGCAGCAGGCACGGCAGACATCATCCACGTTAACAGCGCACCGGCGCTCAGCTTTTCCCGGTTCATAGAAGTTCCCATGGTGCACACGGTGCACCACATTTATGATCTGGCGCTCACTGAGTTTTATGAGAGCGTGCCGGAAGCATCGTATGTGACCATCAGCAACGCTCAACAAAATAAGCTGAGCATGCCGCGAATGCGGACCATCCATCACGGAATCAACCCGTCTCTCTATACAGTGCAAAAACATAAACAGCCATATCTGAGCTTCCTGGGGAGGATTGCGCCGCCCAAAGGCACGCATCTGGCGATAGAGGCAGCGCATAAGGCGGGCATCCCGTTGAAGATCGCCGGCGAGATCCAGCCGGTATACCAGAGCTATTGGGAGACAATGGTAAAGCCCCACGTGGATGGCAAATTCATTGAATATGTGGGCGATGTGGGCCTGCAGGAAAAAGTTGAGCTGTTGGGGAACTCGCTCGCGATGTTGTTCCCTATTCAATGGGATGAGCCTTTTGGCCTGGTAATGATTGAAGCCATGGCGTGCGGAACACCTGTTCTGGCCCTGCCGGGCGGTTCAGTGAGTGAAGTGGTGAAAGAAGGGCTGAGCGGGAATGTGTGTACCACCACGGACGACTTGGCACGATGCGCAATGGATCTTCAATTCAACCCTGACGCTATACGAGCTTACATGGAAGAATTCTTTTCTCTTGAGCGCATGACCCAGGATTACGTCAATCTCTATACGGAAATATTGCAGGACGGGGTTACGGAGGTGGAACAGATCGTGGCATGAGCGCAAAACTGAGGGGTGTTGTGGGCGCAAGAGCCCGCCGCCGAAATGCTGAGCAACGCGAGGGAGTTGGTTCCGCATGAGCGCAAAGCTGATCATTGCCCAGTCTGATCTGGTAGAGATCACGGCGCCGTATCCGGAGCCGCGTCTTGTCTACCAGAACGCCGAGCCTCGCAAGGTCAACAACCTGACCCTGATTGATGGCAAGACCTTTCTCTCTACCACCATTGCCGGCGATATCATGCCGCCCGGTGCGCCAGATGTTGGCTTCTTCCACGATGACACGCGTTTTCTGAGCCGGCTGGAACTCCGCGTAGATGGATACCGCACGGTTGTGCTGAGTTCCAGCACCGAACAGACGTTTGCCTCCCAAATTGAGCTCACCACGGGTAAGAGCACCATCCGGGAAGCGTATGAGATTCCTGAGAATACGGTGCACATCCGCCGTGAGCAACTGCTGGCCTCAGATGTGCTTTACGACAATTTTTCTTTTGAAAATTTCAATTTCAACGAATTGGAATTGACAGTGGAGTTGGCTTACGAAGCTGACTACATGGACGTGTTCCAGGTTCGCGGAGTAGCTCGCCAGCGCCTGGGCCGCTATTTCCAGCCGGTGGTCCGCCATGATTCCATCATTTTTCATTACTGCGGGCTGGACCATGTTTCGCGCGAGACCATCATTCAGCTTTCTCCGCCACCGGAGCAAGTGAACGGAACCACGGCCCGTTGGAAGTTGCGTCTTCCGCCTTTTAAGCGCTTTCAACTGCACACCACGGTAATTCCTCAAGTAGAAGGCAGGCGCTCCCGCGCAGGACGCCCGGACTTTGCCCAGCAACTGCGTGTACGCCGTGAAGCTTTTTCTGATTGGGAATCCCGCTCCACTCATTTTGAATCGAGCAACAGCATTTTCAAGCAGATGGTTTCCACCTGTAAAAGCGATTTTCACGCGCTCCGCATTCCGGAAGCTAAAGAGCACGTAGTTGCAGCGGGTATTCCCTGGTTCGCTACCATGTTCGGCCGGGACTCCATTCTTGCCTCATATCAGTCACTGTTGCTGAACCCTGAACTTGCCGCCGATACCTTGCGCGTGCTCGCCACACATCAGGGCAAGGAAAAGAATGATTGGCGCGATGAAGAGCCGGGCAAAATACTGCATGAGTATCGCGAAGGGGAGATGACGCGAGCAGGCGAGATGCCGTTTGGTCCCTATTACGGCTCCGTGGATTCGACCCCGCTCTGGCTTATCCTGCTGAGCGAGACCTTCAACTGGACAGCGGATGAGCACCTGGTGAAAGAGATGCTGCCGCACGCGTATCGGGCGTTGGAGTGGATTGACGCATATGGCGATCTCGATGGCGATGGTTTTATTGAGTATTTGCGGCGTTCGCCGCGCGGGCTGGCAAATCAGGGCTGGAAAGATTCCTGGGACGCCATTATGCACCGCGACGGTGAAATTGCTCGCGCGCCTATTGCGCTTTGTGAGGTTCAAGGCTACGTGTATGAAGCCAAGTACCGCATGGCTTCTCTGCTGCGCTCTTTCGGCGATACCCGCACAGCCGACAAATTGAAGCGCGAGGCTGCGGAAATGCAAAAGCGCTTTGAAAAAGCTTTTTGGATGCCGAAATTCGGCTTCTATGCCATGGCGCTGGATGCTGAAAAGCGGCAGACGCAGGTGATCGCCTCAAATCCTGGCCATCTTCTCTTTACTCGTATGTTGCCGCAGGAACGGGCCAGGACGATTACGCAACGATTCATGCGCGACGATTTATTTTCTGGCTGGGGATGGCGAACTATGGCGCGCGATGAACGCGTCTTCAATCCGCTGAGCTATCACCGCGGATCAGTGTGGCCGCATGATAATTCCATCATCGCCCACGGCATGGCGCTTTATGAGTTCCGTGAACCGGCCAATAAAGTTTTTTCTACTTTGTTTGAGGCAGCGCTCTCGTTCCGCGACTATCGTTTGCCGGAGCTGTTTTGCGGCATTCACCGGCGCGAGCATGACGGGCCGGTTCAGTATCCTGTCTCCTGTTCGCCGCAGGCATGGGCTTCTGGCGCGGTATTTCTGCTGCTGACCTCCGTACTGGGCATACGGCCAAGCGCGCCGCGCAAGGAACTAAATATTGTAAATCCTGAGCTGCCGCCATTCATGGACCAACTCAGCATTCGCAACCTGCGCGTCGGCGGCAGCCGCGTAGGTCTCGACTTTACCCGTCGCGGCGAACGCACCTTCTGCAACGTGGTGGAGATTGAAGGCGACAAGCTGCTGGTGAACGTGGCGTTCAAGAAGCGGTAGCATCGCCTTCATTTACCAAATTTACCAATTTACCCAATTACCAAATTCTTTCGGTCTTGCATCCTGCCAGTCGCACAATATAGATTGTTTCAACATAAAATTTCCCTGGAGGAAAGAATGGCAATCAACGTCCTAATCAAAAAGACCGGCCCTTATGTGCTCAGCGGAGACCTGAGCCAGTTGGAAATCGCCGACGCCGATGGCAATAAAGTGGACATTAGCGGAAGAACGGCGGTCGCGCTGTGCCGGTGTGGCGCATCCACCAATAAACCGTTCTGCGATGGAACTCATTCCAAGATCGGGTTTCTGGCCGCTGAGGCTGCAGTGAAAAAAGAAGGATAGACTTCGCCATTTCTATAAGCGTTATACACGGGGGGCCTGCACGGCTCCTCGTCCTGTTTTCAATCGTTTACGCCGATCCCACCATTACCAAAGCCCATACACGTCTCGCATCTCCTGAAAACCTGTGAATGTAGATAACCTTGGCTCCATGTGGACAGCCGCGCTTTTGGCAATGATCGCTCACGTGCCGTATAGCACCTTGCTGGAATATGTCCCGGTGGCAGCCACCATTGTGACTACGATTTTGAGCGTGGTGCTGGCGCGGGCTACGCTCCGCTATGCCAAAGCCGCTGACCACGGACTGGAACTCTCGCGGGAGCAGTTTGAACGCGAGTGGGCGCCGGAGTTGCATGTGCGGCTGGAGCGCGCCTCCACGGCCGATGCCAAGATCATTATCACGAATCTTGCCCGAGCGTCTGTGCTGCTGCAGCTTGTCCAGCTTCGCACCATGACGCACGCCATGCCGTTCGAGCGCCAATACCTCAATGATCCGCTGGTCGGTGGCAATACCTGGAATCAGCACATCGGTGACCGCATCCTGGCCGTCACGGGCAACGATTTTGAAGGCACGATTGCCGCCTCCGTCAGCTTCTACTCTGCCGGCCGTCTCTATCGCAGTGACTGGTTTCGCTTTGACGTTGAAATCGAGCGCGGACGATTTGAGAAGATTGATCCGGTCACGCTGCCTGCACGCCGCGTGCGTGTGCTGGCCACCCGCCAGGCAGACCGCTTCCGTCGCGAGATGGTAAAAGATGTGGTGCATGAGACGGTGGGCACGAAGAAGGATAACGGAGACTTTGAATAGCTAGTGGATCGTCTTCATCTTCCGCGACATGTAATCCATCAGCAAATACTGGCCCAGCGTTTGTGGCGTGGTGAAATAGGCCTTGCCTTTGCACATTGCGGTGACCTTCTGCACAAATTGGACCAGACCATAGTCTGAAGCCAGCATAAACGTATTGATCATGATGCCCTGGCGCTTGCAGCGTGAAACCTCTTCCAACGTCTGGCTCACGACCAGCGGGTCCAGGCCGAAAGCATTCTTGTAAATCCTGCCGTCTTCCAGAGTGAGCGCCGAGGGTTTGCCGTCAGTGATCATCACAATCTGCTTCATGTCTTTGCGCTGGCGCTGCAGGATGCGCTGGGCCAGGCGCAAGCCTTCACGCGTGTTGGTGTAATACGGTCCAACTTTTACTCGCGCCAGCTGCGATATCGGCATTTCTTCCGCTGAGTCATGGAACAGCACCAGTGACAGGGAATCGCCGGGGTATTGCGTGCGGATCAGGTGCGAGAGCGCCATAGCCACTTTTTTGGCCGGCGTGAAACGATCTTCGCCGTAAAGAATCATGCTGTGCGAGCAATCAAGCATCACCACGGTCGCGCAGGATGACTGATATTCGCACTGGTGCACCTGCAGGTCAGAGTATTCGATATTGAGGGGTAGGTGCAGCCCCTCACGCTGGATGGCGGAAGAGAGCGTCTCAGTAATGTCGAGATTCAGTGTGTCGCCAAATTCGTAAGGCTTGGAAGCGCCGCTGGATTCGATGCCGGTGGCAAGGTCGCGCGTATCATGGCGTCCGAAGCTGGAGCGGCCGAGCGAGCCCAGCAGGTCACGCAACGTCTTAAAGCCGAGGAAGTCCAGGCTCTTGTCAGTAATCTCAAAACGCGCCTGCTGCTGCGCTTCGCC
>DASRDW010000328.1:0-2602 GCA_035652415.1 Candidatus Angelobacter sp. | reverse complement strand
TACCGCAAGCGGTTTTTATCGGCCATGTCTCGCATGGGTGGGCACAAAACTTGACACATGGAAAAACAGCGTTCCGCCAGCAGAAGCGAAGGAACAAGTAACTAATTCTCAATGAATGGGTTAGATGGTGAGCGCGGAAGGAATCGAACCTTCAACCTACTGATTAAGAGTCAGTTGCTCTGCCAGTTGAGCTACGCGCCCTTTTGCTTTGGAATGAAGAGTGGGGCTTACAGGAAGACGTTATCAGTGTAACACAGGTGGCTGGCGCAATTTGAGAAGTGACCACTCTGTCCAATATCTCGCAAGTGAATCAAAGCGGGATATGACGCAATATCATTCGCTGCCGAACAGACACTCGCTGCCCGATGTGAGTTCCTGCTGCTTTGGAACGCGCGAAGCCGAAACCCTTACAGCCCAGTCGTGCCTTTGCATTTCTTGGCAAAGTCCCCAGACCCACAAGACTGTACGGTCCCGGCCTGATCCGCGGGCTGAATGCCAATGGCTGAATTGCTGATGGCCAATTACCCATCCATCCCGAACTGCTGCTTTTTCATCCAACTCTGAGTACATAAACCTGTTTTTATCTAAAAGTGTCATGCATCGCATTATTACGTCTATCGGGATTTTTTTGTTTCTTGCCGTAAGTCTTGTCTCTGCCATCGGCTGTGTACGGCCCAATCCGCGTGGATCGCTGAGCTCATTTCAAGGGCAGGCGCCGGAAGGCAGCCCACGGCTGCTGGCAATTTATCAGCCATGGTTTGGCCAGAAAGAGCACATCAACGTCGGCTATTCCTGCCATGATCCAAATGTTTTGCGCCAGCAGATTGCCCATGCCAAAGAGCTGAATATTACCGGCTTTGTGGTCAACTGGTACGGCCCGCGGAAGGAGTTTGAAGACCAGAGCTACGCGCTTTTGCAGCAGGCCGCCAGTGAGGATGGCCAATTCAAAGTCGCCGTGCAGTATGACGAAGCCGTGGACCATCCGGGCTATGACACTGAAGCGGTGATTGTTGATCTGCAATATCTTTTTGATCGTTATATTGGGCCGAACGCCGGGCCTACGCGCAACGCCTATCTGCGCTATAACGGCCGTCCCGTAGTTTTCATCTTTCCTAAAGATTCGGGCACGGACTGGAACCGCGTGCGTGAAGTGACAAAGTCATGGCCTGATCCGCCTCTGCTTATTTATAAGGACCAAAGCTCAAAGTATCCGGATGCATTTGACGGATATTACGCCTGGGTGCAACCGGGCAAAGGCGGCTGGGCGCGCGACGGCAGCAATTACGGCGAAGATTACCTGAACTATTTTTATCGCAACATGCAGAACCATCATCCGGACAAGATCGCGGTGGGCGCAGTTTGGCCGGGGTTTGATGACACCAAGGCCTCCTGGAGCCGCAACCGTCATATTGCTTATCGCTGCGGCAAGACGTTTGAGGATGTCCTGCACATCTACCGCAAATATTATGGCGCGCAGGACGCTTCGCCTTACCTGCTGGTGGAGACTTGGAACGACTATGAAGAGGGCACCGACGTGGAACGAAGTATCAGTCACTGTGGTAACGCAGGAAGCAATACCGCTGCGGCGGGAGAGCAGTAAAATGTAAGCAGCTTTCCCGGAATAAGCCTTTAGAGATGTTGCGGCATCTAACCACTAATGCCGGAGCTGATTGTTGTGAAGAAGTCGAGAGGAAAGGTTCCCATGCGCGTACTGGTAACTGGCGGAGCGGGCTTTGTGGGATCGCATCTGTGTGATGCGCTCCTGGCGGAGAACCATCAGGTGGTCTGCGTGGACAACCTGCTTACGGGCAGCCTGCGCAATATTGCCCATCTTAAAAACGAGCCGCGCTTTGAGTTCGTGCAGCAGGACGTGAATCAGCCTTACGACGTTGGCCCGGTGGATTACGTTTTTCATTTCGCCTCGCCTGCCAGCCCTGTCGATTACATGGAGCACGGGATTGAAACGCTTAAGGTCGGTTCGTTGGGATCGTTCCACTCACTCGATCTGGCGAAGAAATACGGCGCAAAGTACATGCTGGCCTCCACTTCAGAGTGTTATGGCGATCCGCTGGAGCATCCGCAGAAGGAAACTTATTGGGGCAATGTAAATACCATTGGGCCGCGCTCGGTTTATGACGAATCCAAGCGCTTTGCTGAAGCGGCCACCATGGCGTACCGCCGCTACCACAAAGTCGATACGCGCATTCTCCGCATCTTCAACACCTATGGGCCGCGCCTGCAATTAAACGATGGCCGCGTGATCTCCAACTTTATGAAGCAGGCCCTGCGCGGCGAGCCGCTCACCGTTTACGGCGACGGCAAGCAGACGCGTAGCTTCTGCTACGTGAGCGATGAGGTAGAAGGAATTTTGCGGCTCTCGCGTTCTGATATCCACGATCCGGTAAACATCGGCAACCCTGTCGAGTTCACAATTCTTGAATGTGCGCATCTGGTGCTGAAAGTCACCGCTTCGCGCAGCCCCATTACCTACGAGCCGCTTCCGCAGGACGATCCCAAGCAGCGTCGGCCTGACATCAGCAAAGCGCGCGAACTGCTGGGCTGGGAGCCGAAGATCAACCTGGAAACCGGGCTTAAGCTCTCC
>DASRDW010000327.1:0-9324 GCA_035652415.1 Candidatus Angelobacter sp. | reverse complement strand
GCAGTGAACTTCCCCACATGGACCAAAAACGTTGCCGGAGATTATAGCCGGCAATTTACGATTGCCAAGAGAAAAATTAAGAACTGTAAAGGCTGAATAGAGGACGCTCGAATTTTGGAGATAAGAGCCTTTATTACAATTGCTTATAGACGACACAAGCCCAGCAATAGAGGCTCGTCTCGCTTTCCATTTTAAAATTATGTAACGGAGCAAGTAATGAAGGTCGGAATTTTAGGAGCCGGCAACATCGGAGCTACGGCAGCGCGGCTATTTATAGTTGCCGGACATGAAGTCGCTGTAAGCAACTCACGCGGCCCTGAGTCGCTCAAAGAGCTGGCGCGAGAGTTGGGCAGCAGGGCTCTGGCCATGACCATTGATGGCGCAGCACGATTTGGTGAAGTAGTGCTGCTGGCTGTCCCTTGGCGTTCGCCAGAGGCTCTGCCGCATCCTGATCTGCTGCGCGGCAAAATTGTGATTGACGCCATGAATCCTTACCGTCCAGACGGAGGATTTTACGATCTTGGCGGCTCTACTTCTTCTGAAGAGGTGCTCAAGCGCATTCCAGGTGCGCGATTGGTAAAGGCTTTCAACACCATTTACTACGTCCATCTCGCAGGGCGCGGCCGCAAAGACCTTTCCACCGATGAGCGCCACACGATCTACGTCGCCGGAGATGATACGGAAGCCAAGCAGGTAGTTTCACAGTTAATTGAGGAGATCGGCTTTGCCGCCATCGATACCGGATCGCTACGCGAAGGTGGACGCCTCCAGCAACCAGATTCTCCCATCTACAACCAGACCTATAACGGGCGCGAAGCCCGGGAGTTTCTAGCCAAACTCAAGCAGCCGCGATAAGCCCGTTCATAAAGCGCACTGCTTTGTAGAAGGACCGGCACTTAAGTTATACGCTAGGCAGCTTTTAAGGTTGAATGCGCAACTCACGTTTCCAAAAGCGCTGCTAAAATTCGTTTTACGAGCTTCGAAAATTTTTCTATCAACTACTCGTTGCCGCTTAGAGGTATGTAGAGTCGGGTGTAGAAGTGCGTTCTGAGAAGTCAAAAAAACTGTATCGTCCCTTGCTGCAACTGGCCCGCCCTTACTGGCCGCATCTGGCCGGGATCATTTTGCTGGGCATGATTGCAGCGCCCATTGCTCTGCTTCTGGCATTTCCGCTCAAGATTGTGGTCGATAACGTAATCGGAAACCAGCCACTGCCGCACATGCTCCAGGCTTTCCTGCCGGCCTCATTCCAGACGACAAAAGGCGCTGAACTGCTGCTGGCCGTGGGATTGCTGCTGGGCCTGAGCCTCATCATGAATCTGCAGGCATTCGGGTCATGGCTGCTGCAGACCTATACGGGAGAAAAACTAGTCCTCGATTTTCGCACCCTGCTTTTCTGGCACGTCCAACGAATGGACCTCATGTTTCACGATCGTCGGGGAACCAATGAGGTCTCTTATCGTATTCAGCATGACGCGCCGGCCATCCAGTACATTTTTTTGCAGGGCATGGTTCCAGTGCTCAGCTCGTCTCTCAGCTTTATTGCACTGCTTTACGTAACCATGCGGATCGACTGGGCAATGGCGCTCATTGCTGTGGCGGTATCTCCCATGCTTTTTGTGTTGGCACGCAAGTCCGGGCGCAGGGCGCGCGCCGGTTGGGACGGAATCAAGAAGCTTGATAGCTCAGCCATGCTCGTGCTGTATGAGGCCCTTTCTTCCATCCGCGTGGTGAAAGCATTTGGACAGGAGCAGTTTGAAGACGAACGCTTCAAGATGCGCTCGCGCCAGCGCATGGTGGAACAGGTAAAAGTTGCATCAGCACAGGCGACCTATCACGCGTTGATTGCCAGCACCATTGCCGCTGGGACGGCAGCAGCTTTGTGGGTGGGTGCGCATCACGTCTCTTCCGGCGCTCTGACCCTTGGCGATTTGCTGCTGATTATGGCCTACATGGGACAGTTGTATGAGCCGCTCAGGACCATCAGCAGCAAACTGCCGGAATTGCAGTCGTGGATTGTAAGCGTGCAGCGCGCGCTTGCGCTGGTGGAAGAAGCGCCGGAGCTCATTGAGGAGAGTCCTGCGGTCCCACTGGAACACGCCCAGGGACACGTCAATTTTTGCAATGTTACATTTGAATACCCGTCTTCAGGCCGCGCGCTGGAGCAGGTTTCATTTGATATTCCGGTTGGAATGCGCTTAGGAATCATCGGCGCAAGCGGATCGGGCAAGAGCACGTTGGTCAATCTCCTCACCCGCTTTTATGATCCCACCAACGGGCAGATTCTGCTCGATGGGCACGATCTGCGCTCTTATCGCCTGAAAGACCTGCGCCGGCAATTCTCCATTCTTCAACAGGAAGCAGTAGTTTTTTCTGCCACCGTAGCAGAAAACATTGCCTATGCGCGTCCAGAGGCCAGCCGAGAAGAGATTATTGAAGCGGCCCGCGCGGCCATGGCGCATGATTTCATCATGGCGCTTCCCCGGGGTTATGACACGCTGATTGGCGAAAGCGAATGCCGGCTCTCCGGCGGCCAGCGGCAGCGGCTTGCGATTGCGCGCGCTTTTTTGAAGGGCGCGCCCGTGCTGATCTTTGACGAGCCTACCAGCGCGGTCGATATCCACACTGAGCGGGAAATCATGGAGGCCACAGAAGGGTTGGTGCGAGGCCGCACAACCTTTATCATTGCCCACCGGCTCAGCACTATAAGAAACTGTGATCTGTTGCTGGTGTTGAAGCGGGGGAAATTGCAAGCCATCACCTCTGATTTCGAACGTGCGGTTAAATTGCTGATGGACGCGCCGGAGCTGTCAGCTGCAGCTGCAGGCTCGGCTGGCAGTGAAACAGTGCAACAATTCCAATAAAATTCATCGGAAATTACTGCTCAAAAATGCTTGTCAATAAATCCCGATTGGGCCTCATCAGAGTCTCTCAAATTTTTTTCTTGTTGATCGTGCCGTTCTTCATGCTCTCTGCCCAGGAAGAAGGCAAGCGGGTTTCAATGAGTGAAGCTGTTGTCCATGCTCTGCAACAAAGCCAGCTCACGATCGCCGGAGGTACGCCATTTCATTTGCAGGCCCATATTGCTGCCACGGATAAAACGCACCCTGAATACACGGCTGACGTGGAGGAATATTGGATATCGCCGGAAAAGTGGCGGCGCACCATCAAGTCTCCAAACTTTTCTCAAATCCTGGTGGCAAACGGCAACGAGGTTTCTGAAACGCTTACCGGAGACTACTATCCTTTCTGGCTGCATGACCTCGTGACTGCCCTTTTTGATCCTTTGCCCATGGCGGAGCAACTCAAGCACCTTTCTGGACAATTGGAAATTCCAGAGGACTCCACCCAATCAAACTCATGCCTGAATATGCAATCTAAGGTGGGCGTTGCGCCGGTGCAAAACACGGTGGGGTATGCGTTTTGCTTTGGCGGCAAGCTGGGCTTGCTTCATGCTGCGATTACACCGGGTTATCACGCACAGTTTGCAGACTATCAGCCCTTCAAAAATAAGCTGGTGGCACGGACTATTACTGCCGATTTCGCGCCTGGACTTACGCTCTCTGCCAAAATCACTGAGCTTATGGAAATTGCCGATCCAGGTGAGCAGCAGTTTGCAATCGATAAGGCGACGCCTGCAACTGAGCAGATAAAAAGCAGCCAGGTGGGTGAGGATTCGGCGCGTGTAATGGCTCTTAACACGCCGGAGATCGTGTGGCCTTCTCTGCGCGAAGGTAAAACCACTGGCGTGCTCAGCCTTTATATCTCCACTGACAGAAGCGGGCATGTGCGCGAGGCGTGGCCGCTGGGTTCTGCCGACCCGCAATTGAGTGAAGCTGCGCGCCAGCAGGTGCTGCGCTGGCAATATAAACCTTACATAAACAACGGTGCTTCACAGATGGAAGCCGTGCTTACATTTGCGTTCAATACCAAAATTGAAAATCCCATAGCGGTACTCACCAACGCCCAGGCGCGCAAGCTGGCAATACGAACTCAAGAACCGGTGATCGAACCTGGAAAAGCCAAAGCTGGGACTAAATTCACGTTGCGGGCATCTGTGGACGAAACTGGCAGGGTCCAAAGCGTTCTGAACCTTAACAATACGGCAGCTACGCTGTATTCCGCGGGAGCAGCAGCCCTGAAAAAATGGCGGTTCCGTCCTTATTTAAATCAAGGTAAGCCTGACCGCTTCTATGCCGATATAATTTTTCTTGTCAGATAGTTACAAGTTCATGCAAAGAACTGTAAAGCCTTGCTACTGTTCCAAATTGAACTTGCGTCAAGATTTTCATTTTCCGCAGCACTCTTAAATGCTTTCAACGGTGCTGAAAATCGGATAATATTGCAGTCGTGTCAGCTCCGTTCAAATACGCAATAGTATTCGCGGTGATGATCGGCATTCTTTATGTGCTGATCTCGCCCTTGCCGGAGATGGACGCAGCTTTTTCAGGAAAGTCTCCTCTCAGCTTCTTTATCTTCGTAACCTTCGCTTTTTTAGGTCTGTTTTTTCTGACGCTTTTTGTGCGTTTCCGTCCGACTTACAATGCAGCCACTTTTCATGGTGAAGTACTTGAGTTGATTTGTGTGCGGCTTTGTTAGTTTCTTTTTGACTTGTTGCAACTTATCTTGACGCTTCCCTGCTGGCAACCTATGACGCCTTGATTCACTCAAGCTCTAGAGGAAGTCAGCATGGCGCGGAATTTTCGTTGACAGCCAGTTAAAAGGAATTATGAGGACTAAAGAAGTCATTCAGGCCTGGAAGAGCATCCTGAGCGGCAGACGGCCATCTCTCGCTATTGAGATCACTCGAGAGTGTCCGTTGCGCTGTCCCGGTTGCTATGCCTATGGAGAAGGGCATGTAAGCGGTATGAACCTGCGGCAGCTTCATGACAAGCGCGGCGACGACTTGGTGCAGGGCGTGCTCGCCCTGGTGGACGAATATCGTCCTTTGCATCTCTCCATCGTCGGCGGCGATCCCATGGTTCGCCACCGCGAAGTCACACAACTGTTGCCCGAACTCAACGCCCGTGGCGTTCACGTGCAGATCGTCACCAGCGCTTTTCGTCCCATTCCGGAAGAGTGGTCTCGGTTTGATCATCTGAACATCGTGGTTTCAATTGATGGTCTGCAGCCCGAGCACGACGCGCGCCGCAAGCCTGCAACGTATGCCCGCATTCTTGAGAGCATTCACGACAGCCATGTCACTATTCACTGCACCATCACCAGTCAGATGATGAAACGTCCCGGCTATCTGCAAGACTTCATCGCTTTTTGGAGCGCGCGACCGGAGATCAACAAGATATGGATGAGCATGTTCACGCCGCAGATCGGCGCAACAGACCCTGAGATCCTTACCCGCAAACAGAGGATAGAGGCCGTGGAAGAACTGATGCGTCTGCGCGTCCTGTATCCCAAGCTCGATATGCCTGAGGGGCTGATCAAGGAGTTTCTCCATCCTCCGGATTCACCGCAGGCATGCATTTTTGCGCAGACCACACATACGATTTCTGCGGATCTTACAAGCAAGGTCACGCCATGCCAATTCGGCGGCAATCCGGATTGCTCTCAATGCGGTTGCGTTGCCTCCATGGGGCTGGCCGCCGTGGGAAATTACAAAGTGGGCATGGGCGTTACTGCAGGCCAGATTTTTCGCGCGTCAACATCCATGAGCAAGGCGGTCAAAAAATTGAAACGAGTTGCTTAGAGCGATTATGAGGTGTAAGTCATGAGCTATTTGAACGAATTAATTAAAAAGACGGCAGCAACCGTTCCTTTTGTGGGCAAGGGCACGAGCAAAGAACGCACGCTGCGTGAAGAGCTTGTACGCTTCGGCAAAATGCTTCATACGCAAGGCTTCGTGGCTGCAACTGACGGTAATCTCTCCGTCCGGCTCGATTCAAGCCGCGTTCTGGTTACGCCCACCGGCTTCAGCAAAGGCATGATGCGCCAGGAAGACATGGTCATTGTGGACCTTCACGGCAAGAAGCTCAGTGGCTTTTATAACCCTTCCAGTGAAATTACCATGCACCTCACGATCTATCGTATGCGCCCTGACGTGGGCGCCGTTGTGCACGCTCATCCCTGTACCGCTACCGGATTTGCCTCCGCTGGAATCGCCCTGGACGAACCCTTGTGTTCTGAAGTCGTAATCACTCTGGGCGCAGTTCCACTTGCGCCATATGCCACCACTGGAACCATGGAGCTTAGCGACTCGCTCCGCCCCTTTATTCCTTTTCATGATGCAATCCTCATGGCCAATCATGGCGTGGTTGCTTACGGTGAAGACCTCCGCCGTGCCTATATGAGAATGGAAGCCGTGGAGCATTACGCCAAGATCGTCCTGGCCACCCGGCAACTAGGCTCCGCCCGCTCGCTCAACAGCCGCGAACTGGAAAAGCTGGTTGCTGTCCGGACACAATACGTAAAGAATGGGCACTAAGGATTGCATCTAGCCGGCCCTAACGCTTCGATTTTCGCCGACCCGTTTGACCTTTGCCAACGCTGCTGATGAGAGAGCCGGAAAATACACCGTTAAGTCGTCTGAAGTAAACTGCATGGGTGGTGGCGGCGGAGGGAGTGGCGGCGGTGGCTTCACTCTCGGCGTCCGCTCTCCCGGCCAAACCTTCAGTAAGTGCATGGAGACACACGCTTCGGACTATAGCATTACGGGACTAGCAGACCTTGCGACGAAAGGCGCGATTTCCAGTAACAGTACAGTTAATTTTGCCGCGAACGTCTTCGGGGGGAACTCCTTAACCGGCACTTACTATGCTTTCGCAGGAACGACACAGGGTTCAGCATACAATGCGGTCACAACTGGTGCTGGATTTACAGGAAATATCATTGCCGGAGGGATGGGCTCTACGCTCACTTATGGAAGAAGAACATCGGCCATTATGTCTTTGAATCTTGCAGGAAAAGGAGGTTTGCCGCAAGCCCTGAGCTCTTCCTCTGCAGGCGTCAAAGGCTTCTTCGGAAAAATGGGCACGGGCGCCCTCAGGCTAGCCGCCGATGTTGGGTTTACGCTGGCTGAAGGCATCGGTTGTATGATCCCAAAGTGAGATGTATGGCGAACAAACCTTCAGTTGCGGATCAGGTGTTCAATGGGCTGCGTTTGGCAACGCTGGTCGTGCTGGTATGCGTCACTGGTACTTTATTCGTCTGGGGTGCGCTTGTTGTCTCCCACGAAGTAGCAGGTTCCGTGATGATAGGCTGGTTAGCCCTGGCAGTGGCTTTCGTGATCTTGTTGCTGAATTTAGACGGCTGGGCGAAAATCCTACCTGGGCTTCTCGCTTTGGCCGCGTTTAATGCAGTTCTGATGGCCGTAAGTGGACACATATTCAATAAGCCTTCGGTCCTTGTATCGCGAGGGGTGGCTTTTGGAAGCGCCGCCGCTTTGGCTTTGGCTGCACTCATTTCCGCTCGTTTTCATGGGAAACGATTGTCCATTCTAGACCGCATAGTACTCGTCGCCTATGTCGGCTTTATTCTACTGGGCCTTGTTAGCCAATGGCTCCTGCTTTCGTTCACTCTAGGAACGCTCGTCTTAGCTGTTCCATGGATAAAGAGCCAACTACACGGTAGCCGTCCGAAACCGCACCACGAATCCGGCTACTAGGGCAAGTGGCCCCAGCGGAGATGACGTATTTCCGAGGCGTATGCTGTCATGTTTGCCAAGTTGATGGGTTAATTTGCCTGGTTCTTATACACTTTTCCGCCCTTCATTACAAACACCACTCTCCGCACTGCAGTAATGTCCTTCAGAGGGTCTCCATTCAGGGCAATGATGTCGGCCTGCCTTCCTGGAGCAATCGCGCCAATTTCATTTTGCATGTTCAGTGATTCTGCTGCGCGCGAGTTGGCGGCCACCATCGCATCCATTGGGACCTGGCCGGCGTGTACGCGGTCGATAAATTCTTCCGCGTTGCGGCCATGCGCTCCGGCAACCGCGTCAGTGCCAAAGACAATCTTCAGGCCTTTGGTCGCCAGCGCGTGCTTCCACATTTCCGCGATCACCGGCAATACTTCCTGCATCTTGGCAAAGCCCTCTTCGGTATAGCTGCCCACGCCAATAAATTTCTGCTTGTTATCGAGATAATTGTGTATCACTAGCCCCACCTGCGGATCAAAAAACGTTCCGTGCTGGGCCATTGCGTCCAGGTCTTCCTGCGTGGCGTAGGTTCCGTGCTCAACTTCTGTGCAGCCTGCATTGGCAGAAGCGCGCACGGCCTCGCGATAGGCATGGACAACGCTGCGCAAGCCCTGGGCCTTGGCTTCTGAGCAGGCCGCCTGCAGTTGTTCATCAGTGAGTGTCTGGCCGCCGCCCTGGCGAATGCTGCGCGAGGCAAAAATTTTCACCACGTCAGCGCCATCCGCTTTGAGCTTTCTTACCGCCTCGCGAATCTGCTCCGGGGTAAGCTTTGGATCTTCAATCGGATTGAGCGCGCTCAGCAGCCGCGGCCCAGGAATAGCGCCGCTCGCGATGGCTCCGCGCAGGTCTTTATCTTCTGGCGCGCCCAGGCTTTGAATGGTGGTAAAGCCGGCCATCAGCGTTGCATAAGCATTCCCGGCTTCAGCCAGTGTCGCCTGCTCCGGCGTTTCATTCTTGTCTTCAATCCGTCCATTGGGGCCAAAATGCCAGGTAATGTGCACGTGGACATCGATCCAGCCGGGAAGCACCGTGAGACGGCTGAGATCGTAAACGGCTGCGCCGGCAATTTGCTGGTCTTTGGCGTTAGGCGTTACACGCACGATTTTTCCGCCCTGCACCACGATCAAAACGTTGTGCAGCTCATGGCCGCGTCCATCCAGCATGGTTCCAGCGCGAATCACTATCGGTCTTTCCTGTCCGGCAGCGAAGCCGGCCGTAACAAGCAAGAAGAGAACCAATCTCATTTGTTTCATGGTGTACTCCAAAAGATGGAAAGCTCCAGAAGAACGAAGCATTGTATCGAATACACACACCGGTTGTGGCGAGTGTTTCGCGCTCGTGCTGATGAGGGCCGTAGGCAAAACCTCAGTACGTAGACCCAGGCCTCGCTAGGGCACTACACCTCAGTCAATTGCCCAGCCCAGCGCATCAAGGCAAGAATACGGCAAGTACTGGAGGTGCCGTATGAAATCTTATTGGCTCAAGTCAGTCAGTGCGGCCATTCTGTTGTTGGCGGCAATTTACGCGCCGGCGCAAACTTCGTCTGCCCCTGAATTTCAAAAAGGGTTCACCGGCTCTGAGTCTCTCCAGGGATCCCTCAATTCTGATAGCAAGATGTTCAAGCTTGATACCAACGCCGGCTATGACTTCAACAGCCATTTTGGCGTTTTTGC
>DASRDW010000326.1:0-15070 GCA_035652415.1 Candidatus Angelobacter sp. | reverse complement strand
ACCGGGGTTGTGGCTACTGTAGGTACAACTTCTTCACCGGCAGTGCCTTTTAATACTTGCATGCCGGTGGAGATTTTTCTTCACATTGCCGGTGATCCTGCAGGCGCCTTCACCTTCTCGGCCACTATGAATACGTCCGCCAACAATAACAACACGCCCGATACGCGGATCCTGCAAGTTGACATGATCGATGAAAAAGGCGTGGTTACCAGTGCCGCTCCGGTGACCATAACCAGCAACAACCCCGTGGCAGCCAGCATTGCCGGAACTACCTTGACAGCAAACTCCCCCGGAGGCGCGGGTCTGCAGGCAGTTTGTGCTCCGCCCGCTTGCGGTATAGGAATTAATGCACCGGTTTACAGCAATGTATTCAACGTCACAGTAAACGGCACCAGCCCCGGCAGCACCGTTTATGTGGCTAGCTCATTCCCTGTTCCCACGGGACAAACCATGCCGCTGGTTCCCATTGATACCACCAAAAATCCTCCCGTCGTAGGGACTACGATTCCATTGCCCGGTGTGCCCAATTCCATTGTGTTTGATCGCGCAGGCGACAAGGCCTTTATTGGCACCGATGAAGGATTGGTTACGCTGACTACCACAGGCAATACGGTCACCCTGTCTGCGCCTGTGGCCATAGGCAAGGTCCTGGCTGTTTCTCCAGACGGCTCTCTGGTGATCATTTCCAATGCGGCAAATAATCCCTCCACAGGCACGCCGATTGAACCCAATCCTGCCAATCAGCGCGTTTGGATTTTCAATAGCTCGGCCAGCACCCTTACCACATTTTTATCTGCGGGAGCAGTGGCAGCAACCTATGATAATGACGGCTTTCGCGCCTATATTGTCAGCAACAACAACAGCGGGAATTTTTATGTCTTTTCACCGTCGCTCACCTTCGTGACAACAAATTTTGGCGATACAAGCAACAGTACCGGCGCGGCGACCCTGCCTTCAGGGCCGTTCGCCTATGTGGCCAACTCAGCCGGCGGTTTAAGAGCAATCTCTACTTGTAATAATGCTGTGCAGGCTGTCGCGCCACCCACCAACACGGCAAACATTCAGTTTGTTGCCGCTCCGTCAAATCAGGACCAGATATTTGCCATGGATTCTTCCGGCGTTGATGTTGAAACTGTCACCGTTAAGCCGCTTGTTCCTCCTTTGGCTTCACCTTTTACCGCGGCCACCTGCACGCCCAACGTGAGCTACAGCAACCAGTTCTTTGATTTCGGACTGGGCGCATTTACGGCGAATCAGCTCATTGTGGCCAGCAACAATTCGCATGTAGCTGTGTTGCCTCACGGCCACAGCGCTGTCCTCACCCTGGTTCCCACGCAAGGCGTCGGCAGTGCCCCGCTGGCAGGAGGCGCATCCGCTGAAGCGGTCGCCGGTGCCATGACCCTTGATGGCAGCACGCTCTGGGTGGGCGTCTCCAACAGCAATACCGTGGACCGCATCAACATGCTCGATAACACAGATGAAATCCAGATACCCATGAAGTTTGTAAAAGTTGATGGCTCTCCGGCCCCGCCGAACCTGATCGCCATTCAACCAAGGTAACTTCAACAGAAGTAAGTCAGGACCGATTTTGGAATTTTCCACCATGCGCGCATGAATACCTCATCCATGCGTGCCTATCGTGGCCGGCTCGCACCCTCACCCACTGGATTTCTTCACCTTGGCCATGCCCGCACTTTTTGGGTGGCTTGGCAGCGCGCCCGCGCCTCCGGCGGCAAGCTCGTCTTTCGCAATGAAGACCTCGACTACCAACGATGCAAGCCTGAATTCGTCAGCGCCATGTATGAAGACCTGCGCTGGCTCGGCCTAGATTGGGATGAAGGCCCCGATCTCTCATCCTTATCTGGCAAAAGTGGCCAGTATGGAGACCTCTGCATTAGCGGCCCGTTCGCGCCGTACTCGCAAAGCCAGCGGCGCAGCTTTTATTTTGAAGCCTGGCGTAAACTGCGCGACGGCGGCTTTATCTATCCCTGCACCTGCTCGCGCAAAGATTTGGAACGTGCGCTGTCTGCTCCACATGAAGAACCATTGCATGGAGGAGACTCACATGAACTACAAATAAACGATTGTGGAGCGCAGGCGCCCTCGCCTGCGACCGAAAAAGTGAACAATGCAAGCACGCAGCCGGGGGCGGCTGCGGTCCAAAGTTCTTATTCTTCCTTGCAGCCGGGGATCCCGGACCACGCCGCTCTTGCGCGGGCTGGAACGGACGATGAACTTCCCTACCCCGGCACTTGCCGCGAGAAAATCGGCACAGCCAAAGATTACGATTCTCCCGCCGGCGTAAGCTGGCGTTTTCGCGTTCCTGACAGCGAGACCATCTCGTTCGACGACGGCTACTATGGCCATCAGCAATTCGTGGCTGGACGTGACTTCGCCGACTTCCTGCTCTGGCGTCGCGACGACATCCCCGCCTATCAACTTGCTGTGGTGGTCGATGATGAAGCCATGCAGATCACTGAAGTCGTTCGCGGCGCTGATTTGCTCAAAAGCACCGCGCGCCAACTGCTGCTGATCCGCGCGCTGGGATATTCAACGCCTGCATATTTCCACTGCCCGCTGCTACGCGACGAAAAAAATATACGGCTGGCGAAAAGACATGATGCGCTGAGTTTGAGAAAGCTGAAAGAGCAGGGCGCCCAAGCGGAAGAGTTGAGGGGGAGATTCGCACAAGAAATAAAAGACGATATCCAATTTCTATAATGGGATTCTATACTAACTTTCTTGCACTACGCTGATTTAATCTTTCATTGAACCCGCCAATTTATTTTTTGTGTCCCTGTAGCTTTCATTTTCTTCCCTTCTTACATCTCTATAGATCAGCTGTTCCCCAGAAAGAAGAACGTTCATGAAATCCATAGTTCGATTGATTTCTATATTTGGAATAGCTTTGTTTATTTTGTCCTCTGGATCGATTCATGCCCAGAGTTCAACATGCGCCCCCTTCGGCACATTTAGCCTCAGCAGCGGGACCTATACTGTTCAGAATAACGAATGGAATTCGAGTGCGACTCAATGTATCAGCGCTACAGAGCCAAGCAGCTTTAGTATTACCCAGTCAGCTATTTCAAATCCAACCAATGGCGCTCCCGGCAGCTATCCTTCCATTTATCGAGGTTGTCATTGGGGAAATTGCACCTCAAACAGCGGATTGCCCCTGCAGGTCAGCAATATTGGAAGCGCGCTGACCAGCTGGAACACTACCCAGCCTGGTTCCGGAGCATACGATGTAGCTTACGACGTATGGTTCAACCAAGCCTCTTCAACGAATGGCCAGCCCGATGGTGCTGAATTGATGATATGGCTAAACAGCATAGGCGGTGTTCAACCTGCAGGATCCCCTATAGGGCAAGTAACCATTGGAGGGGCAAGCTATACGGTTTGGACTGTGCGGATGTCGACATGGAACTACATTGCTTATGTCAATAACAGCCCTACAACAGCGGTTACAAATCTGGACCTTCACGCTTTCATAAATGATGCGATCGCGCGCAACTCTATCAATTCATCTTGGTATCTCATCGATGTAGAAGCAGGATTCGAACTGTGGCAGGGCGGGGCTGGGCTGGGTACCAATTCATTTTCGTTCAGCAGCTCGGCAACAAGTGGCTCCAATCCCACAACTTCAAATATCTCCATCAGCCTGCAAGCAATTTCACCCAATCCAAGTCATGTCGGTACGGCGACTAACTCTACTGTCAATTTCACCAATCAAGCAAGCTCTTTCGCTTCGGTAACTCTGGTCAGTGAATTGACCGATCAGGCCGGAAACATCATAGCGAGCCAATCACAAGCGGCAAATCTGGCGCCGCAGCAAACTCTTGCTGTAACACTGACCTCATTCCCAACTGCAGTCGGATCCTACAATGTCGTCGGAGTAGTTAAAGATACAGCTGGGAACGTGCTCCAGCAAAGCACAGTAGGAACGCTCACTGTGAACTAGCTTCTTACATCAAATTAATCCGTGGCCAAGAGGAGGAACAAGGATCACTTGTTCCCTCCTCCGCTCGATGCACCTGCTGCGGGCTTCTCATCCTTGCCCAAATCCCCAAACGGCCAGATCCCTGCTGCCTTCAAGAACACGTCGGCATGCTTGTCGGTCAGCATCTTGGCCGTTTTTTCCGGAGGCCACGGGCTGGCCAGGCGCTCAGGACGGTCGGCGATCCAGAATGCCGTCAGGCCCATCACGGTTGCATCGCGGGTGAGCAGATCGGGCTTCACTTTGTCAAAGGTATCTACGGCGGAGTGGTGCGTGTATTTGTACTCCGGCGAATCCTGGTCCATGTTAATGCCCGGCAGACCGGCGAGAATGAATGGTCCCGCATCGGTGCCAAAAACCGGACGATCATCCACGTCCAGATCGCCAAAAGCCTTTGTAGAATCCGCAAACTTCTTGACCGCAGGAATAAGGTCATCGTGCCCGCCCATGTTCAGCTTCACAACAGGTCCTTGCCCATTATCCAGAATCAATGCCGCAACGTGGTTGGCCATTTCATCTTTGTGGGTTTTGGTGTACGCCAGCGATCCCAACAGGCCCTGCTCTTCTCCTGTGAACAGAACAAAACGAATCGTGCGCTTCGGCTTGAAACCGCTCAGCTTGATGGCCTTCGCCGCGCCCAGAGTCGTGGCAACGCCGCAACCATCGTCAGTGGCGCCGTCAGAAAGGTCCCACGAATCAAGGTGCCCACCCACAACAATCACCTGCTCCGGATGCTCGCTGCCCCGGATTTCACCCACCACATTGGCCGAATCAACCGGGCCGCTGGTCACCGTGTTTTGCACGTTGATCTTGATGCGCACGTTCTTGCCCTTGTCAACAAAGCGCGTAAGCTGTTCCTGGTCTTCTGCCGTCATGCTGACCACGGGAATTTCATAGTAGGTGTCAAAGCCCATCGCGCCGGTATGCGTAAGCCGCATACCCTGGGCAAACGAGCCGCCCTGCCCGCCGATGACCGCCACTGCATTTGCCTCATGCGCCTTCTTAAGAAAGTCGCCGAACTTGGCAAAGCCGTTCATTCTCTGCGCCTGCGTTGGCTCCGGGCCTTTCCTCACGATCAGCAGGACCTTGCCCTGCCAGTGAGATGCGTTGTTTTTCATCTCATCATCTATTTGATTGACGTTCACCGGCACTACGTCAGCTTCTTCGCCGCCTTCTTTGGTTGAGCCCACCCAGCCCATGGAATCGATCACCAGCTTCTTATGGATCGGGATCACAATCTCTGCTTCCGCAACGCCGCGGGTCCATCCGCGCGAGATCTGCCACTTTTCCGCATGCACATTTTCCAGACCCATGGCGCGCATCTTTTGCATGCCCCACTGAACAGCTTGCCCGGCCTGTATCGATCCGGTCACGCGTCCGCCAATATAGTCAGAGAGTTCTTCCAGATCGCTGTAAGCCTCATTGCTCATCATGCCCTGTCCGGCAATGGCCGTGAGCGCGGGCATGGTGCCATCTTCTGCTGGAGCGGCAGGTTCCGCGGAGTTGGCCAGCGCAGCATGGAGTGAAAGGCAGAACAACAGCACAAGTCCGGCCCCGGACAAAAGAAAGTTGAGTTTACGCATGGGGGTTACACCTCAAGAAATTTTCAGATTATGGCGAAGGCAGATTATATCCTGTACTGAGAGACGTTCGCCGCTCATGACGGTGAGCATCAAACAACACGTCATTTACAATGTCTCCGCAAATTATATGAAGATCATATCTTTGTTTTTTCTCGTCTGCGCTTCCAGTTTGTTTTGCCAGCAATTGCAGCCCGCGCCCAAAGCGCACATTACTGAGGTGACGCCCAAAGCCGGCTACTTCAACGAACCTGCCATCGCCGTGAACATGAAAGACCCGCAACAACTTGTGGTGGCGTGGCAAATCAACGCCAGCGCGGCGTTTTCCAAGGACAGCGGCGTGACCTGGAAGACCGCGGCAAACACAGCGCCGGGAAATTACCGTGTCTCCGGCGACGTCTCTCTGGCGTATGATGCCGCTGGCCACGCCATTCTGTGCTATATCGCCTTTGACAAGCTTGGCGCCACAAACTATTGGGCACAGGGTGCAACGCGCAACGGCATCTTTATTCGTCGCTCGCTCGATGGCGGCGAGACTTGGGAACCGGACGCCATCACCATCATTTCGCATGAATCCACGCCCGACATTCCTTTTGAAGACAAACCCTGGGTAGTTGCCGATACCAGCGGGCTTCACCCCGGCAACCTTTATATCGGCTGGACGCACTTCACTCTTTCCGCCAGCGACCTAATCTTCTCCCGCTCAACTGACGATGGCAAAACCTGGTCCAAGCCCATCAAGCTGAATACTGTCTCCGGCCTGCCGCGCGATGATAACGGCGCGCTGGAAGGGTTCCATGGCGTTGTCGGGCCTGACGGCACTCTCTATACCATTTGGGACGACCGAGACGGCATCATGATGGCCGTCTCGCACGATGGCGGCGCGACCTTCAGCAAAGACCGTCGCATTATTCCCGCAGGCCCCGGTTATTTCGGCATCACCGGCGTGTCTCGTTCAAACGGCTTCCCCCAGATTGGCATTGATCCGCGCCGCACTGTCGATCCCAAAAATGAAACTTATAGCGGCAAGGAAGGCGGCAATCTCTACGTTGCCTGGAGTGACTACACTAATGGCGATGTCGATATTTTTGTTGCCTCTTCCGCCGATCACGGGCGCACCTGGAGCAAGCCTGTCCGCGTGAACACAGATCCTATACACAACGGCAATGATCAGTTTTTTCAGTGGATGGCCGTTGATCCGCAGAGCGGCGCCGTGAACATGATCTTCTATGATCGCCGGACTGATAACAAAGAAACTACGGTCACGCTGGCGCGCTCAACTGATGGGGGCAAAACTTTCCAGAATTACGCATGGGACTCGGAAGCGTTTGAAGCTGAAGGCGATTTTCTGGGTGACTACCTTGCCATTACCGCGTCCGGCAATAAAGTATTTGGCGCCTGGGCCCACCAGACTTCAGAAGCAGCCAAGAGCCAGCGTGGCAAGCAAACTCGAACCACTGTGCGCGTGGGCACCGCGGATTTCAACTAGCACACGACCATTGCCGCGCCCGCAAGCCCAACACTTAAGGAACCTGCGAACGCGGCGTTTGGTCAAACGTGAAGGAGCACTTGAATCCTTGCTCCTTCGGGCGCGTGAATCGGGATTTATTTTGGCTGCAGCACAATCACATTGTTTGAGGCGAAGTCTGAAACGTACGTCAATCCAGTGCGCAGGTTTACGGCCACTGCGATTGGGAAAGTTGCTGGAACGGGCAAATTCTGCAGCACCTGATTGGTATTCCCGTCGATGATGGTCACGCTTTGGCTCTGCCCATTGGTCACGTAGACCTTGTTATTGAGCAGGTTCACATCCACGTTGTCAGGAAATTGTCCGGTTGGAACCTGAGTCGTGTTCTGATTGGTGGCCCCATTGATCACCACCAGAGTTGAGTCAGCGCCCTGGGTAACGTAGACGCTGTTTAGCCGAAAATTCGTCACGACATTCTCCACGCCAAAATCCTCCGGAATGGTCGCGAGCAGAGCGTTGGTGCTGCCATCAAAAACCAGGACCTCTCCGGGAAAGCCGCCACCCACGACGTAGAGGCGGTTGGTTTGTGGATTCACGGCAACCCCGGCCGGCTGGGTGAACACTGGGACCATTGTAACGATGGTGTTGGTCTTTCCATCGATCACGATATACTGGCCGTTATCGGCATCCGAGGCGTAGATCAGGTTGGTTACGGGATTCACGGCCAGCCCTTGCAGCCCTATGCCGCTGCCGCTGGCAATCGGAATCGTGGTAATCAGGCTGTCGGTCCTGCCATCGATGACCGCGATATCGCACGATGCCGTATTGAAGCTGCACGAAGTGGCATAAATCCGGTTGGTCCTTATGTTCACTGCGATGGAATGGGTATCCCGCCCAATATCGATTCTTGCAGTGATCTGCTGTGTCTTGCCGTTAATGACCAACACCTGCCCTGCGCTGTTATCAACTGCAACGTAAACTTTGTTGGTCACGGGATTGGCCGCAACCGCGTTGCTTCCGCCGCCGACGGAGATTGTGGTCAGGACCGAATCGGCCCTGGTGGGGATTGAGACTAGGAAGGTTAAAAGGCCAAGGCTCGCGAGACTTAAGATCGCTTTCTTCATACAAGAAATCTTCTCCATTTCGATTTAAGTCCAGGGGGTACTCTCAATAAGAGCAACTCTCATGCCAATCAAAATCAGAGAGAGAGCTGCTGGATTGTGAGTACCTGCTGGATTTTCTTAGGAACGAGAGTTCCACTTTTGAGATTGCGGGATACTGGCCAAGGATTAAGGTCGGTAGCAGCTTTATGACGAACTGACTTTTGGCTTGAACTGCTGGCCCCTCTTGCCAACCAAACTCCCTGCAACGCTTGCCTACTCTGCCGTCATCGCATGTAGCAGAGATGAGCGCTGAAATCCGCATTGGCACTTCCGGCTATCACTACAAGCACTGGGTGGGAACGTTTTATCCGCCCAAAACGCCGCCTTCAAAGATGCTGGGGTATTACATCCAGCACTTTGACACCCTGGAGCTGAACAACAGCTTCTATCGTCTGCCTACGATTGAGGCGTTTGAATCCTGGCGCGACGCCACACCAAAGAACTTTGTTTTCGCCGTGAAGGCCAGCCGTTATATCACGCACAACAAAAAACTCAGAGATCCGGAGAACGCCCTGGAGAACCTTTTGCCCCGCGCAGAGCATCTGGGCCGGAAGCTTGGGCCGGTACTCTTTCAGCTTCCACCTCATTGGAAGCTGAATCTTGAGCGTCTGGAAGCGCTGCTGGAAATTCTGCCGCGCGAGCATCGTTACGCCTTCGAGTTCCGCGAATTGAGTTGGATAACTCCGGAAGTAAACCGCCTGCTCGAGCGCTTCAACGCCGCGTTCTGCATTTATGAGCTTGCTGGCTATCACTCGCCCTGCGAGATCACCGCAGATTTTGCCTATGTACGACTGCATGGGCCGGAAGCCGGAAAATATCAGGGGAGTTATTCTTCCGCGCGGTTGCGCGCCTGGGCGCGGCGCATTGAAGAGTGGGGAAAGAAGCTGAAGGCTATTTACATCTATTTCGACAACGATCAGGCTGGATACGCCGCACAGAACGCGCTGGCCTTGAGTGAGATGGTCTTTGGAAAGCGCTCAAGACCGAGAGAAGCCGCGTAAAACCTTTGCCGCGGATTGTTTTCTGAAATCCCGAGCGGAGCGAGGGAACCCTATTGTGGCAAGAAACTTGACTTAAGATGTGATTTCATGACGAGTGCACGAGAAGATGTGCAAGAGCAGACCCTAGAAATTTCGAAGCTAAAGTGACCCCGCACCCGCAAGAACACAGGTTCGGAATTTCAGAAAAATGATCTGCGTTTATCTGCGCAATCAGCGGCGAATTACTTCTTAGCCGCCACTTCCAGCCGGGCATTCGCGCGCAGCAGCGCGGCCTGTGCGTCCTTGTTGCCTTCCGGACCGGCTTTCTGCAACTCGGCTTCAGCTTTTTTCTTGGCTGCCTCAGCGCGGGCCGTGTCGATATCTTCTGCTTTCTCCGCGGTTTCTGCCAAGATGGTGACTTTGTTCTGCAACACTTCGGCAAAGCCCCAGGCCACCATGAGCCGCTTGGTCTGGCTGCCATTGCGATAGCTGATCTCGCCTACCGCAAGCTCCGTGATGAGCGGCGCATGGCCAGGTAGCACGCCAAGATGTCCCGTCTTGCCGGGAATCTCAATGTACTCGGCCGCGTCGTTCACCACCAGCCGCTCCGGTGTTACTACTTCGAGTTGGATGGTCTCTGCCATGAATTACGCCTACGCCGCTGCGCCAGCTTTCATCTTTTCCGCCGCTTCCAGCACTTCATCAATCGCGCCCTTCATGTAAAAGGCCTGCTCAGGAACATCATCGTGCTTGCCTTCAATGATCTCCTTGAAGCTACGCACGGTGTCGGCAATCTTGACGTAACGGCCCTTCATGCCGGTAAACTGCTCAGCCACGTGGAACGGCTGCGAGAGGAACTTCTGGACTTTTCGAGCACGAGCTACCGTCAGCTTGTCTTCTTCGCTCAGCTCTTCCAATCCCAGAATGGCGATGATGTCCTGCAGGTCAGCATAGCGCTGCAGAATTCGCTTTACGCCCTGCGCCACATCGTAATGCTCCTGACCGACGATGTGCGGATCAAGAATGCGCGAGGTGGACGCTAGCGGATCAACCGCGGGATAAATTCCAATTGCAGTCAGCGGACGCGAAAGCACCGTGGTCGCATCCAGGTGAGCGAAGGTCGTGGCCGGCGCAGGATCAGTGAGATCATCGGCAGGCACATAAATCGCCTGCACTGAGGTGATCGATCCACGCTTGGTCGAGGTAATGCGCTCCTGCAACTCGCCCATTCCGTTGCCAAGTTCGGCTGGTAACCCACGGCTGAAGGCATGCGGCCCAGCAACGCAGAGACTTCTGATCCCGCCTGGGTGAAACGGAAGATGTTGTCGATAAAGAGCAGCGTGTCCGCGCCTTCATCGTCGCGGAAATACTCGGCAACGGTCAGGCCAGTCAACGCCACGCGCAGACGTGCTCCCGGCGGCTCCGTCATCTGGCCATAAATCAACGCGGCCTTCGACTCTTCCGGAACGCCCGGCTTGATCACACCGGACTCGCTCATTTCCAGCCACAGATCGTTGCCTTCGCGCGTGCGCTCGCCCACGCCGGCAAACACGGAGTAACCGCCGTGCTGCTTGGCCACGTTGTTGATCAGTTCCATGATCACAACGGTTTTACCTACGCCCGCGCCACCGAAGAGACCGATCTTGCCGCCCTTCAAGAACGGCTGGATGAGGTCAACGACCTTTACGCCGGTTTCAAGCATCTCCGCCTTGGTGGATTGTTCATCAAAGGCAGGCGCCGGGCGATGGATGGGCAGCCGCTTGGTTGACTTGACTGCGCCAAGCTGGTCCACCGGCTCGCCAATCACGTTCATCACGCGGCCCAGCGTTCCTTTGCCCACGGGCACGGAGATTGGCCCGCCAAGATCAATCGCCTTCATGCCGCGTACCATGCCATCCGTGGCTTCCATGGCGACGCAGCGCACACGGCCTTCGCCCAGATGTTGTTGCACTTCCAGCACCACGTTGATCGGCGTAGGAACCTTGAATCCTTCGCTGGTAACGCGCAACGCCTGGTAAATCGGCGGCATGCTTGCTTCTGTAAACTCCACGTCAACCGCGGGACCCGCGATCTGTATTACCTTGCCAACATTTTCTGTAGCCATAATCTTTTAATCTCAGCAATTAGCCATTAGCTCTTAGCAATTAGTCGTTGTGTTTAACGACTTGCATGTTTTACTAAAGGCCAAGCTTTCTTTCCGATCTCCTGTTGAACTAATCCGCGAAAATCCGTGTTCATCTGCGGTAAGTTTTTCAATCTGCGTTTATCTGCGAAAATCAGCGGCGAAATCTTCTGCCCTATTGCGCTGCGCCCGCGCCGCTCACGATCTCAATAATCTCTTTCGTGATCTTCGCCTGGCGCACGCGGTTCATCTGCAGCGTAAGACCATCAATCATGTCAGACGCATTGCTCGTGGCCGAATCCATGGCCGTCATGCGCGCGGCGTGCTCCGCTGCTTCAGACTCCAGCATCGCGCGATAAAGTTGCACGGAGATATATCGCGGCAACAGATCGCGGAAAAGCTCTTCCGGCGACTGCTCATAAATGTAATCAACCGGCGCGGTGGCAAAGCCTGCGGCTTTCTTGTCCATCTCTGAGGTATCGGCGGCACGAACACCGGTGCCTGCGTGCAAGGCCGCTTCCAGCCGGCGTTTGCGCTCTTCTTCCGTGGCCTCTTCCGTCAGCTCATGCACCTGCTCGCCAATCTTGCCGATGGGCAGCACGTCATCCACCACCAGGCGTTGCGCAATGACTGACTTAAATTCGTTGAACACGAGATACACCGAATCAACCTTGGCTTCGCTATAGAGCTGGCAAACTTTCTCCGCGATATCGCGCGCGCTCGAAAACTGTGCGCGGTTCATCAGGCCCACATACTCAGCCACAATCTGGATCGGCCCTTTGCGCTGCTCGGTTGGCTCGCTATCAATGGCCGCAGGATAGCGCCGCCGGAAATAATCACGCGACTTTCTTCCCAGCGCGATCACGTCAATGTTCTTGTCTTTCTTGGTCTCAATAAAACGCGCCGCGGTCTTGAGGACGTTGGAATTGAACGCGCCCGCCAACCCTTTCTCGCCGGAAACCACAATCAGCAGCGCTGTCTTCTCCTCGCGCCGGATGAGCAGCGAATTTCGCGGCTCGCCCGTTTGTGGATCATAGATTTCAACGCGTGACACCAGCGACTTCAACACATTGGTCAGCATCTGCGCATAAGGCCGCGCTGCCAGAGCACGCTCCTGGGCGCGCCGCAGCTTGGCCGCCGAAACCATCTGCATGGCCTTGGTAATCTGACGCGTGTTACGCACGCTGCGGATTCGCCGCCGGATGTCTAAAAGGTTCGCCATGGACTAGTTATGCCTTTGCTCCGGTGCTCGCAGGCTGGCGCTCACTCACAAAGCGCTGCTTAAATTCATTCAACGTCTTCTGGATATCAGCCTTCATCGCATCGTCGATGGTCTTCTTCTGCATGATCGCATCCAGTAGTTGCGGCTTCATCGACTCAATGTATTTATTCAGCTCGTCTGCAAACGGCCGCACCTGCTCGACTTCCAGATCGTCCAGGTAGCCGTTGGTTCCGGCAAAGATAATGATGATCTGCTTGCTGAAGGGCAGCGGCTGGTACTGGTCCTGCTTCAGGATCTCCACCAGGCGCTTGCCGCGATTGAGCTGGTTCTGCGTGGCCTTATCGAGATCGGAACCAAACTGCGCAAATGCCGCCAACTCGCGATATTGCGCCAGTTCGAGTTTCAGCGTGCCTGCCACCTGACGCATGGCCTTGATCTGTGCCGAACCACCTACGCGGCTCACGGAGATGCCGACGTTCACCGCCGGACGCACGCCGGAGTTGAACAGATCAGTCTCAAGGAAGATCTGGCCGTCGGTAATCGAAATCACGTTGGTTGGAATGTAAGCGGAGACGTCGCCGGCCTGTGTCTCGATTACCGGCAGCGCTGTCAGCGATCCGCCGCCCATCTTGTCTGACATTTTGGCCGCGCGCTCGAGCAAACGAGAGTGGAGATAGAACACGTCTCCGGGATACGCTTCGCGTCCCGGCGGGCGGCGCAACAGCAGAGAAATCTCACGGTACGACGCTGCGTGTTTGGAAAGATCATCATAGATAACCAGCGCGTGCTTGCCATTATCGCGGAAGTACTCGCCCATGGCGCATGCCGCGTAAGGCGCAAGGTAAAGCATTGGCGCGGGCTCAGATGCAGATGCCGCCACAACGATGGTGTATTGCATGGCGCCGTAATCTTCCAGAATCTTCACTACCTGTGCGATGGATGAACGCTTCTGCCCGATGGCGCAGTAAATACAAATAAGATTATTGCCCTTGCTGTTGATGATCGTGTCCAGGGCCACGGCGGTCTTGCCGGTCTGGCGGTCGCCAATGATCAGTTCACGCTGGCCGCGACCGATAGGAATCATCGAATCAATCGCCTTGATGCCGGTCGCCATCGGTTCACGCACTGGCTGGCGATCAATTACGCCCGGCGCGATACGTTCAATAGCGATGTTCTGGCTGGAAGTGATGGGGCCTTTGCCGTCAATGGGCTGACCCAGCGTATTCACCACGCGCCCAATCATGCCCTCGCCCGTGGGCACAGACATAATGCGCCCTGTGCGCTTTACCTCGCCACCTTCCTTGATCTCCGTGTAATCGCCCAACAGTACCACGCCAACCTGGTCTTCTTCCAGGTTCATGGCCAGCCCGGCAACGCCGTGTCCGAACTCGAGCAATTCGCCAGCCATCACTTTGTCCAGGCCGTGGACGCGGGCAATACCATCGCCCAGCGAGATGATGGTGCCAACCTCATCCACTGAAACCTTGGATTCGTAGTTCTCAATTTGCTCACGTATGAGCTTGGTAATTTCGTCTGCTTTAATCTGAGCCATAGATACCTTGTTTAGATCTCAATCTTTTCACCGATTTGGTAATTGGGTAAATTGGTAATTTCAATTGGTTTAAAACCTACAAACTTTCAATCCCCCAATTACCAAATTACTCATTTACCAAATCTAAGAACTGGCGATCTCTCTACGCATCCGCTCAAGCCTTCCCTGCACAGATCCGTCATAAATCGTGCTGCCCATTCTCACGGTCACGCCGCCCAGCAGCGCTGCATCCTCGGTGTACGTGGCCCGCACCAGTTTGCCGGTGATCTCTGTCAGTTGTCTTTCTAATGATTTCTTTTCTACCGCTGTAAGCTCGCGCGCGGAGCTAACACGCGCTTCAGCTATGCCCATGCGCCGATCCATCTCTTCCTTGAACTCCTTTACGATCTCATTCGCGCTTCCAATCCGGTGGTGATCGATCAATACAGCAAGAAAGTTGCGCAACATCTTTGTGCCGCTTATGCGCTGAATGATGGCATCCAGCAGGGCCAGCTTCTGTGTGTGCGCAACGGCAGGGTTCTGCAGCACGTTGCGGAGTTCGTGGCTGCTCTGGATCAGGTCCGCAAACTGTGACAGCTCTTCCGTTGTCTTGTCTGGATTTAGTTTTTGTTCTACCACCACGTCCGCAAAAGCGCGGGCGTAGCGGGCCAGGACCGCTGCCATTTAGTTGCCGTCCTTTCCCAGATGCGCGGTAAACTCGCGCACCAGAGCCTGGTCAGCGTCTTGCCCAACGCGGATCTTTTTCTCTGCCAGGTCAACGGCCAATGCCGCCGCATAGGTTTTCAGGTCGCGACGCGCGGCGCTGGCAGCCATGCTGATCTCCTGCTCGGCAGAAGAAACAATGCGTTTGCGCTCTTCTTCACTGGCAGAGAGGATGCGCTGCTCCTCCGCCTTGGCATTCTGGTCGGCTTCTTTGCGCATTGCGGCGATGTCCGCATCCAACCGCGAAAGCCTGCCTTCCACTTCGCTCAGTCGCTGGCGCGCTT
>DASRDW010000325.1:0-5871 GCA_035652415.1 Candidatus Angelobacter sp. | reverse complement strand
GTTGAGGTTCACGCACCAGTAATCCACCTCGTCTTCCTTGTGGCGAATGGTGCTGTTGCAAACAGGGCAGCACTCCGGCATGTGAAAAAGCTTGTGGCCACGCGGATGATCTTTGTCTTCCACCACTTTTACGACCTTGGGAATCACGTCGCCGCCGCGCTCCACCATGACCCAATCGCCGATCTTGACTCTCAGTCGCCCAATTTCATCCTGGTTGTGCAGCGTTGCTCGGCTTACCGTGGTGCCGCCGATAAAGACAGGTTTGAGCCAGGCGACTGGAGTGAGGCGACCGGTGCGTCCAACTTGCGGAACAATGTCTTCGACCTGTGTAATCCCGCTGCGCGCGGTGAATTTATAGGCGATGGCCCAGCGTGGCGCTTTACCGGTAAAGCCCAGACGGTCCTGCGTGCGCATGGAATTTACTTTGATCACGATGCCGTCAATCTCATAGCCCAGCTTGTCGCGCTTCTCCTCGCCCTGGCGAATGAATTCCAGCACCTCCTCAATGTCATGAGCAATGCGGTGATTGGGATTTACTTTGAAGCCCAGCGTCTGTAGCGCCTTGAGCGCGTCAGAATGTTTTTCCGGAAAGTATTTGCCTTTTACCAACAAAAAATAGGTGTAGTAGTCCAGCCGCCGCTCAGCGACGATATTTGGCTCCAGCATACGAATGGTTCCCGCAGCAGCGTTGCGAGGATTAGCAAAGGTGGCAAGACCCTTGGCTGCGCGATCGTCATTCATGCGCTGGAAGGCCGCCAGCGGCATGATGACTTCACCGCGAACTTCAAAATCAGCAGGCACACTGGCCTTCTTGAGAGCGCTGGCCGCAATGGAAAGCGGAACGGAGCGCATGGTGCGCACGTTGGTGGTCACGTCTTCACCCACCGAGCCATCACCACGAGTCACGCCGCGCAGCAGCCTGCCATCCTTATAGGTAAGCGCCATAGACATGCCGTCAAGCTTGAACTCGCAGACGTACTCGATCTTGTCTGAGCCGGCCAGCTCATGAACGCGACGGTCCCAATCGCGCATCTCCTGCTCGTTGTAAGCGTTATCGAGCGAGAGCATAGGCCGCGAGTGCACAACCTTCACAAAGCCTTCACGCGGCTTGCCGCCCACGCGCTGAGTAGGAGAATCAGGAGTAATCAGCTCAGGATGCGCCGCTTCCAGCTTTTTCAGCTCCTGCATCAGGCGGTCGAAATCGGCATCGGGCAGCTCAGGAGCGTCAAGAACGTAATAGAGATATTCGTGGTGGCGAATTTCGTCGCGTAGCTTCTCGATTTTCTGTTCAATACCCTTATCCTTGGCAGCAGACGGCATGGAGTGATTATATTGTGTGTCTTGCGAGCATGTTGCAGTCCGGCGATGCATTGGGGCCGATGTAGCGATAGAAGATGAAAAGAGCTTTCCTGATCTATAACCCGGCTTCTGGAGGCAAGAAAGCGCGGCGCGCTGAGGACATTTCTCGCGTAGAGGCTGTTTTTCGTGGCACTGGGGTGCAGGTGAAGACTTGCCCAACCACTCATGCGGGCAGCGCGATCCAGCAGACCCGGGAAGCCGCAACGGCGGGCTTTGACACGATCGTCGCTTGCGGTGGCGATGGCACAGTTAACGAGGTGCTGAACGGCATCATGATGTCTGAAAGCAATCCCGCTCTGGGGTTGGTGCCGCTGGGGAGCGGCAATCTGCTGGCGTCAGACCTAGGGCTGACGGGTGGTCCAGTGGGGGCGGCGCAGAAGCTTCTTACTTATAAGCCGCGTGAGTTTCATCCCGGCGTGGTCTTGTCACAGCGCAATGGCGTGCCAGAGAAGCGGTATTTCATTGTCGCCGCCGGAGTGGGCGCAGACGCGGAGTTGATGTATCGCACGGCCGTGGAGGCCAAAGAGCGCTGGGGAAGAAATGCCTACTTTCTGGAGATGGCGCGCATGGCGTTTCGCGGCGGTTATCCCATGTTCCAGATTGAGTGGGAAGATGAGAGCGGAAAGCGCGCACAGGACAAGGCCATGCTGGCCATGGCAATCAGGGCGACAAAATTTCCCGGGCTGTTGCGCCGGGTGAACCTGGGATCGGCGCTCACGCGAGACAGCTTTTGCCTGCTGCTCTTTCGTACAGACAAGGTCTCGCGCTTCCTGAGGTATTTTGCCGGCGTAGCCACAGGCATGAACTGGAAAGTGAAGGACGTGGATGTGGTCCACTCACGATGGCTTCGCTGCACGGCGCTTTCCGATGCGCACACGATTCACTCACAAGCCGATGGCGAATTGCTAGGCACGCTGCCTGCTGAACTCAGCATTGAGAGCAGGGCGGTCAAGCTGCTGATGCCCTAAAAAAGCAGTCTGCGATCAGTAACCAGCGTTCAGCCAGGAAGTTAGCTGATCGGCTCAATTAGAATGCAATTTCGTCCAAGTGCTTGAACTATGGATCCTGTCACGCACATCCTGACCGGCGCGTGCTTAAGCCGGGCCGGTTTCAATCGCCGGACCGGATTGGCTACGCTGACGCTTGCCCTGGCGGCTGAGGCACCTGACATCGATTCCTTTTCTTACTTTCGCGGCTCGGTTTTTGGGCTGCAGCATCATCGCGGTATCACGCACAGCTTTGTGGGCGCGCCGTTTATAGCGGCGGCAGTGCTGGCCGTGGTGTATGGCATTTATCGATGGAGGATGAGAAGTGGGCGCGGAACGAAATTGCCGCCGCGCTGGAACCTGCTTTATGCATACGCGCTGCTGGGAGCGCTGGTGCATCTCTTTCAGGATTTCACCAACAATTATGGCGTGCGGCCTTTCGCGCCTTTCAACCATAAATGGTACTCGGGAGACCTGGTTTTCATTGTTGACCCCATCATGTTGCTGGCGCTCTTTCTGGGCCTGGTGCTGCCTGGATTGTTCGCGCTGATTACGGAGGAGATTGGATCGCGCAAGCCCCAATTTCGAGGCCGTGGTGGAGCAATTTTTGCGCTAATATGCGTGGCCGCGGTGATCCTGGTACGCGACTACGAGCATGGCCGTGCTGTTTATGCCTTGAATGCACGCACCTATCGTGGTGAAGATCCGGTGCGCGCGTCGGCTTTCCCTGAGCCAGTGAACCCTTTTTCATGGAATGGGGTGGTGGAAACAAAGGATTTCTTTTTTTTGCTGCCGGTTGATTCCGGCTCGGGTGAAGTTGATCCGCAAAACCAGCAGGTACAACTTTTTAAGACGCCAGAGACGCCGGTAACACTGGCGGCCAAGAAGTCATATCTGGGCCGGGTCTATCTTGACTGGGCCGAGTATCCATATGTCACGGAGGAAGGGCTGCCGGGCGGGCGCTACAAGGTGCAATTTGAAGATCTGCGCTTTGAAGATGTGGAAGAAGCCGGCCAGAGACGGCTGCCTCCGCTCTCAAGCTATGTGGTGCTGGATTCGCAACTGCGAGTGGAAGAAATCTCAAGAGGCGGCCATTCCCAAAAAGGGACGGCAAAGTAACTCATCTTGACGCAATGGGTTTCAACCCGTCACAATAGTTGGTCTGAGGTGCGAAATGCTGGCTTTTCTGTTCGTGGTTCTTGCGGTGTTATTGCGCGTGGTGGCTGGAACCGGTGTATTTGCCACGTATGGCTTTAGCATGGTTGGGGCAGCCCTGCTGTTCTATGGCTCCCGTATATCGCGCAAACATTTCTGGATTCCTGTGGCGTTGCTGATCGGCTCAGATATCTATCTGAACCTTAGCGTCTACCAGTTACCGCTTACCACCGACCAATATCTCATGTGGGCCTGGTATCTTGTGCCTTGCCTTCTCGGCCTGCTGCTGCGCGACCATATTAAGCCCCTCAACGTTCTGGGCGCGGGCCTGGGCACCGGGATGGGCTTTTTCCTCACCAGCAACTTCGCCGTATGGGCCGTTGGCAACATTGGCTATGCGCACAATCTCGCAGGCCTGATCGAGTGCTACACCAAAGCCCTTCCGTTCGCCAGGAACGGAATCATCTCTGACGTGCTGTTTGCCGCCGCGTTCTTTGGAATAGGAGCACTGGTAGCGCAGACGAAACAGGTGATAGAAGGCAAGAGCGCAGAGGCGTAAGCCAACAGCACCATTTGTGGGCGATGAAAACCGTTATCGGGATATCTTTGTTCCGGACTGCGGAGCGCTGCTCGATATCTACATCCTTGACGTTACACCAGATCATTGGCAATCTCTCCTGACATTCCTGGCTGCCAACTACGTTCTTAACTATGCGGAAGATGGTGTTGCTGCACCACTTCCTGACTTTGCAACAATCTGGAAAAGAAAGCAGAAAAAGCAGTGATGCTTGAGATCATGCTGCCTGGATTCACTGTCAACTCCCACTTCTTTCTCACCGATGAGATTGAATTGAATCTGCTGCCGGAAGAGGTGAATTCAAGGGAAAAGGCAGACGCGGTTTTCGCCCTCATCAAAGGAATCGCTCAGTTACTAGGGAGGCGGTTTATGTGGCAAGAGCATGGGAGCGCGCCTCAACCGACGAATTAAAGAGCATGGCAGTGTGTTATTGCGATCCTGATGGACAAATCAGCTACCTCGGTCAAAGATAAGTCCTCACGTGGGTTCGCGCGGATTAATCGATCGATTAGTTCTGTTTCAACTCGTCACCGTGCTTGATCTCTTCGGCAATCTCTTTTGCCGGGGCACGTAACAAGCGGAAGACCAGATACGCAATCAAGAGCAAGGCAATCCCAATCAGCACCAGAATTGTGGGATGAGCGTGCAGCAGGTTCTTGATCTGGTCAACAATCTTTTCGCCAAACATAATCGTCAGTACGGAAAGGATCCCAAATCGCACCAGGCGTCCGCTGATAATGGCCAGCAAAAAGGAAATAAATTTCATTTCAAAGACGCCGGCTGAGAAGACCAACAACTTGAATGGCGTTGGCGGCGGCAACATGGCGGGAACCATGAGGGCCAGAAATTCCTGCCGCTCAAAGCGGTCACGGATGCGCTTGAGCCTGGCTTCATCGATGCGCTTGAGCAGAAAGAGTTCACCACCGGCACGGCCAAGGGCGAAGGGCACGATGCTTCCCAGCGCCGATCCTAACGCTCCGGCCACGCAGTAAAGCCACGCTTTGTGCGGGTTGCTATAAACGTAGGTGGCTACAAGGGGGTCCATTGGGACGCCGAAGGCTGCAGCATCCAGCACAGAAGTAATGAAAACGCCCCAGGCACCCAGGGCTTTGAGGGCGAGGAGCCAGGCAGTGTATTTGGCAAAGAATTTAGGCGCAGACAAGAATTTATTGTAAAGCCGGGCCGGAGACTCCGAAAGACGGCCGGGACAGATAGAATGGAAAAACAGGAGTTTTTATGTCAGTGCAGCAGATGCCAGTGGCCCAGCCCAACCCGTTCCGGATATTTGACACCATTCAGGGATACCAGCGCGCCTTCGCACTGAAAGCGGCCATTGATCTTGATTTGTTTACGGCGATTGCCCGGGGAAACCATACGGCAGCGGAGATCGCCAAGGCCTGCAAGGCCTCTGAGCGTGGCGTGCGCATACTGAGCGATGCAATGGTCGTCCTGGGCTTTCTAACTAAAGCGGGGAACCGTTATTCCCTTACAGCGGATACGGCTTTCTTTTTAGATCGCGAAGCCCCGGCTTATCTTGGACGGGCTTTTAGCTTTCTGATGCATCCGATCCAGCTTGGCGGTTTTCAGGATTTGCCGGAGGCGGTACGGCGCGGTGGAACAATCGAGAGAAACGAAACCCTTGCTCCTGAAGACCCGATCTGGCTGGAATTTGCGCGCGGCATGGCGCCACTGATGATGCCGGCAGCAGAGGCCATTGCTGGAATTTTGCAGGCAGAGCTGGCGTCAAAGCCTGCGGCCAAGGTCCTGGACATTGCAGCCAGCCATGGACTGTTT
>DASRDW010000324.1:0-37285 GCA_035652415.1 Candidatus Angelobacter sp. | reverse complement strand
CTCTCTGAATTCACGCCCTTCAGCCTGCAGACCACGCAACGCGAGATCATGGCGCCGTTCTTCGCCGATGTAGATACTCGAGTTGGAAATCAGGTGACATACGGCCCCGGCACCGTCGACGGACATCCTGCCTTCGCTGTTACCTGGCCAGGCGTAGGCTGCTTTGCTGAAATCACCAGCGTGCTGGATTTCTTCCAGGTGGTGCTGATTGACCGCTCGGATTCTGCGCCGGGCGATTTTGATATTGAATTTAATTACAACTCGATTCAATGGGAGACCGGCGAGGCCAGCGGCGGCGACGGCGCGTGCCAAGGGGGTTCTTCCGCACGCGTTGGTTTCTCCAATGGCAGCGGAGCTCCGGGTACTTCCTTTGAGTTGCCGGGCTCGGGCATTCCTGGGGCGTTCCTCGATAACAACCCATCCACTGGCCTGATCCATAACAGCTTTGGCAGCAATCAGGCAGGAAGATACGTTTTCCAGGTGCGGAATGGAGTCCCCGCGACCGGAGTCGACACAGATGGAGATGGCGTCCCCGATGAACTGGACAACTGTCCCACAGTGCCGAACCCAGACCAGAAGGATTCTGACTTTGATGGCATTGGAGATGCCTGTTCTTCGCCTACATTGCAGCGCAATACGGCAGCGTTTCTGCAGGCGCTGGCCAATGGACAGACTAGTTCGACCGCAAACGGGCTGACCGTTGCCGATACTCCAAGTCTGACTGATCAGTTGACCCGGATCGTAAACTTCCGCGTTGCCGCGGGATTGAGTGCATCAGCAAGCCAATTGGCTACGAGCCTGGTGAATAGCCTTGTGGCAATCGGCCAGGTTCCTGCGGCAGATGCCAACGCGCTCATCGCCAGTGTGTTGAACGCGCCCAACCAACCGCCGTCAATTGTTTGCCCGTCGCCGGCGGTCAATGAATGTACGCTCAACACGGGTACGCCAGTATCCTTGACGGCGCACGTCTCCGATCCTGATGGTGACGCGCTGACCGTGACCTGGAATGCCGATGGATCGCAACTGCGTGTGGACCAGGTGCCAACCGGGCCTGCTCCCACCACGGCCGCGCTCGCACTGACTCAGCCGTTCTCACTGGGTGTTCATAACCTGAACATCTCAGTCACTGACAATAAGTCCGCGCCGGTAGCATGCACAACCACCGCTACCGTTCGCGACACAACACCGCCAGCGGTGAGCGCTTCTGTGGGATCGCCCGTCCTATGGACGCCGGACCACACGATGTTCAACGTTGGCTTTGCCGCGACTGCTCAGGACCAGTGCAGTGGGCCGCAACCTGTTTCCGTCAAGGTGTTTTCGAACGAGAGCCAGTTCGCGCAAGGTTCTGGAAACTTCTCACCGGATGCGAGCGGCGGAGCGGGCGGTCTTCTGCTGCGCTCAGAGCGAAGCGGAGGGGGCAACGGCCGCGTCTATCTGATCGTAGCCAGTTCGGTCGATCAGGCGGGCAACCGTGCCTTTGCCTGTTCGACCGCGGTTGTGCCACACGATCAGACTGACGATTCACTTCAAGGTGTCCAGGCTCTGGCTACCGCCGCTCAAGCCTTCTGCGTGAGCAACGGTGGATCGGCGCCGGCAGGATACTTCGCGATAGACGGTACGCAATAATCGCGAAGGACTCTGCTAGACAGTACTGGCTTCAGAAGGTCGGCCGTCACTCTCCGCAAAGAAGTGGCGGCCGAATTTGAAAAGAGTGATTCCGGCAGTCATGCCGGCTGCAGCAGCCAGCGGCCCGCCCATAAGAATTCCAAGCATCAGGGTAAGAAGAAAGAGACTTCCCACATTTCCTAAAGACCATCGCCCTTCCAGCGTGGGAAGCACACAAGCGTAAAGCGCGGCAAATATCACGAACGTCCACGCGCCAACGATCAAGCCTCGCAGCACGGCCTGGCCGTAATTCTGAACTCGGGATGGATCCAGAATAGCTCCGCCCCAGCTATACCCGGCAATCCCGGCAGCCAAAGAAGGTACTACTATGTACAGAATAATGACGTGAGGCGCTGCGGCCAGCCGAAGGAAAAAGAGGAAAGTAGCAAGAGCCGCAAACCCCGCAAACCAGAGTGCGGCTATGGATCGTCTTGCGGACGGTGGCAGAGTGCGTACAGCCAAACCGGTCTCTCCTAAGCCCCACATTATACTATTCAGCGCTTTTTAACATGTACCATTGGTGCAGCATCTGCAGGCTGCCCTTGCTGTTTTTAGAACCTGATCGCCTTGGCAGAAATGTAGCTACTTGAGTGCAGTAGAAGTTTGAAAATCCAACAGATCATTAAACTTAACGAATGTTTGTGATAGCTACAATTTCAATGCGGATATTGAGTTCCTTGGAATTTTAATTTGTAAAAGGCCCAGCCCTGGTTCGAAACTGCGAAGCTTTGGCAGCTACAAATTCGATTACAGCAACTATGCGGGCCAATTGCGTCACCTTCAATTGCATTCAATTTAAAGAATTTACAAGGCCCGGGTTGTTGTTGAATCGCAATGATGTAAATGTTTTCGCATGGATCTTTGACGAGCAGGATTCGAGGTCCTTCTGTTGATTCTCAGAACAGGGGTGTTCTGTAATCGATTTCGCACTCACCTCGCCTAAGTTATTCAAAAAGCAATTCACTGAATGTGTTTGGTGGACCCGCTGGGGTTTGCATCAGTAGGGCTGGGAATTGTGCCTTAGCAGTAAGTCGCTTGGATGCCGTTCTTTTAAAAACAAATGAAATGGGCAACCGTGGAGATTTCTCCTTGGTTCGCGCCTTTACCACCAAACCACCACGATTTTTGTCTTGTCAGTGTCCTGAAAAACCAATCACATTTGAACTCATACATTTACTTACTTTGGCAAATCATCGCTGTGACCGCAATCATCTTTGAATTTCTGTGGAGCACAGCCCTTTCCGCTGGGCCTTTCCCACACGCATCTTTAATTGAACCTTTTTACATGCGACTAACATCTGTAAATTATCTTAAGGGGCCTGCGCATAACTGAAGACAGCTTGACGGAATCCGGACAATGTCTACCTTACATGCCGTAAGACAGGAAATATATGCTGATCGCTTTGCCGCTGTCCTTCGGCTGGGCAAAGCTGTAGCGCTTTGTTGCAATTGTGATGACGCGAAAGAAGCGCTCTTAAATGAGCTGCGCGAGATCGCGTCTTTCGACTATCTCCATCTGCTCGCATTTCATAAGGCAAGCGAAACGGTTGCTTGGCAGATGCTGAATGTAGCAGGGAAAATCCGCCCGTATTCCGATAATGAAAATATCCAGCAGGATGCACCCACCACCTGGGCGCAGGAGATACGGCAGTCGCTGATGATCTCCGATTGGCGCAACGAAGTACGTTTCCCTGAGTTCAAGATATTTCTGAGCGAGGAGCGAATTCTAGCGACCTGCACGTTTCCGTTGGTCAGGGGACCGCGCCGCATTGGCGTTGTAACCTTCGGCAGCACGCTTCCCGGTTCTTATCCTTACGAGGAAGTCCGATTTCTGGAGCTGGTTGCAAATCAGCTCGCGCTTGTTCTTGATGCTGCCGTGAATCTGTATTCCTCCGAATTATTGCAGGATAGGATGAGACTAATCCTTGATCTCACCAACCAGGTAGTCTCCAATCTTGAACTCGATGAGCTTTTGCATGCCGTTTCGACCAGTGTGCGCCGCGTAATGGGCTGCGATGCCGCGGCGGTCATGTTGCCCGACGAAGAATGCAAGCATCTGCGGGTCCATGCCCTGGATTATCCGGACGGCAAAGGGATTTTTACTGAAGGTTCCCTGGTCCCTATCGATGGCACATTGCCAGGCGATTCTTTCACGATGGGAAAAGCGATTGTCATCAACCGGTTGGATCCCGCGACCATTGCTCCGGAAATGTATCGGAAGGCGAAAGCAGAAGGGATGAATTCATTTTGCGACCTGCCGCTCGTCAGTCGTAAGCGGCTGCTTGGGGTCTTGGCCCTTGCCCGGCACGACGAGGATACCTTTGACGATGAAGAGGTCAGTTTCCTGACTCAGGTTGCAAACCAGGTGGCCATTGCTATAGAGAATGCGACGGTGTATCGCAAAATCGCGATACTCAAGGACCGGCTCGCTCAGGAAAAGCTTTACCTTGAGGATGAAATCCGCGGTGAAATGGATTTTGAAGGGATTGTAGGCCAGAGTTCAGCCCTGCGCCATGTTCTGAGCATGGTGGAAACGGTGGCCCCGAGCGATTCCACTGTATTGCTGCTTGGAGAGACCGGTACCGGCAAGGAACTGATTGCACGCGCTATCCATGAACGCAGCCGGCGCAAAGACCGCACGTTCGTCAAGCTGAATTGCGCTGCTATCCCGACGGGTCTGCTCGAAAGCGAGCTTTTTGGGCACGAGCGCGGCGCTTTTACTGGAGCAATTACACAAAAGGTTGGACGACTGGAACTATCAAACCAGGGAACTCTATTTCTTGACGAGGTCGGCGACATTCCTCTTGAGATTCAGCCCAAGCTGTTGCGCGCCTTACAGGAGCGAGAATTTGAGCGCCTGGGCAGCACACGGACCCAGCGTGTGGACGTGCGGCTGGTGGCAGCAACCAACCGGGATCTGGAAAAAATGATCGCTAACCGGGAGTTCAGAAGCGATCTGTTCTACCGTCTTAATGTGTTCCCCATCCGCATACCCCCGTTGCGGGAACGTCCAGAGGATATACCGTTGCTGGTGCGCTACTTTACTCAAAAGTACGGCCGCCGTATGGAAAAACAGATTGAGTCTATTCCCTCCGGAGTCATGAAAAAGCTTTCCGGCTGGGGCTGGCCGGGTAACATCCGCGAATTGGAAAATTTTATTGAGCGGTCTGTGATCCTCACACATGGTCCCATTCTTCGAGTACCGATTGGTGAATTGAGCGATAGCGCGGAGAAAGCGGTTGCTGTGTCTCCAGACATAAAGGAGCGGGAAGACATTCTGCGCATTCTGAAAGAAACAAAAGGCCGCGTTGCCGGCGCCGATGGCGCTGCTGCCCGCATGGGCCTCAAGCGGACCACACTCATCTCACGAATGAAGAAGCTCGGTATTCAGCCTCGAGCGCTTTTATAGATTTTTGCAGCAGACATCAAAATAAAAATCTTCCTTCGCCACAAGCGCATTGTCGATTGGTGCGCCTCTCGCCCGTCGTAACAATGTTCAGACAATTTTCAATGTCTTCAAACGTCTTCAACGATGAGGACAATCATGACCACACTTCGACAGCTTCGACATTTGTCGAATAAAAAATCGTCATTTTCGACACCTCAATGGATCGCCGATTCACGATCTCCTGATGATTCAACGACCTGTGTTGATTTGAGCAGAACAGCGCGTTTGGCTGGAGACGTGCTCTTTTCTAATCGCAAGGATCATATGTTCAAGATTTCCACGATCGAAACATTAGAAGAGAGAAGCCTGGTAGTAGAAGGAACCCTGACCAAGCCGTGGGTGCCTGAACTCCGCAGGGTCTGGAATGAAGCCGGCGATTCACTGACTGGACGCAGGACGGTCATCGATTTGACCAATGCAACCGTCATCGATTCCGCAGGTGAAGCGGCGATTTTTGAGCTGATGCAGGAAGGAGCAAAGTTCCGCTGCAGCGGCGTGCTCACAAAGCACGTCCTGCAACAGCTTGCCCAGAAATGCCGGACACCGCTGAATTGCGTCCTTGAGCGGGCGCGTTCCAAACACTGATGAACGGTGATGAAGGGAGCTTTACAAATATGAAGCAGATATCTAAAGAACGGGAAACTCTCTACGCAACAGGCAGCGACTTTTGCCGGATCTTCCGGGACGACATGCAAAGTCTTTACCTGCTGGCACTCGTGCTGACAGCAGACAAGGAAAAGGCTGAGCAGTGTTTTGTGGCCGGACTTGAGGATTGCACATCTGGTAATCAGGTCTTCAAGGAATGGGCACGTTCGTGGGCGCGCCGGGTAGTCATTAAGAATGCGATTCGCAGCAGTGCTCCCGAGATTGCGCAAGACAATCCTGCCAAGGCTTACGGCGTTACCGCGAGTGCCGGAGTGCATGGTGTGCCGGCGGGCTTAGATTTACCCGCTGAACTCTCCGCTCTCCTGGAGCTTCCGGTGCAGGAGCGTTTTGCTTTCGTTCTCTCTTTTTGTGAAGGCTATTCAGACCATGAATGCGCTCTGCTTCTTGGATGGACCCGCCAGAGCCTGGTCGCAGCGCGCCTGGCAGCATTGAAGCAGTTGAAGGATTCCTCGGCAGCCAGGAGTGAACTGCGGGCAAACACCCTTAAGAGCGCAGGGGGAAAGCGCAACAATGTGATCAATCTGGCTCTTTCAGCGCGTTTAGCAACTCCCGCATAAACAACCGGCAAGATAACAACAGCTTTTGGAACGGTACAGGATGAAGATAATGACGAACCGATTGGCAATAAATCATCGCAATTTTATTGATAGACGAATTGGCTTTGGTGTGGTCTTGTTGTCCATGCTTGCGCTTTCGGCGTGCAACCGAAGCAGTGTTCATGCATCTGGCCCATCAGTTCCGCCCGCGCCGCTGGTTACAGTGGTCCAGGCCGGAGCGCACGATGTGCCCAAATATCTTGATGAAATCGGCAAAAACGCCGCTTATGAGTCGGTCAACGTAACTCCGCAGGTGGGCGGGCGCATTGTTGAGCGCCATTTCACTGATGGCGATAACCTGAAAAAAGGCCAGCTCCTTTTTGTAATTGATCCTCGCCCGTATAAATCTCAGCTCGATTCCGCCGAGGCTACGCTTGCACAGACGAGGGCAGCACTTGAACTCGCAAAGATTCAATTTTCTCGTGATCAGGAAATCATCGACACGCGAGCTATTTCGAAGCAGGACTATGACACCAAGAAGAACGCAGTCGATGTCGGCCAGGCACAGGTGCAGGCAGCAGAAGCGGCAGTGGAAACGGCGAAGCTCAACCTGGAGTACTGCTACATTCGTTCCTCCATTGATGGCCGCGCGGGAGCCCGACTGGTTGATGTTGGAAATGTTGTACAAGCGAATGCCAGTTCGTTGCTTTCTATTCAGCGGCTCGACCCTATTTACGCTAACTTCACAATCACCGAGCGTGACCTTCCCGATGTTCAGAAACAGATTGCCCACGGCGGATTGAAAGCCATGATTCGCTTGCCTTCTGAGCCGGAGAGCAGCGCGAGAGCCGGACGCGTCGAATTCCTCGATAACTCCGTGCAAAACGGCAGCGGGACCGTCAATCTGCGAGCCACATTGAGCAACGCCGACCGCCACTTCTGGCCTGGACAATTCGTTGATGTGAAGCTGGTATTGACAACTGAAAAGGGAGCAGTGCTGGTCCCGAATCAAGCCACCCAGATCAGCCAGCAAGGGCCTTTTGTCTATGTAGTGAAATCTGACGACACGGCTGAGTTGAGACCGGTGAAACTGGGGCAGCGCCAGGGCGATGACGTTGTTATTGCGGAAGGGCTATCTACAAATGAACGCGTGGTGGTCACCGGACAATTGTTAGTTCGGCCTGGCAGCAAAGTGCGGATAGCTTCGCCCTCTGGATCGGCTCCCACGAACGGCGCAAGCAAAGAAAGCACTCCAGGCGGAGGTCAATCATGAATTTCTCTGAACCATTTATTCGCCGCCCTGTAATGACCGTCGCGCTGACGGTGTCGGTCATCTTATTTGGAGTATTTGCATATTTTCATCTGCCGGTAAGCGATCTGCCGGCCATTGATTATCCGGTGATCCAGGTGCAGGTCAGCTATCCGGGGGCCACGCCGGAGACCATGGCAAACAACATCGCGACGCCGCTGGAACGGCAATTCATGCAGATTCCCGGCCTGGAGTTGGTGACCTCCAATAATATCCAGGGACACACGAGCTTTGTCCTGCAGTTTGATCTTTCCAAGAGCCTCGACGGTGCTGCGACAGACGTTCAGGCCGCAATCACCCGCGCACAAGGGCAGCTCCCCGTGGATTTGCCGAGCCCGCCGACGTTCACCAAGACCAACCCGAACGATCAGCCGATTATGTATATTCCGCTGGTCAGTGACACAGCAACTGAAGGGCAGCTATACGATTACGCTAATACTCAGGTAGGCGAGCGCATCAGCATTTTGCCCGGTGTGAGTCAGGTATCGGTGTTCGGGACCCGTTCAGCGATACGCATCAAGGCAGATCCCTCCGCTATGGCGGTGCGGAACACCACGTTGGATGACCTGACCAACGCCATCAAGAACGGAACCAGTTATACGGGCGCAGGCCAACTCGATGGACTGAATCGTACTTTCCTTCTTCAGCCGCAAGGGCAACTCAACACGGCAGATGAATACAACAACCTGATCGTGGCACAAAACAATGGCGTTCCGGTTTACCTCAAGGACATTGCCACGGCCAAGCAGGGCGTACAGGATGAGCGGATTGACATGCGCTTTTGGGTCCGCGGCTACCCGCAGCCTCATGCGACTGTTGTAGTCGGCGTGTACCGGCGAGCGGGTGTGAACGCGGTGCAGGTTGCAAAATCGGTTCGCGATCTTCTCCCGAGCATTCAATCGCAGCTTCCCGGTTCCGTACGCATTGTTACCGCTTATGATCGCTCACAGACAATCGTCAACAATATTAAGGATGTTCAGTCCACCCTTTATATTGCTTTCTTCCTGGTAGTAATCGTCATCTTTATCTTTCTGGGCCGCGCGACAGACACGTTGATCCCGGCAGTGGCATTACCGCTCTCACTGCTGCTGACGTTTATCGCGATGAGCTTGCTTGGCTACAGCCTCGATAACCTTTCCCTAATGGCCATCACGCTGGCCATCGGCTTCCTGGTCGATGATGCAATTGTGTTCCTGGAGAACACCGTCCGCCTCATGGAGCAGGGGCAGGGCGCGCTGGAAGCTTCACTGAATTCTGCCAAGGAAATCAGCTTCACCATTCTGGCGATGACGCTCTCGCTGGCTGCCGTCTTTATCCCGCTAGTGTTCATGAGCGGACTGATGGGACGCATCTTTCGCGAGTTCTCCATCACCATTGTGATCTCCATTGTCGCCAGCGGACTGGTTTCACTGACGCTCACGCCATTGATGACTTCAAGATTGCTGCGCGACCGTGGAGAAGGCTCCAAAACGACCTGGATGGAGCGCGCGTTTGGAACTGTAGAAAATCGCGTTCTTAATCTATACGGACGCTCTCTCCGGTTTTTTCTCCGCCGGCGCTGGATTTCCGCTGTAACATGGCTGATCTGTCTGGCTGGAACCGGCTATCTATTCTACAAAATTCCCAAGTCATTTCTACCCGTGGGCGACAGCTCGTTCATTCGCGGCGTGCTGATTGCGCAGGAAGGCACATCGCCCGAGCAGATGCATGCCTATCAGACCCAGGTAGAGAACATCATGCGCGCCAACCCGGCAGTGCGCAGCACCTTTACCATGAGCGGCAACAGCGGTTTCCTGCCATCAAACCAGGCGTTTCTGATCTCTTTTTTGAAGGACCCATCAGAACGCGCTCCTATTGATGTTGTGACCGCGCAGGAAATGGGCGCGATTGCCAACGCTGTCCCCGGCGTTATGGCCTTCATGCAGCCCAATCCGGCGCTTGAGATAAGCACGGGCGCCACGGCCAACGTGCAAGGTCAATTCGCCTACGCCATATCTGGAATCGATGCGACCCAGGTTTACGGTACTGCGGCCAAGCTGCTGGCCAAGATGTATCAATATCCGGGCTTTCTGTTTGTGAACTCTGATCTCTTCAACCATACGCCGAACCTGCAAATCGATATTCTGCGTGACCAAGCCAAGCTTTATGGCGTATCTGAGAGCCGCATTCTCACCTTGCTCCATAATGCGTATTCAGAAAACTACAGCTACCTGATCAAGCAGCCAACAGATCAATATCAGGTAATTCTTGAGGTGGCGGACCCTGAGCGCGCTGATCCTCAGGACCTGAGCCGGCTTTACATCAAGAGCGACGATGGCCAGCGCTTGGTGCCGCTCAATGCGCTTGCAACCTGGAAGCCGATTATCGGACCACAGGCCGTTAATCACATCAATCAATTCGCCAGCGTGACCCTGTTCTTCAACTTGAAACCGGGTTACGCCATTGGGCCAGCGACTCAGTTCGTGGAGAAATCAGCAAAAGAGATTCTTCCGTCTGACGTGCAGGGTGGACTTCAAGGCCAGGCGCTTACTTTTCAGAATACGGTGTCTGATCTCGCTGTGCTCATGCTGGTTGCGGTATTTGTGATGTATGTGATTCTTGCCATTCTCTATGAGAGCTACCTGCATCCGCTTACCGTGCTTTCTTCACTTCCGGTGGCCCTGGTGGGAGGACTGTTGACGCTGTGGCTCTTCGGGGCGGAAGCCTCGCTCTATGCCTATATTGGAATGTTCATGCTGATGGGCATCGTGAAAAAGAACGGAATCATGATTGTGGACTTTGCGGAGCAAAGAGTGCGGCAAGGTATCCGCGACGATGAGGCGATCCACGATGCCAGCATGAAACGCTTCCGGCCCATCATGATGACCACCATGGCCGCTATTCTGGGCGCTTTGCCGATCGCCCTGGGCTATGGCGCTGACGGTGCTTCGCGCAGGCCATTGGGGCTTGTGGTAATTGGCGGTCTGGTTGTTTCGCAGTTTGTAACGCTCTATATCACGCCTGCGATTTACCTTTACCTTGAAGAGTTCCAGGAGAAAGTACTCAATCGCTACTCATTCTTCCGGTCGGATCGAATGGCAGTTCCGGCCGCGCAGCGTGCTTTCGCCATGCAGGATGGAGATTGAGCCATGTTTCAGTTGATTCGTAATAAGCAATCGCTAGGACTATTGCCGCTCTCGCTTGCTCTTACTGCCGTTCTTGCCGGATGCGCGGTGGGGCCGAACTATCACAGGCCAGCAGTGGATGTCCCCACGGCGTACAGGCAGTCGCCTGAGGAGAGTATTACTCCGCCGCCAGCAGCGAACGGTCAGAAACAGCCTGTTGCAGGTTCCTCGGCCGCAACTTCGCTGGGCGATGAAAAGTGGTGGGAGGTTTTTCATGACAAGGAGCTTCAGGGCTTGATTCGCACGGCCCTGAAGAACAACTACGATGTTCGCATTGCCGCAGCCCGTGTTCTTGAAGCGCAGGCCCAGCTTGGCATTACGCGCGCCAATCAACTTCCTGAGGTGAGCGTGGGCAGTAACATTACCGGTGAGCAAACCCCTGCAAGCGGTCCGATTCCGTCGTTCCAAACGAGTTTTGGCCAGGTGAACGCGGTGGGATCGTGGAACTTGGATTTCTGGGGGAAATATCGCCGCGGCACAGAAGCTGCACGCGCCAATGTGCTTTCAGCGCAGTGGGCACAGAAAGAAGTGATGTCAACGCTGGTTGCCAATGTTGCGAGTGATTACTTCGTGCTGCGGCAGTTGGACCTGGAGCTGGAAATTTCCAAACGTACTCTCAACTCGCGCCGCGATTCTCTGCAACTGGTGCAGACGCTTGAGCAGCACGGTATTAATTCACTGCTGGATGTTCGCCAGTCGGAGCAACTTGTTTACACGGCTGCGGCAGAGGTTCCGGATCTGGAGCGCCAGATTACGCAGGAAGAAAATGCGATCAGCATTCTGCTGGGAAATAATCCGGGCGATGTTCCCCGCGGCCTGAAGCTCACTGAGCAACCGCACGCGCCGGAAGTACCCGTCGGTGTCCCGTCTTCTCTCTTGGAGCGCAGGCCGGACATTCTGCAGGCAGAACAAAATCTCGTCGCGGCAAATGCACAAATCGGAGTGGCCAGAGCTGCATATTTCCCACAAATCTCGCTGACGGGAACCGGCGGATATGAAAGCACCGCGCTAACCAACCTGTTTACCGGCCCTGCCGGACTTTGGAGCCTGGTTGGCGGAGTCTCGCAGCCAATCTTTCAGGGCGGGAGGCTTAAATCCAACGTTCGTCTTACTGAGGCACAGCGCCAGGAATTCCTCCTTACTTATAAGCAGACGATTCAGGGCGCTTTTCGCGACGTTTCAAACGCCCTGGTTGCTTACCAGAAAAACCGTGAATTCCGAATCCAGCAGGAGCATCTGGTAGCGTCCGCTCAGGATGCGGCACGGCTTTCAGAAGTACGCTTCAAGGTGGGAACCACAGACTATTTGGAAGTTCTGACCAACAACACAAATTATTTCTCGGCAGAGCTTGCGCTGGCCCAAGCCGAAGGGAATGAATTGACTGCCCTAGTTCAGCTTTATCAAGCTCTGGGCGGTGGTTGGCAACAATAATCAGATCTGACGTGGTGTTTTCAAGTCCATGCCGCGATAGATATTGCGCCCACGTTGCATCCAGCGCGAGTAAAAAGGTTACCCATGGTGCGGGCGCTTTTTTGCCATTGGCTGTAAATCAGGTTAAACGCCATATCCGTGGTGGTATTGACTTGATATCCGTCCAATAAGTAAAGGAACTGGGGAAAGGAAAACACGGTTGGGGTAAAAATCACGTAGCTGTTGGATACCGCTTCGCCCTGCCGGTCAGGATAGAGCAACGCTCTGATCACCTGCGCCTAATCACCGATGACAATATTTCGCGAAATGAACAATCGCGGCATTATCTGAAAGGTGTAATGTGGTTGGCTCCCATCCTCCCCGGGGCTGAAATGGAGCCGGTGACAAAAGTCAGGCCTGGGCGTTGAACGCTGTTGAACCCTGAGGTTTGGACTGCGCCCTTTTTTGAGAAGAGATTCTTGTGTAAGTATTGCTGACTCCCAGTAGCTATCGCTTCCAGTCCATCTCGATCTCATTCCGCCGAACACAAAAGTTATCCAGAGAAACGGATATGCTTACATCCAGCGCCTTTACCCAATGCCACCATCCCAGAGGCACAAAGAGCAATTCCCCGGGCGCGAGCGTTACTTCGAGCACGTCAACATTCTGCATCTTGGGAAATCTGAAGTAATCCAAGTGATCCAAATCAAGAGAGCTAAGCCAATCCCCATCACTGGAGACGCTGCTCAGATGGACTGGGGAGATAAGCTTGACCTGTTTGCGCCCGTAAATCTGTGCCATCAGAACAGGCGCGGCATCATGGTGCAAGCGCGTGATGGTGCCTTTGGGTCCAAACCATACTCTCACGTGTCCCTGCATCTCGGAGGCAACAAGATAGCCGTCCACATCCGTGATGTGGTCATAGAGTTCATGAAACTCAGGCCGGGCTAGCAGATAATTTTGCGCCACAAGATAGTAGTCATTGGTTTCTCCGCCATCCACCACCAGGCGCACATAATCGCGCATGGGCATCTGCCTCCTGTGCTGATCGAGGTTGTACTCATGCCGAGGATCGCTCTCGCGCCCCGTGGTAACCTCCACTTGACAATCGCCGAAGCGGCTGGCGAAGTGTTCAGGTGTCCAAAGCCCTACTGCTTTCCATTTTGAGATTACCCCCTGCAGAAGGACGGGGCGGTTCTTGAAAAAATACTCGCGATAAAAATCAGCCGCAGGCAAGTTCCAGACAACATCAACCTGCTTGCTGAATGGTGACTTGTGCTCCAGCTTGCTCAGGGCATTCAGGATGTCTGCAGCTTTGCGCTGAACGGCGACTGCGTCCCGGGCGGCTTTGACCACCGAGTTTTGGATAGACTCGCGCAGCCTGGCTTCTGCGTATTCGTCCGAGAACCCGGATTGCCGCATTACCTCCAAAATGTTTTCCAAATTTGATCCGACGACAAGATTGGAGATCAGCCATTCACTCCACCCGGAATGGAACTTTGCATCTTCTGGTGAAGCCATAAAAATTTACGTCCCACATCTATTTTAGCCTCACGACGCTCCCGAAATGACAATCACTAGCTGGAGCAGAAGCAACTATCGTAGTCCGATCTCACACGGAAAACTTTGGATCACCTTCCACGACTTTGGTCTCCAGCTTCGGCGTCTCGCCTTTACGCCACATGGGTGCCCGGAACCTGACCCGATAATTCAGAGGGCCGCCATTCGGTTGATCGCTTCGATTGACGGGGCGCTCAATGCAGACAAATTCAGTCTGCATGTCATCTTTGCTGACGCGCACCACTGCATACCCGTGCCCGCCCAGATCGACAAAAGAAAGATGGGGAGACATTTGCGGATTGGATTGTTCTCTCGCCTTGTTGATGTCGCCGGACTTGATGTATTCCAGGCAGGACCGCACGCCATGCCGCAGAAGCATGTTGATCATCGGCTGCGGGGCCTGATCCTGGGGCCCTTGTCCAACCCAAAGGGGGCGAAGCGGTTCGTCCTTTGGGAAGCGATATTGATTGGCTTCCCATCCTCCCGGGGCTGAAATTGAGCCGGTGACAAAAGCCAGGCCTACCGGTTCAAACTTCTTGGGTGGCAGAGACTTGGCAGAACGGCCGGCCCAAAAGGAATGAAGGTCGCCTGCCACGGTAGCAAAGCCCGTAATGCCATGCTCCCGGACGAAATCATAAATCTCGCCTCTTTCCAGGAAGGCAGTCGAAACATCGCCGGCCAACGTGAGTGCGTAGCCCTCTCCCGGCCACTTTTTGGCCGCCATTCCATCGGGCAGGTTCTGGGGATCAACCCGCTCCTCCAGGGTTCCGGTAGTGCTTCCCCAGATTTTCCACGTTGCCTTTGAGTTCCTGAGCTGTTCAAGGAACCAGGCTTTTTGCTCAGCGCCCAAAATGCTTTGCGGAGGCTCGTCTTTGCGGAAATTGGGGATTTCCTTATCTCCGGCGCGGATGGTTTGCGGAGGTTTTCCGTTGTTGTAGGCCCGTCCACCATCCAGAATCTCGATCACTTCCTGTGCGGTGAAAAGCTGGAAGTCTTTGTCGTCCAGGCCGTCCGTTTCAGGACGCCCGAACGGATCTTCCGTTCGATAGCTGCGCTCGTCAGTAATCATCAGGTCCAGATGGCTGCCCCAGCGCAAACTGCGATAGCCCGTTAAACTTCCGAGTGCAGCCAGATTGTTTGGTTCCTGGCCCAGGCCGTGCTCGTCAAATTTTGTGATCGGCGCATCCACTACTTTGGGTGGCCCGAAGGTGGCCAGCGAAGGGCCGCTGGACTTGATCATCCGCGCCGGCTGATACTCAAAGAACGCCTGCATGGCTGCCACTTTTCGTGTCTGGGCCGGAAAAGTTTTCGGTCCAAACTTTTGGAAACTCTGCCATCCCTGCCAGCTGAACTCGTGGTTGTCCCACATGGGCACAAACGGAAAGTGTGCACGCGCGTCTTGCAGTTCAGGGTCGTGCAGATACGCCTTATAGACGGCACGATAATCCTCCACTGTGGTGGGGATGTGAAAGTCAGATATTTTTTCGCCGTGCGGATAACGGACTATGTCCCGCACTTGACGGGCGTAGTATGTCTTGCGGTCTTCGGGGTACCAAACCAGCTCATAAATGAAGTCACCAAGGTGCAGGACGAAACCGAGTTTCTCATTCTCTGGAGCGCGTTCATCCTCATAAATCATTCTTCGGTACGCGTTTTGCGCGCCGAGGTTTGCGTTTTGACAGCTTACAAACGCAAAACGAACGGGCCGCGGATCATGGTCGTTCGGTGCGGTGCGGGTCCTGCCGATTCGACTGCCATTTCCATCACTGTCTGTAAAACGATACCAATAGACCCGAGCAGGCTTTAGTCCTCCCACCAGGACCCGGCAGGTCCAATCGGCCTCAGCTGAGATTGGGACGCTCTGCTTCGCCACAACCCGGTGAAAATCCTGGTCTTCCGCCACCTCCAGCATCAGGTGCGATGGTTGCTGTTGACCCTCGGGTGCCCTGCGCGTCCACAATAGGACGCTATTGCTGTTTGGGTCTCCCGACGCGACTCCCTCCGGGAAGAGATCTCGCCGTTCATGCCATGACATGGTTGATGCTGTTGCGAAGTGCTTGGCCCAGACAGCCGAAGCACTGACAAGCATGGCGGTTTTCAAAAATTCTCGTCTCGTAATAGGAGCCATCTGCAAAGGCCTCAGATTATCTCTTTGAAGTAAAAGAGCGGATTTTAACTTGGCGCCCGGCGCGGCGCATGTTTCAAGGAGGTTAAAAGCCAGCACCTCCTTCTACTCTGACGAACTTCAAGTCAATTGGTTATCGAGATGCCGGGGCATATTCCAGTTCGGCAGGCCATCATTCTAGGCGTCTTACTGAACCCACGCCCACTTAGGGCCATTGGCGCGCTAACCCAGGCTTCATATCCGAACTTGGGGTTGCAATTGAGATTTACATTCCGCCAAGACTGGTGTGACTGAGCAAGAATTAGACGGTTGGATCACCACTCAGATGATTGAGTAGCCAGTAAATTGGTTCCGGCCTTCCTGGTTCAGAACCAGGGAGTCGGAGGTTCAAATCCTTGCCTCACATGGAGAATGAAATTTTCTCTTAGAAGGGGCAAGGCTCATTCGTAGCCCTGTAAGCCATTCCAAGCTGTTCGTGCATCTTACTCTGAAGGAGAGCTGGACACTGGGAGACCTCCGCTTGTCTGAAAAAGCAGGGACAGTCGAAGTTGCGAGACAAGAACGAGGAGTTACCGGCCGTTCGTCGGCGGGGACTCCGGCCGCCGCGCGCCCGCGCAAGCTGTCGATCCGCCAATTACTGAAGCCGCATGCCACATCGCTTAGCCTGGGATTTCTCGCCGTGTTGGGAGAAGCGGTCGCCAACCTGCTTCAACCCTGGCCGCTGAAGATCGTCTTGGACGAGGTCTTCAAAAAGAATCCCGCCAAGAGCAATCTCCCCCAGTTCATCCATCACTATGTCGGAACAGACAAGCTGGTGATGATCAAATTTGCGTGCATCGCGGTGGTAGTGATCGCCATCCTCGATGCAATCTCGACATATTCGGAAAAATATCTGACCACCAGCGTCGGCCAGTGGGTGACCTACGACCTGCGGCGCGCGCTCTACGCGCACATACAGCGCCTGTCGCTGGCTTTTCACGATCAGAAGCGCACCGGCGACCTGATCAGCCGTGTAACCAGCGATGTAGACGATATACAAAGTTTCATCGCCTCGGGCTTGCTCAGTTCCGTCATCAATGTACTGACTTTGGTCGGCATGGTGGCCGTGATGTTCTGGATTAACTGGCGCTTTACTCTGATTGCGCTGTCGGTCGCGCCCGCGCTTTTCGCAGTCGTTTATACCTATACAAGGCGCATCAAGAAGGCGACGCGGAAAGTCCGGAAAAAAGAAAGCGAGGTCTTTTCCGTGGTGGAGGAGGTGCTCTCTTCCATCCGCGTAGTGAAGGCCTTCGCACGTGAGCGCTACGAACAGGAGCGCCTTGAAGAAGCCAGCCTCGCAGAAGTCCAATCGGCTTTGAAAGCGCGCAGCCTAAAGGCCAAGCTCACGCCGCTAGTGGACATCATCCTCGCGATTGGCACTTGCCTGGTGCTGTGGTTTGGGGCGCGCCTCACACTTACAGGCGCACTCTCGGTGGGTTCCATGGTGCTGTTCATTCAGTATCTCAGCAAGATGTACAAGCCCATGCAGGAACTCTCCAAGATGACCGACACGTATTCGAAGGCCGCTGTTGGCTACGAGCGCATTCAGGAAATCATGCAGACCAACAACGAGGTCCGCGACCTGAAAGGGGCCAAGCCGGTCGGCAGAATCAAGGGCAAGGTCGAATTCGAAGACGTTTCGTTCTCTTACATGCCGGACCAGCCGATCATCAGGGACATGAGCTTTTCCATTGAGCCCGGCCAGGTAGCTGCTGTGGTTGGGCCGACTGGCGTAGGCAAGACTACGATCATCAGCCTGGTCGCGCGTTTCTATGATCCTGTCAGCGGCACAGTGAAGATCGATGGGACTGACATTCGCCAATTCCGCCAGCAATCATTGCGGCAGCACATCAGCTACGTGCTCCAGGACAACGTTCTTTTCCACGGCTCCATCTGGCAGAACATCGCGTATGGCAAGCCTGAGGCGACCGAAAAAGAGATCAAGCGTGCTGCCGAACTGGCCAATGCCATGGAGTTCATCGAAAAGCTGCCGGAAGGTTTGGATACCGTGGTCGGCGAGCGCGGCATGACGCTTTCTGGAGGCCAGCGCCAGCGCATTGCCATCGCGCGGGCCATCATTCGCAATACGCCCATACTGCTGCTCGATGAGCCGACCTCCGGACTCGACGCCGCCTCAGAAAAGCTGGTCTTTGAAGCTCTCGATCGTCTGATGAAGGGCAAGACCACGATCGTGATTGCACACCGTCTCTCCACTGTCCGCGATGCCGATGTGATCTTTGTGATGAACGAGGGTGCCATTGTGGAAAAGGGAACGCACGAGGAGCTGCTCAGGAAGGGCGGCCTCTTCGCAGAGCTTCATGACCTGCAGTTCAAAAACGAAGCCGCCGTCTAAATTTCTTTACAGCCGGGTTAGCTCCGCGATTCGCGCCTGCAGTACGCGCGTAAAGGCGTCAGCCTGCGAGGGCGAGTAGCCGCCGGCGCGGAATGCATCGTGAAACTGCTCGGTAGAGATCTGTGCCAGCAGCGTTCCCACCCACTTGGCATCTGCGCGCGGAACGTGCTTGCCCACCCAGCGCATGTGGATCTGATGCAGGTAGCTGGGCAGGATGAAAAGATATAACAGAGGAGGCCGCCTCGGAAAATTGAACTCAACGTACTCGGGCGTCACCCTGGCTATGAACTTCGCATGCTCGAATTCCTTCAGGTTGTTCTTGGACGCGTCTTCGGTAAGTTTGGTTCCTGAAGCGCCCAGCGCAGTTCCCACATCGGTAACCAGCCATTCCTGCCGGTCCTTTTCCAGCAGCACAGCGTTATTGTCGTCCTTAAGGTCCCAGTTGCTGATCAGGGCCATCATCACACGAAGGCCGTTGAACTCGCGCGTGCCCACGAACTTATTGTGTTGCCAGTCCCACTGTTGTGACTTGTCCTCTTTTGAGTCTTTCCTCTGAAGCCGCGCGCTGTCCACGTGGTCCGGCGAGATCACGTGTTCCTGGCCGCGGTGCAGATGCGCCGGCAGCTTCTCGACCTCCAGGTCGCGAACGTAATAGTTTTCATTCGCAAAATACCCGACGGCCCAGAGCAAACGAGTGGCAACGGTCTCCGGCTGCGCTTCAATGCCCAGCTTGGCCTTCCATTTCTTGCCGTCGGCATCCACCACGTCGAACTTGGAATTGTGGCCGTGTTTATCTTCCTTCACAAAAGTTACCGGAAGCTTTGGTTGATGCTTTTCGCCTCCTGGGCCGGCAAAGAGGTCCTTCTTAGCGATATCGCCGGGATCGGTCCAGATGACCGCAGGCTGGTCGTGGCCGAGAAAACGTGCCTTAAGCTTTTCTTGCGCTTGCGTGGACGCAGAGAGGTTGATGGCAATGGCAAGGAGCAGGCATAAACCTACTCTGTTAACGGTCGCCTTCGCAGGTTGCATGAGAAATCCAGTGAAGTTTGATGCTGGATTTATCCAGCAGGGCAGGCCAAAGCTGCACGTGAGAGCTGCATCTAAAGGTAACAGGCTGGGCAGCGTTTTAGGGTAACCCGCCGATCTGCAAAAACCTGACAAGGAGCAAGGATTGAAGTTGATAGCTCAACCCGCGGACGGCACTGCGCCGCTGCTCAGGGCCATTAACGGGGCCAAGAGGAGCATTGAGATCGTCATCTTCCGTTTTGACCAGGCGGACATCGAGCACGCGCTGGAAGAGGCGGCGGAGCGCGGCGTGTTTGTGCACGCGCTGATTGCTTTTACCAACCGCGGCGGCGACAAGAACCTGCGCAAGCTGGAAATGCGTTTTCTCGACAAAGGCATTACTGTGGCTCGTACCGCCGACAACCTGGTTCGATATCACGGCAAGATGATGCTGGTGGACGGCAAGGAACTCTTTCTGCTCACCTACAACTTCACTCATCTTGATATCGGCAGAAGCCGCAGCTTCGGTGTTGTTACCAGGAACCGCGAAGTCGTGCGGGAAGCGGCCCGCCTCTTTGAGGCCGACACCAAGCGCCAGGAATTTGCCTCACGCAGCGGCAAACTGGTGGTCAGCCCGGTGAACGCGCGCAAGACGCTTGCGGCATTCCTTAAAGGAGCGAAGAAGGAGCTGCTGATCTACGACGTTGACATCGCCGATCGCGAGATGCTGCGCATTCTTGAAGGGCGCGTGCATGCAGGCGTGAAGGTAAAGATTATCGGCCACGTGTCGCGCAGCAGGCATCTCTCGGCCCGCGCGCTACGCCGGATGCGCCTGCACACGCGCGTGATCATCCGGGATTCCAAACAGGCCTTTCTGGGCAGCCAGAGTCTGCGCAAGCTGGAGTTGGACGCGCGCCGCGAGATCGGAATCATCGTCAACAGCACCAAGATCGTCAGCGCGCTCACAACTGTCTTTGAGGACGACTGGAAGGCGTCTTTGCCGACACAAGGAAATGAGATAAAGCGGAAGATTGATGCCAAAGCTTCCCGTATTGGAAAGAAGGTCGCAAGGAAAGTAGAGAAAAAGGTCGCGCCCGAGCCAGTAGTGAAGCACGTCCTTAAAGCCATTGAAAAAGAAGCCAAGGTTGATGTAGACGAAGAGGAGGCAGCGAAAGCGGTAAAAACGGTGTTTAAGAAAGCCGTGAAAAAAGCTACGGCCCGGATCATGGAAGAGGCCGCGGCCAAATGACTCTGTGAGGCGCCCATGTTGACGAATCGAATTTCAAGCAAGCTACAACCACTCGTCAAGGCATTCTGCTGGAGTCTGGTTGTCGCTCTCATGCTGCTTACTACTGCAACCGCATCACAAAATGAAAACAGTTCGCCTGAGGTCAAGGATTTCGAACAGCGCATCAGCAAATACCTTGATGCCGAAAAGGCGCAGAACATCTCCAATAAGCCGAGCGCTTCGGCCAACAAGATTGAGAACCAAAAGAAGGAAGCCGAGCAAAAGGTGCGGGAGGCTCGTCCTACGGCAAAACAAGGCGACATATTCACGCCTGAAATCGGAGCGTATTTCAAGAAGCAGCTCGCGGCTACCTTTCAAGGTCCGGATGGCGAGAAGATACGTAAAAGCCTGAATCGGGCCGAGCCCTTACCCAACATCCCGCTCCGGGTAAATCAGAAATATCCGCGCGAGTTGCCACTGCAGTCCATGCCGCCAACGCTGCTTCTGAATCTTCCCCGGTTGCCCAACGAGCTGCAGTACCGGATCGTTGGAACCACGCTGGTGCTCTACGATGTTTCTTCCGATCTGATTGCCGACCTGCTGCCCGACGCGCTGCCGGGCGGAGTTGCTAAATGAAACTTGCCCAACTGATGAAGAGCAGTATTACCAGATTTGATTCAATGACGTATAGATCCTTCACCCTTTCTGCTGTTCTGCTCGGTTTTCTAATCTCAACCTGCGCTCCGGCGCAATCTGTCGCGCGGAAAGCCGCAGCGAAGTCCGGATCGAGCGCGGCATCGGATTTGGTCGCCCAGCAGGCCGAAGAGCACAATCAAGCAACCAGCACTGGGCTCGATATCCGGTTGCCGTTACAGGCCAAATCTGTGCGCTTCGCCGTCATCGGCGACAGCGGCACTGGCGACCGCGAACAATACGACGTTGCCCGCGAGATGGAGACTTACTGGCAGGCGGTAAAGTTCGATTTCGTCATTATGCTGGGCGATAACATCTACGGCAGCCACTCCCCCCGCGACTTTGTGAAGAAATTCGAGAAGCCCTATGCCGCGCTGCTGAATGGCGGCGTGAAGTTCTACGCCTCGCTGGGCAATCATGACGATCCCAATGACGAGCGTCTCTACAAACCGTTCAACATGGGTGGCCAACGTTACTATGCTTTTCGCAAAGGCGACGTCGCCTTCTTTGCGCTCGACAGCAACTACATGGATCCTAAACAGCTCGAGTGGGTTGACCAGACCCTGAAGAACTCCGCAGGCAAATGGAAGATATGTTTCTTCCATCATCCTCTATACAACGACGGACGCCACCACGGCGCCGACGTCGACCTGCGTTCACAGTTACTCCCACTCTTCGAGCGCTACTCAGTCGACGCCGTCTTCTCCGGCCATGAGCACGTCTACGAGCGGATGAAGCCGGAAAACAATATCTACTATTTCGTTCTCGGCAATTCAGGCAAGCTGATGACCCACGATCTCCGCCAGGGAGAACACATAAAAGGATTCGACACTGATCGCACCTTCATGATCGTGGAAGTCACCGCAGACAAACTCTACTTCCAGACCATCTCGCGAACCGGCGAAACCATCGACTCCGGCGCTCTGCCTAAACTAACCCAGAGCCACTGACGGCCAGTTGTTCTCGGAATCATGTGCGATTTTGTGTCGATGGGCATTGAAATATCGGATTGGGCACGAGCTATTCGATCAAAGAAATTTACCAAGCCGCAACAAAACTGGCTGGACGGCCGGATATCGATTCAAGTGGGGTCGACGTACAAAGCTCGTTTGTCTATAACGAAAGTCCGCGGCGCAAGTCCATATATCGGCGATCATTGCGGAGAGTGTCCATCTTGGGATCAATCTGGATGAAAGAGGCCCACATCTCATGAGATGAACAGGACTCAAGCAGACAACGGAATGCGGCATCTTTCTCTCCTAAAGCCGCATGGGCCATCCCAATGTGGTAGTGGGGAAGAGAAGAATATTTCGAGGGCTGATTTGCTTCTTTTAATTGCCTGCGAGCGCTTTTTTGATCTCCAGACAGAGCGAGCGTGCGGGCAAGCGAGGCAATTAACAGCGGTGAATTACCGGGGAAATGCTGAATGGCTTTGCGTTGGTCTGCTGCTGATTTGCGATATTGTTTCTTCTCATCGTAGGCCAACCCCCGCATCCAATATGCATACCAGAAATCATCTTCCAGATTGAGGGCCTGGTCGTATTGGTCGATTGCAGCATCGTATTGCCGGTCCCAATAAAGCATGGTCCCAACATTGGTGTTGATCATCCGGGAAAGGGGATCGATCTCCTGCGCTTTCTTTACCTGTTCAATGGCCTCCGGTAGACGATTGAGGGCTGCAAGACAGAACGAATACCAATGATGGGCGGTTGCGTAGTTTGCATTGAGCCGCAGCGCTTCTTGGAATTCCTGTTCGGCTCTTCCCCAGTCGTGCTCAAACACTGACAGAACAAATCCCAGGGCCACATGTGGTTCTGCATGAGTATGGTCAAGCTCCATTGCGCTGTTGGCCGCTCTTTTGGCACTGTCACAAGCCTGTTTTGGAGGAATCCATGACTGGCTGGCCATCACTGCGTAACAGTCAGCCAGGGCAGAGTGCGCAAGCGCAAACCTGGAATCTAACGCGATTGCCTTGTTGAAGAGTACCGCTGCTTCCTGCAGAGTCTTGGGCGTTCGCTTGTTCCACAGATATCGCCCATTCATATAAATCTTGAATGCTTCCGGTTGTACTGGAGTCACATAGTCCAGCCTTGCCTGTTCATGAGGGACTAATTTGATTTCGATTTTCCGGGCAATGTCCAGACATACCTCGCGCAGTAACACCAGAATATCGTCCAGCTTCCGCTCGTAGGTCTCTGCCCAGACCTGGCTCTCGTCCGCTACATAAATGAGCTGGACAGAGATTCGGACTCTGTTTCCTGAACGAAACGCCGCCCCTGTCAGCAGGTAGTTGACTCCCAGCGCTTTGCCGATTTGCCTGATTTTTTTTGCCGACTTTTTATATTGCATGGATGAAATCGGCGCTATCACTCTCAGCTTCTCCGGATTCAGGCGGCCAAGTTGGATAGTGATTTCATAGGTCAGACCATCAATAAGATATTCCGGCAATTTGCTCTTGCCAAGGTTGCGGAAAGGGAGAACAGCGAGCCTCAACTTTTTGTCGGCGTGATAATCCTCGGCAATGAAACGGTAGCCGCGCTTGGAAAGGGTCTCTATATATAGCTGCTTGCCCTTGCTCTCGTCGAGCGTTTTTCTTAGAGTGGCGATCGCGCGTTTCAGGCAGCTATCACGCTGTCTATATCCAAGAATATCCGGCCAGAGCTTTTGCCAGAATATCTCCTTTTTTACTAATTTTCCTTTATTTTCCAGCAGTACCAAAAGGACGTCAGCTTCCTTGGGAGTGAGATGTACTGGCTTATTTTTTCGGGTGAGGAACCCCGCTGAATTAAAACGAAATGGACCAAACTCGTATGTGGTGCTTTTGGCCATGTCGCGATGGTAACAATTCGGTAACAAAAATGGAAGTTTTAAAGATGAATTTCTGATTGAAATCAGGAGTATAAATATTTCGCGTTGAGAGTTCAGGAAAGGGAGGCTAGCAAGTGCATATAGCCATCGATACCGGGGGAACCTTCACTGATTGTATCTATGTTGAAGATTTTGCGCTCAAAGTTTTGAAAGTTTTTTCCACGCCGGAAGATCCGGGTAGCGCCGTAGTGGAAGCAGTCCGGACCGCATCCAACGGCAACGCTTCATTCGTTCGCCATGGCACCACGGTAGGAACAAACGCTTTGCTGGAGCGGAAAGGCGCGCGGGTGGCATTTGTAACTACTGCGGGCTTTGAAGATATCATCTCCATTGGACGCCAGGACCGCTCTCATCTATATGACTGGTTCGCCACGCCTCCTGCCTGCATAGTTCCCGCTGAAATGCGGTTCGGTATCGCCGAGCGCACTGCTTCAGACGGTACGGTTTTGAGAAAGCCCAAAGACTATGAGCTGCGTGAACTGGCAGAAAAAATCAGCACCAGCGGGGCTGAATCAGTTGCCGTATGTCTCCTGTTTTCGTTTGCCAATCCTGAAAATGAGATCGCGGTTGCAAATGCATTGCGTTCATTGGGACTACCTGTCTCCGTATCGCATGTGATTCTTCCCGAGTTTCGTGAATATGAGCGCGCGTCCACGGTAACGGTAAATGCCTATCTTGGCCCAAAAGCAGGCGGATACCTGCAGCGACTCGATGCAAATTTGCGGCGGCTTTCTTTGTGCTCGGCCTTTGACGTAATGCAATCTTCCGGCGGAATCATTCCCGCAAGTTTTGCCGCGGAGCAGCCTGTGCGGACTGTTCTTTCCGGCCCCGCGGGCGGCGTAATAGGCGCTTACCAGATGGCGCGAAAGGCTGGCTTCTCCAGGATCATCGCGTTTGATATGGGCGGAACATCGACAGATGTTTGCCTGATGGATGAAAACGAAGGCGGCCCTCGCTCCACCAATGACGCGCAGATTTCTCAAATGCCGGTCGGTGTTCCCATGCTCGATATCCATACGATCGGCGCTGGCGGAGGATCACTGGCACGTTTTGATCAGGCGGGCATCCTGCATGTGGGGCCGGAATCAGCAGGCGCAAATCCTGGACCAATTTGTTATGGCCGGGGCACACAACCTACTGTGAGTGATGCAAACCTGATTTTAGGCAGGTTGCATCCGGAACACTTTCTGGATGGCAAGGTGCAACTCGACCGTGATCGCGCGGGCTTATATATGGAAAAAGCGCGAGGCAACATGGCCACAGTAGAGGAATTTTCCAGCGGGATCGTGCTCCTTGCTGAAGCAGCCATGGAACGAGCGATCCGCGTCATCTCAGTGGAAAGAGGTTACGACCCACGAGACTTCACGTTGGTGGCATTTGGAGGTGCTGGACCACTCCATGCATGTGCTCTCGCAAAGGCGTTGCAAATCCCTCGCGTTCTGATTCCGGCGTGTCCAGGCGCTCTGTCAGCTCTGGGAATACTGCTGGCGGATACCGTCCGCGACTATTCGAAGACCGTCATGCTCAAGTCAGATGCAGACATTGAACCTCACTTCGCAGAATTAGAAAGAGCCGCAGAGAGCGCGCCTGATAAAACGCATGGCTTGGCAACACGCTCTCTGGATCTTCGCTATGCGGGACAGGGATATGAGTTGAATGTCCCGTTCGTGCCGGACTTCATACAAGCTTTCCACCAATTACACCAGAAGAGATACGGCCACTCGAATGAGCGAAAGGCCGTGGAGATCGTGAATATCCGGCTGCGCGTCACGGTTCCTGGAGAAACCTTCAACCTGCCTGCTTTTACTCCGCGTGATGGCGACGCCGCTCAAGCGCTGGTTGAAACATATCCCATGATTTTTGCCGGAAAGAAATGTGCCGGCAAAGTTTACCGGCGTGAACTCCTTGCGTCCGGCGACCGGCTGTATGGCCCGGCAATAGTGGTTGAGTACAGCGCTACTACCGTAGTTCCGCCCGGATGGAACGCGCTGGTGGATTCCTACAAGAACCTGGTGATGGAGGTGAACCAATGACTATGAATTCTATTGAGTTGGCGATTTTCAAGAGCGCCATGCATTCAATTGCAGAAGAGATGGGAGCAGCTTTGCGTCGCACGGCATTCTCTCCCAACATCAAGGAGAGGCGCGACTATTCCTGCGCCATTTTCAACGGTGATGGAGATGCAATCGCAATGGGCGACCACATGCCCGTGCATCTGGGTTCCATGCCAATGTCAGTGCGGGAGGCAATTAAGCATGTCAACCTTGGCCGCGGTGATGTGGCGATTCTCAATGATCCTTACGCTGGCGGCACTCATCTTCCAGACATAACCATGGTCCTGCCAGTGTTTGCAGAGGGTAAAGACTCGCCGGCATTCTATGTTGCGGCGCGAGCACATCATGCTGACGTGGGCGGATATTATCCGGGATCGATGGGGCCCTGCCGCGAGATTTATCAGGAAGGCATACGCATTCCTCCGGTCAAAATCGTTCAGGGAGGGGCCGTAGTGCGGGATGTGCTCAATTTACTTCTTTACAACGTGCGCACTCCTCAAGAAAGAGAGGGCGACCTCTTCTCGCAAATTGGCGCGTGCAAAGTTGGAGAAGCACGGCTGCGCGATGTAATTGCGAAGTATGGCAGCAAGGCAGTCGATCTCACAAAGGAGCTTCTGGACTACTCTGAGCGTCTGGTGAGGGCAGAATTGGCCAGAATGCCGGTGGGCACATTTGCGGCAACAGATTTCCTGGATGACGATGGCTTGTCTGAAACGCCGATCCCAATCCGTGTTTCCATCCAGATTGATCCATCCGCCCGGAGCGCCAAGATTGATTTTTCAGGGTCTGGCGCTCAGATCAATAGCAGCATCAACGCTGTGTATGCGATCACCTACTCGGCCGTTTATTACGTGTTCCGGTGTCTGCTGTCTGACGAAGCTCCCGCCAGTTCGGGCATTATGCGACCAATTGAAGTCATTGCTCCCATTGGCACCATTGTGAATGCTCGCCCGCCGGCAGCCGTAGCGGGAGGAAATGTAGAAACGTCGCAACGGATTGTTGATGTGCTGCTTCGCGCTCTTGCAAAAGCTGTTCCTCACCGTATTCCTGCCGCCAGTTCAGGCACCATGAACAACTTGACCATTGGCGGCATTGATACCAGGACCAACACGCCATTTGCTTATTACGAAACTGTTGCTGGTGGCATGGGTGCGCGGCCCAATGCTGGCGGGCTTTCTGGCGTTCACACGCACATGACCAACTCTCTGAATACTCCGGCGGAGGCCTTGGAATATGCATATCCGTTGCGGGTAAGACGCTACAGCTATCGGACGCGATCTGGCGGAGCCGGACAATACCGTGGCGGGGATGGATTGGTCCGCGAAATCGAATTGCTGGACGATGCGCAGATCACCTTACTCACTGATCGGCGTCGTCTTGCGCCGTATGGGCTGGCAGAGGGTGGGCCAGGAGCAACGGGAAAGACCAAACTGATTCGTCCAGACGGTGTTGATGTGCTGCCGGGAAAATGCAGTGTCAATGCCTCAAAAGGAGACATTGTCTGCATTGAAACGCCGGGCGGAGGAGGCTGGGGGCCTTCTCCGGATTCGCGGGCCTGACGATTCTTTCTACACGTCATTCATTTTCTCGGAGGAATGATCTATGTCAATTTCGCCACTACGTGTCGGCTTGATCGTGCCATCGTCCAATACGGTGATGGAGCCGGACTTCCACCGTCAGATTGGCAAGTCCGCCATTGTAAGCACAACGCGGATACTTCTTGAGGATGTAACCCGTGAAGCAGAAACCAGAATGCTTGAAGACTCCCTGCCTCAGGCAATCAAGTTGATCGGAACTACAGCGTCTGACGTCATAGTATTTGGCTGCACTTCGGCTGGAGCGCTAGGGAAGCTATCTCATGATGACGCCATCGCCCGGCTCATTGAAGAACGGACCGGCGCAAAAGCAGTAACGGTATTGCGGGCCGTGTTAATGCTGCTGAGTTCAATTCGTCCACAAAAAACCGCGGTTTTGACTCCATATATAGATGATCTGACTGCCAGCATCGCCCGTTCTCTGGCTGAGGCTGGATTTCCGCCTATTAAAGCCGCTGGCATGGGAATCAAGGCAAATCTTGAAATCGGAAGAGTCACACCGGCAGAGATTTTGCAGTTTGTGGAATCGCAGCTTTATGGCATAGACCCGGATTGCCTGTTTCTTTCCTGCACCAATTGGCGCGCCATTGAAACGATCGAACATCTGCAGAAAAAACTAGGAATGCCGATTGTCACCAGTAATCAGGCCGCAATTGAGATTGTCGGGCAACAAGGCAAAGTGCTTTTGGCGAAGGGGGAACGTTTATGAGCACAGCTATTGCAAACACCGCCATAATCGCCGCGAAAACCATCAGCAAGCTCAAGCACCGCATTCTGCCGCTTCTTTTTCTTTTTTATATTGTTGCTTACCTGGATCGCATCAACATTGGCTTTGCAGCGTTTACCATGAACCGGGAACTCGGGATCGCTAGCACGCAGTTCGGGTTCCTGACCGGAATTTTCTTCTGGGGATATTTCCTGTTTGAAATACCGAGCAATATCATCCTGCACAAAATGGGGGCGCGCTTGTGGATTGCCCGCATCCTCATTACCTGGGGCATGATCGCCATGCTGGGCGGCTTAGTGCACAATGTCTCCCAGTTGTATGTGATCAGGTTTCTGCTGGGCGTGGCTGAGGCCGGCTTCTTCCCTGGGATTGTCTTATATCTTACCCACTGGTTCAGGCAACGCGAACAAGCACAAATGGTTGCATTGTTTCTGACTGGCTTACCGGTGGCTACCATCGTAGGCGCTCCACTCTCCGGGATCATTCTTGATCATGTGCATTGGCTCGGGAGCAGCAGTTGGCGATGGCTGTTTGTTCTGGAAGGACTGCCAGCGATCGGCTGTGGTTTTATTACATGGCTCCTATTGCCAAACCGCCCAGCAGATGCCCCATTTCTTTTGCCGGAAGAGAAGATGTGGATAGCTGAAGAGCTCCGGCAAGAAGGTGAGAGCAAATCCGGCAGCCATGAAGGGACCGCATTGCATGCTCTTACAAATCCCCGAGTATGGCATTTGGCAAGCATCTCTTTTACATATTTGATCGGCTTATACGCCATGAGCTTCTGGATGCCGCAGGCCGTAAAGCAGCTTGCGCATGACTGCTCAAACACTCTGTTGGGAATTCTGGTCATGGTCCCACACATAGTTGGCATGGCCGCAATGATATTGGTCTCCCGCCATTCTGACAGGACATTGGAGCGCCGCTATCATGCCGCGGTTCCACTTATTGCTGGATCTGCGGCTTTGATGTTGCTGAGCACCGCTGGTTCGGTTTGGATGGGCCTGGCCCTTTGGTCAGTGATAGCTGCAGGCATCTACAGCTTTCTTGGCCCGTTCTGGGCATTGCCCAGTGAGTTCCTGTCAGGATTGTCAGCGGCTGCTGGAATCGCATTCATCAATTCGATTGGGAGCCTCGGCGGTTTTGTTGGGCCATTGGCGATTGGGATACTCACAAAACAGTCTGGCGGAATGTATACGGGCCTGCGTTTTGTTGGAGCTTCACTATTGATGTCAGCCGTACTTCTTTTTCTTTGGTCAAAAACGGAACTTCAGCACGGCATGACCGGTGGAGCATAGACTCGTGGATCTGGATTGCGTGAAAATATTTGCTCTGCTGCTGATCGCCGGTGGAATCCTGGGCGGTGTTGGTAGTATTGGCATATCAATCCTTTTTATATTACCGCTGTTGCGGCAACATGAGCAGTTGCACCCAATCCTGCGACAGCGCATCAAGAACTCGATACCTGCATTTGTTTTTTACGCGCTGCTCGGATCAGGATTCTTTGGATGGACTATTTGGAAAGGTGCAGATTTATGGAGAGGAGTAGCGGAAGGGTACCGATGGGGCAAAATATTATTTGCTGCCCAAATTTTGAAGATCGACACTCCAGCATTTAGCTATGAATTTTTTACGGGTTTACGGCTCAATTGGATATTTGGGCGAATAAAGAAACGGTTCTCCTTTAACCTCGGATATGCGGCAGAGATATATTTTGCTTCAGCAACGCAGAATTTTGAGTTCGGAATTAACATTGTTGCTGTTGCAATAACGCTTTACTTGCTTTTCTTCTCAAGCACTTGATGGAAATTTATCCAGCGGCATCAATCTGCTCGTGTTTTCATAAGATTTAAGCAGGCCATCTAAGCGTGCAGTCCGATTAAACCGACGTCGTTAGATCATCCCAGCATTTTTCTCATATAGACTGCGCATTTCACTGCCGCTTCATCTTCCCAACGATTGCCTTGCCGGGAAAGACTCCTTCCATCAACTTCCCTTTGTCCACCAGCCTCACACCGCCAACCAGCAGGTACTCAACACCCACGCTCGTCTCCATTGGGTGTTGATACGTTGAGCGGTCGCTTACGATCTTGGGATCGAAAATGACCACATCGGCATCCATGCCTTCCTGCAGGCGTCCCTTAAGTCTGGCAGCCGGAGTTGAGCGCTCAAGAACCTGGGCCGGCATGAGCGACATTTTTCTGATGGCGTCCATCAGGGTGAGCGTTCCCTGGTCCCGTACGTAGCGGGCAAGAATATGGCAGAACGTTCCTGCATTACGCGGGTGGCCTCTCTCGCCATCGCTAGCAACCATTACCAATGGATTGCGGAAAAGAGGATCAACCGCCTCCATGGTATTAGTGAAGAGGATGACCAGGCGCGGGTTGTTGGAGTTATGAAGCTCGTCGAATCGTTCCTTGGTAAGGCGCTCTCCAGTTTCCGGCAACATCAGATCGTGGTAGGTTGCGCCGGATTGTTCCTGCCAGCCGGGGTTGAAACGGGCAGAGTTGATGGCCGTCATGCCTGCTTCATATGGATAAGCTTCTGTGGTGATGTCCAAACCACGGGCCCGCGCACCTGCTATCAATCCAACGCAGTCGAGTGCCTGCGCGCCACAGCTGCTGTTGATATGAACTATATGGAGGGAAGCACCGCTGATCGCCGCTGCACCAATTACTTCACTGACGGATTCGATATTGGAGTTGGGCTCCTGCTTACCATTACTGCGGATGTGGGTGTAAACCGGCACACCACGCTCAGCCGCCAGACGAAACATCTCAATCACTTCCCAGCGTGTAGCGCCGGGCGTGTATTGAATGCCCATACCAACGCCTAGCGCACCCGCGTCTAGTTCATGTCGAAGGCGAGCTTTCATCTTTTCAATCTGTTCCGGGGACGCTGCCTCATTGGTGGCAGCGCCGGATTTTGGCAGCAGGCCATCCTCTGGCATGGGCGCACCAAAAGCCAGTAAACGCGCGGCCCCATGGCTTGCCGTGGTTCCATAATGAATGAGCGAGGTCCCCTGCCTGGATTGCAGGAATGTCGTGACGTCAGGCTTTCCTATTTCCATTTCAAGCGCGGTGGTTACGCCATCCAGCGCTTTAACGCGCTGATCCTCGATCTCCTGGGCGTGCTGGTGCAGATCAATGAACCCAGGAGCAACCACCAGGCCCTGGGCGGAAATCACGTGCTTGCCTGTAAGAGTCCTGGCAGAGATTTTCTTAATCCTGCCTTGGCTGATGCCGACATTGCGAACGGCATCAAGACCTGTTTCAGGATCGATGACGCGGCCACCTTGGATTACAAGATCGTAGCGCTGAGACAACGCTAACAAAGGCGAAAGAATAACTGCCAGGCACAGAACCAGACTCTTCATATCGATCTCCCAAAGAGTGGTAAGGTTCAGATGTTAACACCATAACTGGCCAGCAAGACTTAAAGATGACCTACCTTTATGAACAATCGCCAATCCCAGAAGTTAATGGGAGTTAGAGTGAAGAACAATCTTTAAATTTTATTGTATGGATTGCGCCTTAGGGAGATTACGCAATTGTCATGCTGCTTTACCTGGAACACAAATAAAGATTTCCGTTGACGCCGAACCTTCTCTGGGATTATGTTTTTTGCAACTCCCAACGAAGACTGGCCGGAGCCAATCTACACTTCCCGGCAGGCCTTTCGGGTCTAAGCAACACAAAGCAGAACCAAAGCATGCGCGTTCTTCTACGCGCGGCACCCAGGATTTGAAGAAGCAATTTTTGAAGATGTGCGCTGTTGCGGACCAGAGCAGCGTCTATTGTGTTTCTCTGCGAACTGGAAAATTTCTGCTGGCGCAAAGTTGAGGAGTCAAGGTGATCCTGGACAAAGCGGCTGGTAATCCTCAGGCTAACTACGATGGGCACGGGCGTTTTTGGAACCTACCACTGCCACAGTTCCTTGAAGTTGTGATCTACGGTATGCGCATGATCGCTCCGCCCACGCTCCGTGACATCTGCGACGATCTGGCGCGGAGCGTCACCCAGTTTTCTGCGAGCAGTTGCTGTCACGAAGCCAAGCCACTATGCCCCACTCCTGCACCGAAGAAAAAGCCGCTCTATCCCGGACGCGGTGCCAAATCAGGATTAGTTATCGGCCTCAGGGGCCAGCGGCCCTTAGACGGCACTCATTTTCCTCAACTGCAGTGGGGTGGCACTCCCGTCATGCCTCAGGATATCCAGTTCATCTCCGACTGTATTGACGATGGCTGCCCTGAAGCCGACACTCTCCTCGCACTGGCTCTCGCCAAGGCTATTCTCTCTGCAGGACCTGCTTTTGCAGGAAGTACTTTCTATGGCCGTTCCACAACAAACCAGCCAAGCGGCCTCCCGCTTGATATCTGCCATTCAGATCGGGAGGGTTGTTTTTGATTTTGGGTTACCCATTCACCAAATTACCCGATTACGCACTTCCTGTTCAGGGAATGATGTCTTTTCAACACAACGCGAGCGAAGCTCTCTTTAACGCGCGCATGTACGTACCGAATAAACCACAAGGAGAATTTCTGATGGCAGCATGGACAATCTTGATTAAGAAAAACTCTTCGCCACCACCGGCACCGGGAGTCGTCTTTGAATTCACGCAGTCCCCGGATGTTAAGGTGGATGACCAGATCATCTGGTCCAATCACGATACTCAGGCACACTGGCCCGGTTTGCCAGGAGACAGTACGTTTTTCTTTGACCAGCCTATTCCCGGCGTAGACAAATTTGGGCCCAAGTCTTCGTCAACTTTTGTTCCCGGCAAGCCCGGCACAATCAACTACATCTGCTCCATTCACCCGGATGAAACAGGTGTGATTGAGGTCCAGCCTTCCGGCAATGGCAGCTGACAATGGCACTGGATGGCGTGCTTTACATGAGTTCACATCAGAGGAGCGTTTATGAAGGAGTATGAGTTGACAACAAAACATCATGATTGCAAAACGGCGCAAGCGCTTTTTCTTGCTGCACGGGCAGCTTACAGAGGCGTGGTTTGTGCAGTCTTCATTGCTGTACTGATGTGGACTGCCCCTGCGGTAGCGCAGAACGGCGGTGCACAAAATCTACAAAACCTGCAGATTAACGCCTGCTCCCCAGGCCAAGCCCTGCTCAATATGCCGGTAATAGGGCGCGATGCCAAAGAAAAGAAGTTGCGCGCCGAGATGGTTCTGATCGGAGCACAACCTTACTTGTGGGGAATGCCGGGAGATTCGAGATGTATCAGACAACCTCTCCGGCTCTTCACCGGACGCAACCTGCTCGCCAAGTCAGGTTCAACTGCCGATGTTTATAAAACCGATGTGCCGTTACCAGGCCCCACTTTGCGGGCAAGGGTCGGCGATTTGGTGGAGATCGCATTTCTGAACCACGTGAATCCTGCGGATTTCGCCGCTACCCTGGACCTGGCGGAGCAAGGCAAAACAACCGGCTGCGATACTTACAAAGGCCAGCCCACGGCTGCGGACTGGAGTGCCACAACCGCAATCGGTAGGACCACTCTCATTCAGCCCACGAATAACAATGCCGGAGGCTTTTATTTCAAGTCGGTCGCTAAAGGGACCACAAGCTCAACCGAACCCGCATTCCCGCAAACCGTAGGACAAACCGTCATCGATGGTACGGTCACGTGGACCAATATCGGTCTCAGCGCTGTCATCTATCCCGGCGGGGACAAGATGCCAAATTGTCTGCATGGCTCAACCACATCCAACATTCACTTCCACGGAACTCACACCACTCCCAGCACGCTTGGTGACAATGTGCTCCTATACATTCGTCCCGCCTTGCGGATCAATGGAAAAATCGAGCCCGCTAATGACTTCGTTAAGACCGAGTTTGACCAGATCTTTGCCGACTGCGAAGCCAAGGGCACACAGACACAGTGGCATCAACTCCCCGCAGCATGGCGCGCATCGCAGGAAAAGCTGATCAAGGAATATGACACGACTCTGCCCTCTGACTTGCCTAAATTATGGCCAGAGAACCAGAAGGAAATTGATGCCGGTTTATGGCCGCAATACCAGCTCGGCGCTTATCCTTATTGCTTCAGATTGCCAGAATATAAGGAAGAAAATGGCAAGCCTGTGAAGTACCTCATGGGACAATCTCCGGGCACGCACTGGTATCACGCCCACAAGCACGGTTCCACTGCACTGAATGTTGCCAATGGTATGGCCGGGATCTTGATCATCGAGGGCCAGTACGACGATGACCTGCACAAAGTTTACGGCAAGGACCTTGTGGAACAGGTCATGATAATTCAGCAGCTCTCAGCTACGCCTTTCCCGCTCATCACCACCAATCCTGCTCCCAATGGACCGGGCACTTCTCCGAAACCGTTACTCTCAGTGAATGGAAGGCTCCAGCCGTTTCTCACTATGCGGCCGGGCGAGGTGCAGCTATGGCGGATTGCCAACGGCGCTTTTCGCGATGCAGTCCAATTCTTGAGTTTCACTCAGTCCGGCCAGCAACAGCCATGCAGCCAAACAGGGTCGCAAGCTGTTGCGGGACCCTGCATCCACTGGCGGCAGATTGCCCAGGATGGCGTACAACTCGATTTCGCCAACTATCAGACTTTTGGCGCCCAGGACAGAGTTTTTAATCTTGCGCCTGCCAATCGCGCCGATCTACTGGTAAAAGCTCCGACCGAGCCGGGCACATACGCCCTTACCGTACAACCGAATGAAACCACATTGATGCAGTTTGCTACTCCACCCTTAGTTGTGCCGGATCAGCCGGTCACCCTTCTGACCGTCAAAGTCCAGGGCAATTCTGTAAACCCGGCCCAGGATTTCATTACCAACGAGCAAGATTTTCCTAAATTCCCGCCATTCCTGAACGACATTCCGGAAAAGGACATTTTTCTTCGTCGGACTGTAACCTACGGGCCCGGTAATTCGACTATTAACGGCCAGTCCTTCGATCCTAACCATATTAACCAGGCCATGCTGCTCAATACGGCTGAAGAATGGACGATAAAGAATCAAGCCGATGATAAGTCGCATCCATTCCACATCCATGTCAATCCCTTCCAGATCACGGAAGTGTTCCAGGCGAACAGTCAGGATGCCACTACACCTGGAAATAAATGTTATGCCGATCCGCTCAAGCCCGAGACCTGGGGCGCTTGCAGTAAAATTCCTGGGCACTTTGTCTGGTGGGACACCTTTGCCATTCCCACTGGCCGCAACGATGCTGTGCTGTGTACGCAGAGTGGCGGCAACTATAGCTGCCCCAGTTCACAAGGTGGTGCCTGTAATCCAACACAGGTTTGCACTCTCACGTATTCCAATTCCCAGACCAGGACTGTGGCCTGTAACCAGAACCAGCAAAGTCAGTGGGTTTGTCCAACTCCGCCGGGTGTACAAGGCAGCAGTTGTGGTAGTCAGCAGGCGTGCTCGGTCAACATTCCTGGCTACTTCAAAATGCGCACCAGGTTCGTGGATTTCACCGGCGAATACGTGCAGCACTGTCACATCCTTATTCATGAGGACCGCGGCATGATGCAATTGCTGGAAGTCGTTCCGAATACCACGCTCTACACTCATCACTGATAATTTGCTTCCTCTGCGCTGCCGCCGAAACGGCAGCGCAGTTATTTTCGTGCAAATTTGAATAATTACGTGTATCAGTGCTCCTGGCTTCCCCAAGCCATTTGGAGCAACCTGTTGCAGCATCCGATGGGTCTACAGCACAGTTAAGGAGCCTTGCATTATGAAACTTTGTATCCCAGTCTATGAAGGTGTAAACCTGCTCGATGTGGCTGGTCCGTATGAAATGTTCAGCTGGGTTGATAAGAACCTGGGGCTGGAAAGCATCATTGTTTCTGCCGATGGCGGCCCGGTAACGACATTGAATGGCATTCGCTTTGACGCCCACGCGAGTTTCGCTGCTACGCCTTTACTTGACGTGCTCTGGGTGCCCGGCGGCGATCCGGCCGCTTTGGAGAAGATCATGTCCGATCACGCGTCGCCTTATCTCGCATATCTGAAAAAGGTGGCGCCGGCGGCAAAATGGGTTTGCTCCGTGTGCGAAGGGGCGTTGTTGCTGGCCCGCGCAGGACTGCTTGATGGTCACAGCGCTACTACCCACTGGTACTTCGTGAATTGTCTAAAAGCTTTCAACAAAATCAATGTTGATACTACGCACCAGCGGTATGTGGTTTCTGGAAATCGCCTCACTGGCGGCGGGATCTCGTCAGGATTGGATGAGGCTCTGATGCTCATCCAGCTTTTATTTGGCCCACAGACCGCACTGGACGTGCAGCTTGCAACTCAATATTTCCCCAAACCGCCGGTTTCCGGCAGCATCCCGGCTCACATACCAGAATGTCCGGTTCACTGGTAAGACATTCAGCCTTAGTTATCGCTCGCCGGAAGAGTTCGAGGCGCGCAGTGAGAAAGCGAAGCTACACTAGTTGGCCACACTGGGCCGCGGTCGACCCTCGGTTGCAATTAGTTCACGAAGCTTCCTCCCAGGAGCACGATCTGGCCCTTGTTAGTGCTGAATGCCAAGCCGTTTGTTCCCCACCGAACCAGGTTCTGCGCGGTCCCATTGACGTTTGGAATTGTCATTGAGTTCAGCAAACTAAATGTAGTGAGATTGAATGATTGCAGAGTCACCGTCGTACTTCCCGCGTTTTGCGTCTGTGTAAGGAAGAACGCTTTGCCCAAGCCGGAATCTGAAACCATCAGGTTGGTTGACGATGTAGTGCCTACCGCGAAAGAACCTACCACCGTCCCGGTTGCAGGATCCGCCACCCGGCCATCAGTTCCGTAGGCAAATCCGGTGACTGCGTTGAAGCGAACGCGATTGCTGAATGTAAAT
>DASRDW010000323.1:0-2920 GCA_035652415.1 Candidatus Angelobacter sp. | reverse complement strand
CCGATTCCAGTGGACATTGTGCAGACAGTGGATTTCACCGGAGCCAATACGATTCTTGGCGAGCCCGGAACCGGGCGCATTTTGATCGCGAATGAAAACGAACCGGCGTCTGGGCTGGAAGTGGTCTTTCACGAAGCTTCTCACATTCTGATGGGACGCAACGCCGCGGTGCGGCAGGCCCTTGAAAAAGCTGCCGCCGCTTCCAACTTCAAACTTCCCGGCGAGCTTTGGCATGTGGTCTTGTTTTATACAACCGGCGAGGCGGTCCGGCAGCTTCTGGAAGAAGAAGGCAAGCCGGGATACAAACCCATGCTCTATGGAATTTTTGATCGCGGCGTCTGGGGTGAATATCGCAACGCTTTAGAAAGCACGTGGAAGCCATACGTCGACGGCGCCAAGTCATTGGACGAAGCCTCGGCGGCTTTGATTGCTGCGCTCCAGAAACAGCCTGCACCGCAACATTGAAGCCAGGAAATCCACAGGCGCTTGATGTGCAAACGCCTGTTATGATGCACCACAACAAGGGGACTCAACGATGAATGCAATGCGGGGCAGTCTGGGTTGGATTGAAGTAGTCTGCGGGCCAATGTTCAGCGGTAAGAGTGAAGAGCTGATCCGGCGGCTGCGCCGTGCGGAGATTGCCCGTCAGCGCGTGCAGATTTTCAAGCCCATCATTGACCAGCGCTATGCCGCCGACCAGATTGTCTCTCATGATGATGGCCGCATTCATGCTGTAGCTGTGAACAACGCGATGGAACTCCAGGCGAAGCTGGAGCCGCGAACGGAAGTCATTGGCATTGATGAGGCCCAGTTTCTGGGGGAGGCGATAGTGGATTTTGTCGTTCGCCTGGCCGACATGGGCAAACGCGTGGTGATTGCAGGGCTCGACACCGATTATCTTGGCCGCCCATTCCATCCCATGCCTGAACTGCTGGCCGTGGCCGATGAGATCACCAAAACCCTTGCCATCTGCATGCAGTGTGGCAACCCTGCCAAGCACACTCAGCGCTTGATTGCCAGTGAGGACCTCATCGTGGTGGGCGCTGCCGGGATGTATGAAGCGCGCTGCCGCCGCTGCTTTGAGCCGAACCTGGCCGCTGTGGAACTGGAAAAAAAGAAGCAGATGGAGCTGGTGGCAGTGGCGCGCTAACATCGCGGCACGTTTTTTCAGAACCACACGGAGTTGAGCAGACGTTCCACAAGCACCAGATTAAGCACCGCGGTGACGGCAGCAGCAATCATCAGTCCCTTTGCAGTGCGCGGCTTACCCTTGCGCCGCAACAATCGCCAGATAGGCACAACGTATCCCACCTGAACCAGCCCAATAGCGCCAATCAGCACGTAACCTGCCGGCAGCATTCGCTCATCGGAAACAAACACCAGCCAGCCAATACACAACTGCGCAATATTCAGCAGCCAGCAGATGGCCCATCCGGCAATAATGCTGCCTCTACCATCACTTCTCATTGCTACAAATCATATTGAATCGCGGCCAAGTTTGCTGATTAAGCCATTGCATAAAAAGCAAAGAGGTGTTTACACATGTATGAAGAGAGAAGCCATAAAATAAAGGCCCGCTGGTTTCAGTGGGCCTCTTACAGTCTGATTCAAGTTTTTGGTTTTTGCTAATTACCAACTACTAATTACTGCCTTCTCACGGCATCAACTCCTGCGTCAGCACAGCGCCGCCCATCGATGGAAGCACCTGGGACTCCTTCACCGGTTTATGGGTATCAGGAGTTATCCATATCGTTTCTTTGTCAGATCCGCCATCAGCCGAAGATATCTCGACTTTGTAAGCATCAAACGTGCCTGCAGGAACAGTCACTTTCTCCGTGCCGGTAACTTTCAACTGAAACAGCTTTACTTTTTGCTGTTGCACATCAAAGTTTCGGTAGGTAGTGGTGTAGCCTTCCGCGAGCGGCAAACATGAAATGGATTGCTTGGCCGCAGGGCCGTCTGCAAACAACGGGCCACCCAGATCAACCGAGACAGGACGGTCCTGGCCGTTCATGTTCACGTTGCCGGAAGCTTTGCTATCAGTGAAGTTGAGGTCGATGGCGACAGGCCCCTGCTTCATATTCAGCTTGCGAATAATCAACGTACCCTTTTCCAAAGAAGCAGTCTGGACTACAGTGCCGTTGGGCGTATCAAGCGTGTCAGTGGCAAGCCATGCGCCGCCATCTTCCTTGATGGAGGTTGAGACATTCAGCGGAACCTGCTGGCCGCTGATCTCGATCATGGCTTTGTACTTATACTCGCCCGGCTGCAAGTCCATGGCTGGTTTGGGTATGCCGACAGCATTTGCATCCATTGTCTTGGCCAACACCACAGTCTTGGGATCGACCGTGATTTCCTTCAGTCGCGCAACAGCTTCCGCTGTTCCGCCTTCCTGATAACGTCCGCCCAGGTACTTGGCCAGGAATTTTTCCGCTGCCATATAGAGCGCCATGTTGTTAATGGGACGAGCATATCCATGGCCTTCATCGGGCGCATCCAGGTACTCCACGGGATAGCCGCGATCACGCAGTGCGATCACAATCTGGTCAGCTTCGCGGCGGTTCACGCGCGAATCATTCGCGCCCTGTACTACCATCAGCGGCGTCTTGATCTTGTTCGCGTAAGTCAGCGGCGAGCGTTCCGTAAGCATGGCCTTGCCTGCTGCCGTGTTGGGATCGCCCATGCGTTCGTAAAATTGCTTGCGGATCGACTCCCAGTACGGCGGAATCGATTCCAGAAGGGTAATCAGGTTTGAAGGGCCGGCATAGTCAATGGCCGCAGCGTAGAGGTCCGGCGTAAAGGTGACGCCGGCCAGCGTGGCGTAGCCACCATACGAGCCGCCAAAAATGCCGACGCGCTTGGGATCGGCAATGCCTTCCGCTTCCAGATACTTCACGCCCCAGGTGATGTCGTCCTGCAT
>DASRDW010000322.1:0-26560 GCA_035652415.1 Candidatus Angelobacter sp. | reverse complement strand
CGCAGGCAGGACATCATCTGAAACAGTGTTTCCCTGCACGCCACGCGCAGACTCTGCTGGAGCCGTTGCGCGGTAAACGAAAGAATTTTTACGAATCCTTTCCATCATGGGCGGGGCGAACGCATCCCAGGCGCTGGAGACGCCTCCGCCAATCACATACATGGGCAGGTTAAAAATATTGATCACGTCCGCCAGCACAATTCCCAGAGCGTCGCCCACGCGACGGAAAATTTCCCGCGCCGGTTCATCTCCCTGCATGGCCATCTGATGCACCACCTTGGAGCTGAACTCCGGTTCTTCATTCATAGCGCGTGCCAGTTCAGGCGCTTTGCCGGTGGCAACGGCTTCTACTGCCATACGCTTTACTGCGGTGGCGGAAGCAAGCTGCTCCAGGCATCCTTTGCTTCCGCACATACAAGGCGGGCCATCCGGCTCAACATTAATATGCCCAATCTCGCCGGCCATTCCCGTCATGCCGTGCCATACTCGGCCATTGAGCACAATGCCTCCGCCAACGCCAGTGCCCAGCGTGAGCATGCACATATCATCCACGCTGGCGGCTGCGCCCAGCCATTTTTCACCCAGAGCGGCTGCATTGGCATCGTTCTCCAAGACCACGGTCGTTTGCAATCGCCGCTCAATCTCGTCGCGCACAGGATAATCCTCCCATCCGGGAAGGTTCGGCGACTCGCGCAGCATACCGGATTGCAACTCAATGATCCCCGGGACGCCAATTCCAATTCCCGCCAGATCGCCGCTGCCGCGCAGCTTGGTCACAGTCTGCTGGATGGCCGCACACATTGCGTCAATCACCTGGTCGCGGCCCCGCGCGACCTCAGTGCCGGTGGTGGTTTTCTCCAAGACCTTGCCGTTGCCGTCCACGGCGGCAATCCGTAAATTCGTACCTCCCAAATCAACGCCAATCGCAAACATGGTCATGGAAGGTTTGACTCTCCTGAGTATGAAGAATGATGCCTGCCTTAGGTTAATACCGGCTGCAATAAAGCGCTGCTCTGATTTGAACAATCCCGTTCGGGAGACTATCTTTGTTTTCCATGCAAATCCAGGGCAAAGTTGTGATTGTGACTGGTGGCGCTAATGGCATTGGCCGGGCGCTATGCCACCGGTTTGCCAAAGAAGGCGCGCAGGCGGTGATTGTTGCCGATATCGACTCGCAGGGGACCGCTCGCGTTGCCGATGAGATCAACGGGCTTGCCGCGAAATGCGATGTGAGCCAAGAACCTGAAATCCAGTCCCTGGTGGCGATGGCGACAGAAAAGTTTGGCCGGGTCGATATTTTCTGCTCCAACGCCGGGATTGGAGCGGCGGGTGGACCGGAAGCGCCCAATCGCGAATGGGAGCGCAGTTGGGAGATCAATGTAATGGCGCACATTTATGCCGCGCGCGCCGTTCTGCCGCAGATGCTGGCCCGCAAAGAGGGGTATTTGCTCCAAACGGTCTCCGCTGCCGGCCTGCTCACGCAGATTGGATCGGCGCCATATTCGGTCACCAAACATGCAGCTCTGGGCTTTGCTGAATGGCTCGCCGTTACCTATGGCGAACGGGGTATCCGCGTCTCCGCGCTCTGCCCACAGGGCGTAAAGACTGACATGCTGCTCAAAGCACAGTTTGCTGGTGGAGCTTTTCTACTGGAAGGTGCTTTAGAACCGGAGCAGGTTGCTGATGACGTGGTGAAGGCCATGGCTGAAGAAAAATTCCTGATTCTCCCTCATCCTGAGGCAGCGAAATACTTTCAGAACAAGGCCAATGACTATGAGCGCTGGATTCGCGGTATGAGAAAACTGATGCGGAACTCCCAGCCGATGAAAACTCAGTAGCTCTGGCAATCGATCTCTACGATCAACTGATGGTAGAACTGACATGAACTTGAGGTTGGAGAGATCAATTGCTAATAGCTTTTAGGCAATCCCAACACAAAATGCCCAATGATGTTGCGTTGAATTTCTGATGTTCCAGCTTCAATCGTATTGCCGCGCGTGCGCAGGTAGCCGTAGGCCCACATGCCATTGTCGATAGCGTGATGGTCTCCGGCTTCAAGCTGCCCAAAAGCTCCCAGCAATTCTTGTGCGATCTGCTGGAAGCGCTGGTTTAGCTCGCTCCAAAAGATTTTCTGGATTGACCCTTCCGGCCCCGGGACGCCGGTGGAACTGATGCGGCTGAAGGCGCGCATCTGGTTGAGGCGCATGATCTCAATTTCCGCATAGCACTGCGCCAGTTTCTGCCGGATGATTGGATCTTGCGCTGCCGGATGCCCGTTGCGTTGCGTCGTTCGCGCCAGATTAATCAGCCGCTCCATATTGCGTTTGTAGGTGATCTGCAATCCCGCGCCAAAGGTGCCGCGCTCATGCATGAGCGTGCCCATTGCCACGCTCCAGCCCTCGTTCACTTTGCCCACCACATTCGCGGCAGGCACGCGCACATCATGAAAAAAAAGTTCGTTGAATTCAGTTTCGCCGGTCATCTGCCGCAGAGGACGCACATCCACACCCGCAGACTTCATATCCACCAGCAGCACGGTCAATCCTTTGTGCTTGGGAACGTTGGGATCGGTACGCACAACCAGCTCGCACCAATCGGCGGCCCAGCCGTAACTGTTCCAGACTTTTTGTCCGTTGATGACATAATGATCGCCGTCAAGATGCGCCTCACAACGAACGTTAGCCAAATCTGAGCCTGCATCCGGCTCAGAAAAGCCCTGGCACCAGATCTCTTCCGCGCTCAGGATTTTTGCCAGGTAGCGCTTCTTTTGTGCTTCTGTGCCGAAATGAATGATGGTCGGCCCAATGATTCCCAATCCCAGCACGTTCGCCAGCGGCGGCGCCTGGGCCAGCGCCATCTCCTGCCAGAAGATCACCTGCTGCATCAGGCTGGCGCCACGGCCGCCGTATTCCTTAGGCCAGGAAATTCCAGCCCATCCACCCTCATACAGCTTGTGCTGCCAGCGCTTGAGGTAGTCAAAACGCGACTCTAGCGATTCTTCGCGCCGCTCATCCCAATCTTTGGGGACGTTGGCTGCAAGCCACGAACGTAATTCGTCGCGAAACTTGATTTCTTCCGGGCTGAGATTCAGGTCCATAGGTGCTCCTGGTATTCACACGCGATCATGGCGTAGAATGCCTGGCCATCAGCAAACTGAATGACCATTCATTTTGCCAGACAGTGTACAACTTTTAGGTCATCACTGCTCCAAGAGGATAATGACTTCTTTCGGATAACAACCGCACCGCCGCTCAGCTGCAATGAGCCTTGCTATCGATGCGCTTGTTTTTCCATGTGAATGATAGGCAGAGTGATTCCGTTGTCGAGCGCCAGAGCTATCTTTTGCAAGGGCACATATCCTCGTTCACGAAAGAGTTTCGCGCCAGTCAGCGTAGCTCCCATTTCAAACCGCGTAAAACCGGCAGCCATTGCAGCCGCTTCGCAGGCGTCAAGAATCTTGGTGCCAACGCCTCGCCGCGCCCAGTCAGGGTGGATAAAGAATGCGCGAATCTTGGCTGCATCGTGTCTTGGGTCAAGCAGATCGTCCTGGCGCTCTCTCCAGCGATCTCCGCCATAGAGCGTCTTGCGCTTGCTCCATCCGCCGCAGCCCGCCAGAACAGAACCAGATCTCCCCTCTTGCGATTCCATCACCGCAGAATCGTTGCGGGAAAGCGCTGCTTCAGCCACAAGATAAGTGCCATCAGCAATCAGTTGGCTGTCTACACCAAAAACTGATCTAAGGGCTGCTTCCATCTGTTCGGGTGAATAATCCTGTGCCTGCAGCTTGCGGACGGAAAGCTGTATTAGTTCGCGCAAGGCAGGAACATCTGCGGGAAGAGCAACACGAACCTGGACATCAGGAAGCAAGGGGTTGGACACAGCATAATTTTATTGCAGAAAAAGAAAGAGCGGCATCAGCAGCCGCTCTTTATCGGAACACTACTCCTAAATCTTTATTTCTTCTTTTTCTCGCTGTAGGTTGTCTGGACCTTGGCCCCAATCGCTGCCAGCATTTGTTTTACGTCCTCTGCATGGGCGCCTGTGGGGGCAAGTTGCAGGTATTTATTCAACGCATCGGCAGTCCCTTCCGGGGCTTGCAGTTTGCCCGCCTTGTCCATGGTGCTGCTCCCCATGAGAAGAGAGCCCTTTATAAAGTAGGCGTCCGCGCGATTGGGATCAGCGGCAATCGCTTTATCGCACGCGGTCAAAGCGCCCTCTGTGTTGCCGGTATTGTATTGTGTGGCGCAGATATTAAAGTAGGCTACAGCAGGATGCGGATCCATCTCCGCCGCTTTTGTGAATGTGGCAATGGCTTCCTTTTGCTTATTCAACTTAAGGTAATCATTGGCTTCCACAGACAGCATCTGGGCGATTGCGGCTTTGGCTTTTGCCGGATCGGCATTGGCGCCACCGCCCTTGGGAGCGTTGCCGCCAGCTACTCCTTGCGCCAACTGAATACCTTTTTCAAGGCTGTCAATCGAGTCCTGATATTGCTTGAGGCTGCTCTGCGCACCGCCTAATACCTGGTAATAATCCCAGTGCGTGGGATCGGCTGCCACCATTTGCTTTAAAGCCGTTTCTGCGTCTGTCCAGTCTTTTTGCACCTCAGCGTCGTGCTGATCGGTGAGAGTTTTCAACTGCTCAACAGAGGCTTGGTCCTGCTTGCCCTTAAGGCTGGCAGATGCTGTCTCAAAATTCTTGTCGGCCAGGTTTTTGGCGTCGATAGCTGCTGAGTATTGACGGATTAGCGCATTGATGTTGCTTGCTTTAGCATTCTCTGCCTTAATTCTTGCCACTTCTGCATCACTGACCGTTGCTCCTCCGCTTGAGCTGACATCCACTGAAAGGTCATCGGTTCCCGCCCCTTCGCCATTGACGCCCTGGCCCGTAACCAGGACTCTCTTTGCAAAGAGCTTTTCTCCGCTTGAGCCTTCAACTTCCTGATCGTATTGGCCAAAGGGAACAGCCATGCCGAAAAAGTAACCATCCTTGTCAGCCTTCATTTTGATGACTCGGCCATTCTCAATATTTTTAAGTGTGACCTGCGCATTGGGAACTGGTTTGCTTTGGTTGGTGATATGCCCTTCAACCTTGCTGGTCTGGGACCATGCCGTTCCAGCGCCCAGCCCGCACAGCAGGGCCACTATAATTACATGCAACAGTTTCCTTTTCATCGTCTGCCTCCGGCGTCTTCAACTTAATATTTTATGGCCTGCCTGCCAGCGCTAAGTAGGGTATGGGATCGTAAGTTCCCGCTTCTGCAAAAGCACGCTGGCGTAGTACGCAGCTTTCGCACACCCCGCAAGCCTTATCTTCACGGCTATAGCAGGACCAGGTCAAATCAAACGGCGCATTCAGTTCCAGCCCCAGCTTAATAATCTGTGCCTTACGCATACCGATAAGCGGGGTCTCAATAGCAATCTTGCCTTCTCGCGTACCAGTTTTTATGACTGCATTAAACGCGTGATAGTACGCAGGGCGGCAGTCTGGATAGCCCGAACTGTCCTGCTCAACCGCACCGATATAAATCTTCTCCGCTCCTAAAACTTCCGCCCAGCTCACCGCAGCCGAAAGAAAATGCGCGTTGCGGAACGGGACATACGTTACCGGCACCGTTGCCCCGATTTGCTCACCTGCGTCAGGCACCTGAATACTGTTATCCGTGAGCGCAGACCCGCCAATCATGCTCAGCGAATCATTACGCACCAGAAGCCGTCGCTTCAATCCCAGACGGTCACAGATAGCCTGAAAAGCACGGCGTTCTCTTTCCTCTGTCCTTTGCCCATAGCTTACGTGGAGGGCCGCAGCATCGGTGTCACGCGCCGCCAGCGCGGCACAGACACATGAATCCATGCCTCCACTTACGAGCACGACAGATCCTGCTTTTCCAAGTGTCACAGCTACCCCTGATTTTGCGAAAATTCTACTTCTCTCAGATGGTCGGGCAGTCTGCTTTAGCTGCCCTACCTATCACTTAAATTATCGCAAAACGGCCAGATATTTGGCCGGATAGGCCCATTCAATTTTGATGATCTGCCCTGAGCTTAGGACTTGTGACAGCAGGCTTTTTTATTCCGAATATCGTGCTGTGGTGATGTCCGTCTCCCAGACAGTTACGTCCTTCACGGTGACGCGCCCGGTGGTGAGCGACTGCAAGCGGCCATTTGTCTGGTCAAAAAAGTACTTGGCCAGGTTTTCCGCCGAGGGATTCAGCTCAGTAAACGGCGCAATTTCATTCAACATCTGGTGGTCCAGCCGTTCGATTACGTGCTTCATTACGTCTTTTAAGTCCTTGAAATCAAGCAAAAGACCGGCTTGGTCCAGCTCCGCGCCGCGGAGCGTGACACGCACCTTGTAATTGTGGCCGTGCGGGTTCTCGCATTTTCCCTTGTAATTGCGCAGGTAATGTCCTGCGGCAAATGAATCTTCAACCGTAACCTCGTACATCCTCTCCCCTTAACTTGTGGCGCTGAACCCTACCAATTCAATTGTAAATGGTGTCTATAAAAGGGGGCCAGAAGTAGGGGCAGCGTGCCTGAATCTCTACATCACTGTCTCTTGCGGACGCACAAAGGCTTCAGGCACGGCCCCACAACTTGGACGTTAAGGGAACGGTGGCGCTAGCATTTTAGGGCTCGGCAAATGGTTTAACATCTGTATTTAGCTGAAAATAAGCTATTTGTCGGCAAGCAGCAATGCGAGCCTTTATTACAACATGGCAATCAGATCTTTGGGCTATTCTGCAACTGCAGCCTGGTCAAAGAGTTGCTAGGCCATTTCATACGAAAATTTCTTAAGCAAAGGATGGTGCGCGGACCGTTCTTTGGTAGCGAGGGGACACCTACATGATTAGCGGAGGCAGAACACCCATCCATGCGGCCGCGTGTGCTGACCGTGCGGGTAAGCACGCGTTCGGATTAAATAATGCCAAAGCTGTTGCGGCGCTGCGCCAGTTGGCAGATGACATTGAGGCAGGCACAGTGGCCTTACAAAGCGTTACCACCTCATCTCACGCCACGCACGAAGAGTTTGCCGTTCGCGAAGTAATCATTGAAGTCCTGGAGGAATATCCCACCGTGGGGCCGAGAGTGGTCAAGGAGTAAAGCTGCCGAGGTGGCTTACACAAACTCAGAGTAAGTCCCAAAGAAATCCTCTACGTTAGCCAGGTCTTTGGTTTTCTTGTAGGCTGGTAAGCTGTCGATAAAGATCTTGCCGTAGCGCTGTTTGAGCAGCCTGTTATCCAACAGCACCAGCACGCCGCGATCTTTCACCGAGCGCACCAGCCGGCCAAAACCCTGCTTAAGCGCGATGACCGCTGACGGCACCTGATACTCAAAGAAAGCATTGCCACCTGCCGCGTCAAGTGCGCGAATGCGCGCGGCTACAACGGGATCGTTGGGCACGGCAAACGGCAGCCGGTCAATAATCACGCAGCTTAGCTGTTCGCCCTGCACGTCCACGCCTTGCCAGAATGATGAGGTCGCGAACAACACAGCGTTGGGCGTAAGGCGGAACTCTTCCAGCAGCGCGCTTTTTGGCGCCCTGCCTTGCAGCAGCATTGGGAAAGGCAGCTCGCCCAGCAGGCGATCGTGAATGTCATTCATCTGCGCATAGCTGGTGAAAAGACAGAAAGCTCGGCCCTGGGTAATCTCCAGCACGCGGCGAATCTTCTCCGCAGCAGCGCGTCCAAAAGAAGGCGTACGCGGATCTGGCATGTCTGGCGGGACATAGAGAATCGCCTGCTTCCCATAATCAAAATGCGACGCTACGACCATCTCGCGGGCATGTTCCAACCCCACGCGCTGGCGCATGTACTCAAAGTTACCGCGATCAGGAGCGCCGGCCACTGCCAGCGTGGCTGAGGTCAAGATGGCAGTCTCCACGTTTTCAAAAAGCGTCTGCTTCAGGATCTGCGAAACATCAATGGGCGTAGCTTGCAACACAATGTGAGTCTGGCCGCTGCGCGAGCGGCGCGACTCGCCACGATACTCCAGCCAGAAAACAGTGTTCTTGTCCTGCGATTCCATGATGAAGGCTAGCTGCGCCTGCATTTCCTGGCTGCGGCGAATGAAGTTGAATATCTCCTCAGGCTTTGGCTGCAATAACTCCAGCTCAGCCACAATCCGCTCCAGAGATTGCATCAGCGAGTCATAATCATCCCCATTTTTCTCCAGGAACTCTTCCCGTTCAGTAAAAGCAGAGCGTCCTTCACCCGGCGGCAAAAGTCCAAAGAAAAAGCGCGAGCGTTCACGTAAACGGGCCACAGCCTGAATAATTCCCGGCGAAATAGCTTTCTTTTGCTGTAGGGTGGCTTCAATATCGCGCGCCAACTCTTCAAAACGCAGATTGCTTACGCTCACGCCAAAGTAGCTTCCGGCCACGTCTTCAAGTTCATGCGCTTCATCAAAGATCACCGCGCTGAAGTCGGGCAGGACACCGGCATCCGGCCCGCCGGACTGGCGCAAGGCGAGGTCGGCAAAAAAGAGGTGGTGATTCACAATGATGATGTCGCTCTCTGCGGCGCGCCGATGCATCTCCGTGATGAAGCAGCGCTCCCATTGCTGGCATTTCTGCCCGGTGCAGCGCTCTGTGCGCGCATCAATTTTTTGCCAGAGCTGGGTGTTTTCCGGGAGGCCTTTCAGCTCGGCGCGGTCGCCGCTTTCCGTTGTCTGTTCCCATTCGGCGATCTGCTGATATTGTTCAATCTCCTGCAGCCCGTTGAGCACCGGCTGGTTGGTCAGGTCATAAAGTTTCTGGCGACAGAGATAATTGCCGCGACCTTTCATGTAGCAGACGTGCAGCTTCTCCTGGCTTTGGCCAAAGAGGTGCTGCTCAAGAAATGGAATATCTTTAAAGAAGAGCTGTTCCTGCAGATTTTTGGTGCCGGTGGAGATGATTACGCGCTTGCCGCTGCGAATGACAGGCAGCAGGTAGGCTAGAGTCTTACCGGTGCCCGTTCCAGCTTCTACGATCAGGTGCCGCTTCTCTGCCAGGGCGCGCTCCACGGCGTCTGCCATTTGCAACTGACCGCGCCGGAATTCATAGTTCGGATGCGCCTGGCTAAGCAAGCCGCCGGGAGCAAAGAACTGATGCAGCGTGGGCAGCCGATTTGGGGGCGCAACGGTGGTTTCGGGCTGAAAGGGAGAAGCCATGGCGAACGTGCTTTTATAATAGCGTTAAAGCAGTTGCAAAATTCAAATTTAAAATTTCAAATTTGAAATTCAGCGTTCATAAGGTCTGATTGTCCCTTTGAAACCAGCAGATTCATCACGCGCACCCCTTGTCGCCATCGTTGGCCGGCCCAACGTGGGCAAGTCTACGCTGTTTAACCGAATCATTGGCTCGCGCCGCGCTATTGTGGGCGACGAGCCGGGCATCACCCGCGACCGCCTCTATGGCGAGACGACTTGGGAAGGACGCAAGCTGCGCGTTGTGGATACCGGCGGCATCATTCCAGATGATAAAGACTTCATCCCTGCGGAAATCTTCCGCCAGGCACGACTGGCCCTGGAAGAGGCAGCAGCCATCATCCTGGTGGTGGATGTACGGACTGAGTTGGCCGCGCCTGATTTTGAACTGGCGCAGCTTCTTCGCCGCGTGGGCAAACCGCTGTTTCTGGCGGTGAACAAAGTTGATTCCACCAAGCTTGAGGCGGAAGCAGAAAATTTTCGCACTTTGGGAATTCAAAACCTCTATCCAGTCTCCGCTGAGCATGGCACCGGAACTGCAGAGCTGTTGGACGAAATCCTGAAAATCATCCCCGCTTCTGCTGACGAAAACCATGAAGAACTGCTTCCTGCGCCAGAAGAAGCAGAGCAGCAAGATGGGCTTCCTTCGGACGATGATGCTCAAGAAACTCCGCAACGCCATGAACGTCGAGAAACTAAGGTCGCGATCATCGGCCACCCCAATGTAGGTAAGTCGACTTTGCTCAACGTTCTCACCGGCACCTCGCGGGCGATTGTTTCTCCCATCGCCGGAACCACGCGCGATGCGGTGGATGAACTGATAGAGAAAGACGGCAACACTTATCGCTTTATTGATACGGCCGGCATCCGCCGCAAAGGCAAAACTCGGTTGATGGCGGAAAAACTCTCTGTAGTAATGGCGCGCAAGCACCTTGAAGCCGCCGATGTTGCTTTGCTGGTGATTGATGCCGTGGAGGGGGTCTCTGCATTGGACGCCACGATTGGCGGCTACGCGCATGAGAGCGGTCGCTCGGTCATCATCGTGGTGAACAAGTGGGACCTGATTGGCCCGGCGCGGACGGATGGCCGCATGCCTGCAGACCGCGACATCTATGAAAAGCAGGTGCGGCGGGCCTTGAAGTTCCTGGATTACGCTCCCATTGTTTTTGTCTCCGCCTCGGCAGGGAAAAACATTGACAAGATCTTTCGCGCGCTGGAGTTGGTCGCAGCGGAGCGGCGCAAGCGCATCGGTACCTCACAGATGAACAAGTTTCTGGAATCGGTGGATTTTGACCGCGCCTCGGTTCCACATCGCCAGCAGGTAAAGATCTTTTACATGACGCAGGCGCATGCCTCGCCACCCACATTCATCCTCTTTACTGACAAGGACGTGAAGCTCCACTTTTCTTACGAACGCTTCCTGGAAAACCAGATCCGCAAGAGATTTGGCTTTGTGGGCACGCCAATCTGGATCAAGAACCGGGCAAGGAGCAAGGTGGAGTTAGGGCCAAAGAAAGAACGCAGGCGTTAGCGACGGTTCTTCACCTTTCTGCGTTGACAGTACGCAGCCGAGGGCGGCTACGCTCCAAAAACAAGCACTGTCACAGGCAAGAGTGCTCGTGACACGGGATAACCACTTACACCACCTGTTGCGTGCCTGCTACTTGCGGAACTGGAGCAGGCGGCACTGGCTCCGGCCAGAGCAGCGCTCCCAGCTTGGGATATCGTCCGCCGAAGAAATAGAAGGCATACGCAGGAAAGAACACGGTGAGCGGAGCAATCAAGATCATATAAAGGCAGAAGAGCCCCGTGATCGCCAGCGCACCCGCAATCACAAATAAGATTATTGCCCCCGCCGTTGCCCCAGCTTTAAGAGCAAAGACTCCCGGCACAACCAGCACCGAGACTGGAATTCCAATGATCAACAGGGCCGGCAGCATTGCGATGAACCCTGCAATTGCAAGAGCAATGCCTGCACCGATGGCGAGAACCACTTTCATGCCCAGGTATCCGAGCCACGCGCCAGGCTCAGAAGCAATCACGCGCCAAAGGGCTGACCATGCGTCGCCGAGCAAAAGGCCGTCCAAGGCCATGATGGGCATGATGAAATCTTTCATCAGCGTGGAGACGATGGCGAAAACCGCAACAGCAGCGAATGCACTGAGAGCAATGGAAGCAAGCATGTGGAACAGCGATGCAATGGAACCATCGCCACTGAACGCTCCGCTCTTATAAGCATGCCAGAGCGGTACGCCGATAATAAACACCATTGACGCCAAGGTCACGATGCGGAAGGCCAGCCAGAAGCCGAAATAGCGATTGGCCTGCGAGGCATATTGCCGCCAGCCTCGTTTTACTGTGGGCTGGCTGCTGATAACAGAATCAAAAAGAACAAAACGAAAGCGGCAGAACAGATAGAGGAAGATGAGCGAGATCGCAATGATCAAGGCCAGCACGGCCACAATGATGTGGAAGTGGGTATGAAGGTAGTTCTCCAGGTGAACGGAATGAATGGCTCGCTGAATTTCATACAAAAGATCGCTGGGGAAATCACCGTGCGAATCTCGTGGCGGCATAATTGGCGCGTGGAAGTTCATATTCATGCTGAAGGTGGCAAGTCCGCCGCCCAGCAAGCCAATGAACCCCATCTTGATCCACGTACCCAGGCGGAAGGGCTTGAACAGAATGGTTCCTACCCGTGAAAACGCAGGCCCAATCGAATCAATGGCAGACAGACGATTCATAAGAACTCCTGGCGGCCGCTTCGGCCTGCTGAAGCCACGATGCTAGCTTTTCCAGCGCCTTTTCACAAACCATTTTGTGCCTCAGCTTTTTGTCGCGGATGCGCCGTCGCGTGGCTTCATCCAACTGCGGCAAAAGGTCAAAAGTAATGTTCGCCGGCTGAAAGTTTTTGGCTTCAGCATGGCAGATATAGTGGAGCAGAGAGCCTAGCGCAGTCTCACGCGGCGGGGGTGTAGCCGCGTGAGACTGGGCAATGCAGGCCACGTTTATGCCTGCCAGCATGCCCATGGCAATGGATTCCGTGTAACCCTCTACTCCGGAAATCTGCCCACTAAAGAATACGTTTGGGTGCGCCTTTAAGTTCAATGTTTCTGTAAGCAGAGCTGGCGCATTAATGTAAGTATTGCGGTGGATCTGGCCATAGCGCAGGAATTTGGCATTCTCCAGCCCCGGAATCAGGCGCAGCACGCGAGCTTGATCGCTGAATTTCAGGTGATTTTGGAAGCCGACCAGGTTGTAAGAGTCGGCACGCAGGTTTTCCTGCCGGAGTTGAACCACGGCGTAAGGCCATTTGCCGGTCTTGGGATCGTCAAGTCCAACCGGCTTCATAGGGCCAAAGCGCAGCGTGTCTCGTCCGCGACGCGCAATCTCCTCAATGGGCAAGCAGCCTTCAAAATAATTCAGGTTCTCCCAGGCATGGCTTTCCACTGACTCCGCTGCGACCAGCGCATCATAAAAACGGTCATATTCTTCTCTGGTAAATGGGCAGTTGATGTAGTCAGCCGTTCCCTTGCCATAGCGCGCCGCCATGTAAACCTTGCTCATGTCGATGGAATCGGCTTCGACAATGGGGCTGATGGAATCGTAAAAAGAAAGGTGATCGCTTCCGCTTAGGCGTGCGATTTCGTGTGAAAGAGCATCTGAGGTTAGCGGCCCGGTAGCGATGATGGTCAGGCCATCGTCTTCTCTGATTTGGGTAATTTCCTGACGGATGATTTTGATCTTAGACTCGGCAGAGATTGCTTCAGTGACTCTGGCGGCAAAGCTCTCGCGATCCACTGCCAGCGCATGGCCTGCAGGAACGCTGGTTTCCTGCGCAATCTGCAGCAGCAGAGATTTCGCCTGCCGCATCTCTTCTTTCAGAAGCCAGGGCGCAGTGTTCTCACTTTCAGACTTAAGCGAGTTGGAGCAGACAAGCTCGGCAAACTTGTCAGTCTGGTGCGCGGGCGTGGAGCGCACAGGCCGCATTTCATACAGCTCGACTTCGATTCCGCGGCGCGCGCACTGCCATGCGGCTTCACAACCAGCTAGGCCAGCGCCAATGATCTTGATAATGGCAGTCACTTCGTTTTAGTTGTCTCTGTTGGAGGAAAAGTTTTTGTGACACTGGCTACATTAGCCAGCCGTTCCAACGCTTCGCCGCGCAGCAGCATAGTTTCCCATTCGCCCAGCAGCTCAGCGCCTAGCGATTCATAGAACTTCAACGCCGGCGTGTTCCACTCCAATACCATCCAACGCAAGCCGTAACAGTTTTCTTCCAGCGCGATCTGCGCCAGCTTCTGCAACAACGCTTTGCCAATCCCCTTGCCGCGCATCTCCACAAGGACGAAGAGATCTTCCAGGTAAAGTCCCGGCTGTCCGCGCCAGGTGGAGTAGTTGTAATGAAATAAAGCAAAGCCCGCTGGACTACCGTCCCATTCGGCAATCAGGCAGCGATATTTAGGCTGCGGGCCAAATCCATCGCGAATGAGTCCTTCTTCCGTAGCGATCACTGCATCAGGCTCGCGCTCGTACTCGGCCAAACGGCGAATAAAGTCCAGCATGAGAGAAGCATCGGTCTGGGTTGCTTTACGGATGGAGAGCATGATGCTTTAAGTTTACAAGGGAAAGAGCTGGCCGTGGCTCTTGCGCCTAAGCTGACGCTTTGAATTGAGCCAGAGCCTCATCTTCCGCCGGATAGTCAAATTGAGCGAGTGATTGGGTGGGCGGGTTGGCGCAGTCCCAATCGATGGTGCGGCGGATGGCCTCTTCACGCGGAACCAACTCACGGTAGCCAAGCTCTTTGCGAATGCGCTCTGAGGACGCGACGATATGTTGCCTGGTATTTCCCGGCCAAAGCAGATGTTTGGGGGTTCGATCATGCGGCAGGACGACAAATTCTCCGCTCCAGCCTGTGGCGGCCGCTATTTTCTTTGCCCAATCTAATTCACTAAAGAATTCTGTCTCACACACGTTGTAAATCCTGCCGGAAGCCTGTGGTGAAGTCGCGGCCAGAGCGATTGCTGCTGCAACATTCTCAACATATCCGCGAGGCGTGCGCATAGCGGCATCATCATCGGCAAAGATGATCTGCCTGCGCCCATCATCTATGCGCTTCAGAATCGGATGAAAGCGCTGAACCGGATCGCCTGGACCATACACCATCGGCAGGCGCAACACTGTGCCAGGTAGTTTTGGTTCGCTCAGCACTGCCTGCTCAACGGGAATTTTGTCGTACTCTTTGTCAACCCAGGGATAGATTGCGGCTCGCATCCGATCCAGCACTTCCGGCGGATAGACGCTGCGGCTTGTCCTGAGATCTGAGTCTTCAGTGAGTGGCAGCTCCTGAAGTTCACCCGAGTCAAATCCAAAGAAAACGCCCCAGGCGCGATAGACGTCCATGCTGCTCAGAGCAACCACGCGGCCGGCGATGCTGCGGAAAGTATCCATGAGTTGCAAGGCTTGGCGGCCTGAGCTGAGAACGAAATCGATCACCACATCAAATTTCTGGCGGCGAAATTCGAGCTGATGGTCTTGCAAAAATTGGCGATCGCCGAAGATTTCTTCAGCGCCTTCAGGTGCGCGGGTCTTACCGCGATGGAAGATAGTGACCTGATGTCCGCCTTTGAGCAGCATGGTCGCGGTGTAAGGACCGATAAAGCCGCTGCCGCCGATGAGAAGAATTTTCATGTTAAACCACGATACGTTTTTTTGCGGGGAAGAACCGCCGATGCTGATCCAGAATGAAGGTGTCTGTCATTCCGGCCACGTAATCACACACGACCCGATGCAGCGGCTCACGTCGCGTTTTTTCCTGGTAGCTGGCCGGCAGGTCGCGCGGTGATTTGATAAAGAAAGCAAACATGTCTGCAATCACCTGCTCCGCTTGTTTCTTATCCGGTTGCAGCCCCGCGCTGAAATATACGTTGCGATAGAGAAAATCCCTGATCTCCTGCCGCTCCTGGTTTATCTCCGGGCTGAAAGCCACAAGCCGCTGTGGGAAATCGCGTACGTCGTCCACTGACCGCACACCGGCTTGGTTGATCAGCTCTCTGCTGTGCGTAATCAAGTCGCTCACCAGCCGGTCCAGCACGCGTTTGAGCGTCTCATTGAATTTCAATTTTTCTGTGGTGCTGGGGTAGCGCTGCGAAACCTCCGCGTGCAGCCGCGCAAAAAGTGGAACGCCCTGCCGTACCTGCTCTCGCGTCAGGGTTCTCGCCTCTACGCTGTCATCCAGGTCGGCTGTTGAATAAGCGATCTCATCCGTCAAATCGATCAATTGCGCTTCCAGCGGCGGCCGCTTTTCCAGCAGATATTCCGCCAGTTGGGGAAACTCTGCCGCATCGTAATCACGCGAATGCTTCACAATGCCTTCGCGCACCTCGAAGGTCAGGTTAAGCCCAGGAAAATCGGCGTAGCGTTGTTCAAATTGCTCCACCGTGCGCAACGCATGAAGGTTATGGTCGAACAGGTCGCCATATTGCTTCATGGCTTCATTCAGAACGCGCTCACCGGAATGGCCAAACGGCGGATGGCCCACGTCATGCACCAGGGCCAGCGCTTCCACCAAGTCCTCATTCAGCCCTAACTCCGCTGCAATTGTGCGCGAAATCTGCGCCACCTCGATCGTGTGCGTCAGCCGGTTGCGAAAATGATCTGAGCGGCGGCGGGTGAAGACCTGCGTTTTGTTCTCCAGACGGCGGAAGGCACGCGAGTGCACCACGCGGTCTCGGTCTCGCTGGTAATCATTGCGGTAAGGATGCGCCTGCTCCGGATATCGCCGTCCCCGGCTTTCTTCAGCGCGCAAAGCGTATGGAGCAAGCATAAAAGAAAGTTTAGCACTTAGCTTTTCTGCGCTGCAGAGCGGAACATCTTGCAGTTGGATGTCATCGCTCGCTCCATGTATCCTTGCCGGTTATGGAATCGCCGCTCGCCGCCTGGGAAAATTTCTATGTCATTGTCGGCTCTTCAGCCGGAGCGCTCACCGGACTGCAATTCGTGGTGATAGCCCTGATTGCGGAGGGCCGTACTCCCGGCAGCATGCGTGAGATCCGCGCTTTTGGTAGCCCTACCATTGTGCACTTCTGCGCTTCTCTGCTGATTTCGGCAATCCTGAGTTCCCCTGGCACACGCTCTCTGGCGCCGGCATTGCTCTGGCGATCTGTGGAGCCGTAGGTGTTTTCTATGCCATCCAGGTCATCCGGCACGCGCGTCTTACCACCGGCTACAAGCCTGATGCAGGAGACTGGATGTGGTACGTGATCAGTCCTCTTGTGTTGTATTCAGCATGGACTGCTTCGGCCGTTTTGCTGGCCTGGGAGCACGCATGGGCCCTCTTCGCGGTTGCAACAGTTGCGCTGCTTCTCTTATTTGTGGGAATTCACAATGCCTGGGATTCGATTACCTATATTGCCATCAAGCACGGCAAAGCAAAAAGCAAAGGCTGAAGCTCAGAACGACTGCGCATACTAACTAGCTGAATGCCCGATACAATTTTCTTCCACTGATTGGATTTCCATACAGGTTCACCGGCTCTTTGCGAGCGCAAGCAAAAAGCCCTCGCCGGAGCGAGGGCCTTTGTTCAGCACTAAAATCAACTGTTACTTCTGTTGTTCGGTCTGCTGAGCCAGCTTTACTTTTGTGCTTTCCAGTTTCTTGGTCACACGACTTACGTCCTGCTGATCAACATCGGCCGGAACTGATTTGTTCCATTCATCCAGAGCGCGCTCCCAGTGGGCTGCAGCCAGCTTAAAGCGGTTGGTGCGGGCATATAGTTCGCCCAGGTGGTCTTGCACGGTCGCGTCGTTGGGAGTCTTGTCTGCGGCGCGGCGCAGGTTTTCTTCTGCCTGGTCGTAATTTCCCAGCTTGAAGTAGGCCCAGCCAAGCGAATCCAGATAAGCGCCGTTCTGCGGATCAAGGTCAATCGCCCTCTTGATCAGCGTAAGCGCTTCTTCCAGATGGGTGTTGCGATCAGCCATCATATAGCCCAAGTAATTCAGGGTCATGCTGTTGTTGGGGTCCTGCTGCAACACCTGACGGAAGGCCTGCTCCGCCTGATCATATTTCTTCTGCCGCTCGTAGATGGAGCCTTGCAGGAAGTGGATATATTCTTTTTCTTCCGGACGCGTCGAGAGTTTTTCCGCCTGGACAAGCGCATCTTCCGAATCTTTCCAGCGCTTGAGGCGCATGTAGATCTGCGAAATCATGATGTAGCTATCGCGATCATCCGGCCCGCCCTTCAGCACGGACTTGGCTAGTTGTATGCTCTCATCTTCCTTGCCGGTATCTGCTAATTGCTCGGCCAGCGTGAGCTTCAGAGTCTTATCATCAGGCAGCTTCTTTACTGCTTCCTGAGCCAACCGCGTGGCATCTCCCCATTGCTTCTGGTCGCGATACTCATCGATCACGTCCTGGTATCCACGCGCCGTCTCGTCGCCGCCAAGATCGATGATCTTGTGGAAGGTCTCTATCGCCAGCAATGGACGGCCTTCTTCGCGATAGATATTGCCCAACCGCTCGAGGAAGATTGCACGATTGCTCTTGTCGCCGGCACGCGCATCTGGCGGCAGGGGATGGCTCACCAGCTTTTGCAGGATTGTGGCGGCTTCATCATATTTGCCCTGTGCTTCAAGGATCAGCGCTTCGTTATATGGGATCTCCAGAGAATCCTGCACCAGCGCGTTGGCCTTCTTCAGGTTCTCCATGGCCAGATCAAACTTGCCCATGCGCCGATAAATTTCTGAAATCCGAAGCGAAGCCGTTGCGTCCTGTGGATCAGCTTCCTGGACTGCCTGATATTCCGCCAGCGCGGCTTCAGTCTGGTTATCATTGGCCAGGTTCTGCGCCAAACCGCGCATGGCATCAACGTTTTCCTTGTCGATGTTCAGCGCCTGGCGAAAAGCATCAATGGCTTTCTTGTATTCCTTCTGCTGTTCGTATGTACCGCCGAGCGCGGTATAAATTTTTGAGGTGCGCTGGTCTTGTGGAACCGAACTAAGCAGCTCTGCTGCTTTCTGAGTCTCACCCGCATCGTTATAGATGAAGGCAAGATAAGTGACAGCCTCTTCTGAACTCGGATCAAGCTGAATCGCGGTCTTGAGTTCTTTTTCCGCTTTAGATAGATCTTTGCTTCCTTTGGTCTGCGTATCCAGCGCATACAGGCGGCCCAGCACTAAATGATTGTCAGGATCTTTAGGATCGATCCTTACCAGGGCTTCATACTGCTCAATGGCCAGACTCAGCACTTCCCGCGACTGCGTGCCTGACTGCATATCGCCGAGCGAACGCAGATAAATCCGCCCCAGCAGCCGGTGCGCTTCCAGATCGTCAGGATCGCGCTTGATGATGTCCTGAGCTTCATTCACCGCGTCACGGATGCGCCCTGTCTTGGCGTACAGCTCTGCCAGAGAAGCATTCAGGTACTCAGAAGAGGGATCGTTCTCAATTGCCAGCCGGTACTCATCAATTGCTTTGTTGGCGTAATCTGACCGGCCATACATCGCCATCATCTCTTCATACATGTGCGCCAGTGAGAAATGATAGTAAGCAGCAGCCTTATCAACTTTTTTGGGTGTAGCGGGCTGGGCCGGCTGCGCATCTTTGGTTGCGCTTTTTGCAGGAGCGGCAGGTTTTGCAGGAGCAGCAGGTGTTTTTTCCTGCGCCACAAGGCCCATGGATACGAACAATAAAGTCCCTAAGCAAATAGAGCGGGTTTTCATGAGAGTCATAATGGCGAACCGAGAATTTACCTCTTAAATTTGATGCGCGCCGCGCACAGGCCGATTGCGGCAATTTCTCACTTCAATTTTAGTCCTTAAATCGCTCTTTTTTCGTACCATAACGATTCTTTACTAGTGACGGAAGTGACGGACTCCGGTGAGCACCATGGCCAAACTTAAACGATTTGCCGTATCAATTACTTCCTGGTCTCGCACTGATCCGCCCGGTTGAATAATTGCCGTGGCCCCGGCCTTGGCGATCTCTTCCACCCCGTCCGGAAATGGGAAAAATGCGTCAGAAGCCGCTACCGTACCCTTTAAAGGTAAGATCGCTTTCATCGCGCCGATCTTGCATGAATCCACGCGCGACATTTGTCCCGCTCCCACGCCCACCGTCTGCCCTTCACGAGCATAGACAATGGCATTTGATTTCACATGCTTGCAGACTTTCCAGGCGAACTTGAGCGCGCGCATTTCTTCTGCCGTGGGCTGACGCTGGCTGACGATTTTAAGGTCTGCATCCGACAGCGGACGCACATCTGCATCCTGCACCAGCATGCCGCCTGAAACCTGCTTCATGGCAAACTTTTGCGCACCCTGAAGCACCTCAACCAGGCGCAAATTCTTCTTGGCAGCAAAACGCTCTTTCGCTTCCGGTGAATAGCCGGGAGCAGCGATGGCCTCGACAAAAAGTTTTACAATTTCCTCTGCCGCAGCGCCATCAATCACGCGGTTCACCCCGATCACCCCACCGAAGGCCGAAACGGGATCTGTTTCCTTGGCTTTCAAGTACGCTTCCAGCAGAGTCTTGCCTGTAGCTGCGCCGCTTGGATTGGTGTGCTTGATGATGGCGCAAGCCGTCTCGTCAAAATCCTGCGCCAGGTCCCACGCGGCCTGCAGATCAACAATGTTGTTGAAGGAAAGTTCTTTTCCCTGGAGCTGCTTGCTGTTGGCAACGCCCGTAGACGAACTGTCTGAGTACATCGCGGCCCGCTGATGCGGATTCTCGCCATAGCGCAAATCCATCACCTTGGTCAGCCCGAAACGCAGCACTGCAGGAAATTCATTTTCGGCCTGCGGAGCGGCAGGAAGTTGAAACTCTGTTCCGGCTTCATTCAGAGTGGTTCTCGCCAGCGTGGAAGCGATGGCGTTGTCATACGCAGCGGTTACGGCAAACGCTCTTTGCATAAGGCGCCAGCGCGTTGCCAAGCTCAGCTCGCCGCCGCTCGATTCCATTTCTTTGGCGATCGCAGTGTAGTCATCGGGCGAGGTCACAATGGCAACATCGCGGAAATTCTTGGCTGCGGAGCGCACCATGGACGGCCCGCCAATATCAATGTTTTCAATCAGCTCATCAAAGTGCACGCCGGGCTTGGCCGCGGTTTTTTCAAAGGCATAAAGATTCACGACCACCATATCGATGGGCTGAATGCCGTGCTCTTTTGCAGCCGCAACGTGTCCCGGATTTCCACGAATATGCAGAATGCCGCCGTGAACCTTGGGATGAAGTGTTTTCACCCGGCCATCCAGCATCTCCGGAAAGCCGGTGAGCTCGGAGATATCTTTCACCGCGATACCGGATTCACGCAGCAGCTTGGCTGTTCCGCCGGTGGAGACCAACTCAACTTTCATCGCTGCAAGCTTTTTGGCAAAATCGGCCAAGCCAGTCTTGTCTGTAACGCTCAGGATCGCACGCTGAATTTTAGGCACTTTAGTTTCCTTGGGGGGATAAGTTGGACTAAAGAATAAAGTAGCAGCGCGCTCTTGGTGGATGCAAACCTGGGCTGCTTAAGGGAACCCGGAAAAAGGTGATAAGTAAATAGGGAAGCGTTCGCTAGAGCGTTAGAGTGTCTCATTAGTTCGAGGGCACCGGGGCTCTGGAAATTTTGACAAGCACTGACAGGTTTCAGTGCAGAAGGACAAAATGAAGTTCAAAACAGTTGCATAAGATTCTCCCGCGGGCCATCACATCCGATTGCCCAGAGATGCTTATTGGCCAGGCTTGACACCTACTGTCTGAGTTGCATAGCCTGTCGCTTCATGTCCACATCCCTTGAAGATCTCAATGGCAAAGTTTTTCGCGAGCAGTTGCACACACAATTCAAAGTCCATACCGGTCCTCAACCAGTGCTGCTGGAATTGGTTGAGGTGAAGGAGCGCAACGATTCTCCCACGATAGAATTCTTCAGCCTGCATTTTCTTGGTCCAGTCCAGCCTTTACTGCCGCAGCAGACTCATCGCCTGGAGCACGAGCGGCTGGGAACATTCGAGATTTTTTTTACCCCGATCAGCGCTGACGGCAAAGGCACCATTTACGAGTCGATCTTCCATCGTTTCCGTAAGCAACCATGACAGTCCGCGCGGAACAGGTGCGGTTGCGTCCGGTTGGCGCGGCGGACGATACGTTTATCCTCTCAGTTTATGCAAGCACGCGGGCCGATGAACTGCAGCAAGTCCCCTGGACCGCGGAGCAAAAAGAAGCGTTTGTGAAAATGCAGTTCGCCTCGCAGAAACAGCACTATGAGGCGAGCTATCCGCAGGCGAGCCACGATTTGATCTGCATGGATGAAACAGATGTAGGAAGGATCTATCTTGATCGCGGAGCTGAGAACTTCCATATCCTCGATGTCACGGTTCTGCCGCAATACCGCAACCAGGGAATCGGCGGGGTATTGCTCCGCCGACTCCTTGACGAAGCCGGCCAGAGCGGCAAAACAGTCACAATCTACGTGGAAACTTTCAATCCATCAGTACGCTTCTTTGAACGCCTAGGCTTCCAGAAAGATCAGGAGATTGGTTTCCAACTCTTGTTGAAGCGGGAACCGACGCGGTAACTACGCCCGCAGGAGTAGTTACCTTTGTGGTGCTTCCCGCATCTGTTCCAACCGCAAAGGGTACAGCGATGATGGTTGGCGCGTTCAGGCGATTGATCACCGCGGTATAAACCTGCTCTCCGTTGCCCGCAGGGACAATAAACAAAGCAAACTGGCCCAGCGAGTCATGCTCAATCAGATAGGTTCCTTGCGCCACCGGCGTTGAGCCGCCAAACTTCAGGAAAAAGCCGCTGGTGCTGGGCGCAACCGAAGATTGCTTGAAAGGAACAGCAAAGCTCGCAGGGTTAACAGGTGTGATTCCAGGCAAGTCTTCCACCGCCAGCAGCGTAATCCACACAGCCTGCGCATTGTCAGGCAAGATGATTTTGAAATTGGTGCCGACCACTCCAGCAAATTGCCCCCGGCTCATACCCTGCATTGCCGCTGCGTGATCTTGCCAATTGTTGGATCTGCCGGTTAATAGCTGTCTTGACAACGCTCCAGTATCCTCACTGCCATCCGCCATACGCTGGGAGCCCAGCGCGAAAACAGGGCTGGCGGCGCAAGCTACGGCTGCCAGAACCCCTTGATGCAAAAATATCCGTCGAGAAACTGCCAAATGGCACCTCGCAAAATAGATTCGATCTGATATTCCCGTATTGGGAATATATTTTTGGGGGAGGTCTTGAACTTGGTACCCGGAACCAAACCTGAGAGCGTGAAACTAAAGTGTAGTAGCTGGATGGTACCCGCGAATGGTCACTATGCCAAGAGGATTATTGTAATTTTGGAAAAAACTTTAGTAACCATCCATGAGGAAGGTTTTACTAGCAGGCTGGAAGATGGTTTCTTTTCGCTAAAACCCGCCAAAGATGACCCTCTGCTTCATTGGTATTAAGACTAAATTTGCACTCCTTAGTCATGTATGAATTGCTTTTCACTTTAATAAAAAACAGCTTTTCTCTTGACAAACCGTGAACTTAGAAGCAGAGTACTCACTGGTTTCATTCTGATAACCCCCTAGGCTAACTAACTAATTTTCCCTTGAGCGTTGTCCCGCCAAGTTCCGGAAGGTGGGCTTTAGCTCGTCTGCGCCTGTGCCCGAGGCGTTTTAAACTTCCGGAACCTACCAAACAAAAGAAATTGTGCAAGGAGTTTACTAGCCGTGACTAGAAGCCGTTGGTTTCTCTGCAATCGAATTACTGCAAAAATTCAGTTCACAATCATGCTGGTTTTGGTGCTCGTACTGGGCGGAGCGGCAAACCATCTGGGTGCATTGCAGCAATCTTCAACGCAAGGACCCAAGATATGGCTGGGTGAGCGGCAGCAATTGCCAATGCAGGCAGGAGGCGCGCCGGCTGCGAAGGGGGCTTTTGCCAGCGCGGCAGCTACGAGTGTGCCTACGGCTGGACAGCCAATTTCACTATTGACGGCTGATGTGGACGAAGACGGCGTCCCTGACTTGCTGGTGGGGTATAACGGCTATTTGGGCATACAGCGCGGCAACGTGGACGCGTTTGCGCCGCAGAGCGATGCGTCTTTCCAGGCGATCACGCACGGACAGTTTCCGGCGCCGTTCCTGCCGCAGCAGGCGGTGCTGAGCACGCCAGTAAACCCGGACTTTATTGCTGTGGGGCATTTCACCCCCAGCGGCCACAATGACCTGGTGATCGCGGCCAAGGGCAGCAGCGCTCTTTACGTCTTTGCGGGCGACGGCACAGGCAATTTCGCATCCCCTGAGGAGGTGAAACTTCCGGGCGGCGTCACGGTAATGGCTGGCGGCGACCTGGGGCAAGTGCAGCCTTTTAAGCAGATCGTTGTAGGAATGAACGCGGCTTCGGGCCCTGAATTGGCCATTTTCACCGGCAGCGCTGACGGGTTGGATCCGCTGGCTGCCTTTCCGCTAAGCGGACAGGCTTCCAATCTTAATTTTGCCGATTTCGGCGATGGCGGCACCGACCTGGCTTTCCTTACCGGAGGCAAGGTGCAGATCCTGCGTTCGGCGACCATGAAGTTGCAGCAGGTTTCTCTGCCGATCACGGCCAGCGCGCTGACGGTGGGCAAGTTTGTGAATGATCGCATCCCCGGACAGCAACTGGCACTGCTCACCGCTGATGGAGCGCTCCACATTGCGGCGCACAACGAATTTGATCCGCGGGCTTATACCATTGACGAGTTGAAGGCGATGCGCAAGGGCGCAAGAATTCTCGGCGAGGTCAACCCGCTGCAGCCAGTGAAGGCGTTTCCGGCGAATGGCTGGAAGATTGTGGAAGACATTAATGCCGCGGCGACGTTCCCGGCGGGACAGGCGCCGGTGATGTTCCGCACCCGCATCTCCGATCACCAGATGGACGATGTGATGGTGCTCAATGGGGCTTCTGGTTTGCTGACCATCGTGCAGCATCCGGACGTGGCGCCGGGGGCAGAGACTTTTGCGCCGGCCGTGCTTTCCACCCGGCCTTATTCGGGAACCCCGATCGCCGCGATTCCGCAACGCATCAACATTGACGGACGTGCCGGAGTGCTGGCCATCCATGCAGGCGAGAGCGCGCCTTCCATGCTGATGCCGCTGCCGGACCCTACGTTCGTAGTCAATACCACCGTTGATCTGGTGTCGGCGAATCCGAACGCCTGCCTTAATGCAGTCGCCGGCCAGTGCAGCTTGCGCGAGGCGATCCTTGAAGCCAATGCCAATAACAATGGCGGCACGACGACCGATACGATCTCGGTTCCGGCGGGCACCTACACGCTGACGCTTCCCCGAGTCGCCGGAGATGAAACCGGTAAACATGGAACACTGGAAGTTACTGACTCAGTGAACATCGTGGGTGCGGGACAGGCCACAACCATTATCCAGGGTGGAGCGCTAGCGAACCTGAGTGACAGCGTAGACAAGGTATTCTCTTTTAACGAAGACATTCAGGTTCTTTCCAGTGCGACCGTGAGCCTTTCCAACCTGACGATCCAGCATGGCCGCAACCGCGGCGATTGCTGCGCTACTCAAGATGGCTTCGGCGGAGCGTTTGATTTCGATACCGGCTCAGCTGGAACAGCAAGCCTTTCAATGGACCACGTCACCATCCAGAACAATGCGATTTTTGACGGCCGGGGCGGCGGCATCGCGGTGTTCAATGTGACCCACCCCGGACCGGGCACGGTGACGATTACCAACAGCATCATCCAGAACAATGACGGGACATCGAACGGCAGCTGCTGCGGTGAAGGCGGCGGCATTATGACGGACGTTCACACCGTGATGTCGATGAGCAACACGCAGGTGCTGAACAATCACACGCACGCGAGCGGCTCGATCCTTCCCGAGGGCGGCGGCATATTCCTGCAAGGGCAGCACACGACCCCGCAGAACCATATTTCCGGCGGCTCGATCTCCGGCAATACTGCGGCGGGCAAGGGAGGCGGCATCAGCAGCACGGCCAACCTGTTGATGGATGGCGGAACGGTAGTAAGCAACAATACGGCGGCCGATACCGGAGCCGGGGCGTTCCATGCCGGCGGCGGCGGAATCGCCAATGACGGGTTCGACGGCATGACGCTGAATAATGTGACCTTCACCGGGAACAGCACCGCGGGCAATGGCGGCGCAATCTTTACCGGTGACGGCAGCGGCCTTTCCGCTGTGACCATTCACTTCAGCCGCTTTGCCGGTAACAGTGCGAGCTCCACACCTGGCAGCAGCAATCTCTTCAACGTGACCGCCACGGTAGCAGGCACAGGCAACCCGGTCACAGCCACCAATAACTGGTGGGGATCGAACGTGCCTGCGAACTCGATTTCTCAGGGCGGGTCTCCCGCGGTAAGCACGTGCCCAGCGGCTGCCACCAGCAGCGTGGTCTGCTTCGATCCGTTTATCGTGCTGACGAACCAGACGGTCCGGCCGGCGGACCCGGCCAAGATCAAGATCAACGGGACTACTACGCTTACAGGCAGCTTGGCCAGGGACAATCATGGCGCGGCCATCGGCAACGCCAATCTGACACAGATCGCCGGACTGCCCATTACGTTTGTTTCCGGACCGCTTGGGACCATCCCGCAGGCACAGCCGGAGATACTGAGTCCGGCCGCGAGTGCTACTGCGACGTTTAACGCGGGCGGCACCTCAGGACGCGCGAACCCGACCGCCACAGTGGACCAGGGAACGGCCCTAGCCAATGACAGCCTGATTGCCGCTGCCAGCGAAACGGGTTCAACAGTAACCATTACAACGGTGGGAGCGCACGGCTTCGCCGTGGGCGATACGGTGGTGGTCTCCGGTGTTGGAGTAAGTGGCTACAACGGGACCTTTACTATCGCAAGCATTGTGGCGAATCCGGGGAACCAGCCGGTTCAATTTACTTACACGGATCCCACCACGGGTCTGGGCGCTTCCAGCGGCGGAACTGCCAACGTGGGCATCGTGATCCTGGAACCGCCGACAATCACCAAGACCTTTGGCGCGGCCACCATCCCGGTAAACGGCACAACCACGGTAAATTTCAGCATCAATAACCCGAACGTGGTGCCCATCAACACCAGCTTTACTGATTTGCTGCCAACAGGTTTGCAGGTGTCTGCATCGCCCACGGTCAGCAACAGCTGCGGTGGAACAGTCACTGCAACTGCCGGAGCCGGAACCATCAGCTTCAGCAATAACCTGACGGCGGTAGGGAGCTGCGCAATTTCGGTGACTATTACTGGAACGGTGGATAACCAGTACACCAATAGCGTCCAGATCCTCTCCACGGATGCCGGCAACGGCAATACATCTTCAGCGAACATCACGGTCATTAATCCGCCGACCATTGCCAAGGCTTTTGGTGCGGCCACTATTCCGCTGAACGGC
>DASRDW010000321.1:0-25340 GCA_035652415.1 Candidatus Angelobacter sp. | reverse complement strand
TGACATTGCTCTCGGCGATCTTGTGCGCGCGATTCGTACCTTCCGACCAGATGTGCTGATCGCCCGCTTCAGCGGCACCCCGCGCGATGGTCACGGCCATCATCAGGCCTCGGCCCTGCTGACCATCGAGGCGTTCCGCGCCGCCGCCGATCCCAACAAATTTCCTGAGCAGATCAAAGAAGGCCTTCTGCCCTGGCAGGCCCGGAAGCTTTATGTCGGCAATCCGCCGCGCATGTTTCAGGGCGGCGAAGTCGCGCAGAAGGATTACTCAGTCAAATTGAACATCGGCGAATACAGCCCGCTCCTTGGAATGTCTTACACTCAATTTGCTCTGGAAGGACTGGCCCACCAGACATCGCAGGGCACGGGCGGAATTCGCGTTTCGCCGGGCAATCGATACACCTATTACGCGCTGGCCGATTCTCAAATCGGCTATCCCATTGACCCTGAATTTGATCTCCTCGAAGGCATCGATACATCGTTGGCCGGCTTGGCAAAACGCATCCCCAGCGAGGAAAGCAAAGTACCGTTTCTTGCGCCATCTCTTGAGGCGCTGCAGAAGTACGTGGAAGACGCGAACAAGCTCTTCTCCCTGGGGACCCCCTCAGCGTGCGCCCTGCCGCTGTTGGCTGGACGCGCTGAAACGGAGAAGCTAATCAAGCAGATTGAAGACTCGCCGTTATCAGCGCAAGCTAAAGCTGCCTTGCTGCCGTCATTGCGTACAAAACTCGCACAGTTCCAGCAGGCGGCCAACGAGTCCATGGGTATCTTTTTTGCTCTCTCCGTGGATCCACCGGGGCCGCCTCCCGGTCCTTCTTATTTCCCACGCATGGAGCAAACGCTGTCTCTGGTTGTTCCTGGGCAAACATTCACAATGACCGCGCGTCTCTATAATCGCGGCAAATTGGTCATCGCGGCCCAGGATTTTGGCGTTGACATTCCCGAGGGCTGGACAAGTGAGCAGATCACCCCGCTCCCGCAGGTGCGGCCACTGGGCGCCGGAGACGTCGCTTCAGTGCAGTTCCGGGTTCGAGTTCCTGAAAACGCAAAATACACACAACCTTACTTCACCCGCAACAATCCTGAGACAGAAACAGTTTATGCCATCAGCGATTCGCGCCTGCTTACGTCGCCTTGGCCGCCCTATCCTGTCCATGCTACGGCTAGTTTCTGGACTATGGATGGCAACAAGACAGCGGGGAGCGATATCGCAGCCGTCGCCAAAATCAAATTCATCGATCCCACTCTCGGCCAGTCCGAGCGTCCGCTGATGGTAGGGCCGCCGATCTCAGTTCTCCTGACTTCTCCAGTTGTCGTTGCACCTGTAGGCCGGCCTTCTCCTGCCGAGATAGGCGTCTCCGTCCGTAGCAACGTGCAGAACCCCGTCCACGCCAAGCTGCGATTGGAAACGCCGCAAGGATGGAAGGTCGAGCCTGCTGAAATCGCAGTTGACCTTGACCACGACGGCGACCTGAGCAATTACAACTTCAAGGTCACGCCGCAAAATCTGCATGAGGGCACATACAAAGTCACTGCGCAGGCTGAATACAATGGTAAGCAGTACGCGGAAGGTTTCAAGATCATCACGCGCCCCGATCTCGACTCTTACCCCGCTTATCGCCCAGCCACAGAAAACGTGCAGGCCGTCGATGTAAAGCTGCCGCCGCAGTTGCGCGTCGGCTACCTGATGGGCGCAGGCGATGAGATTCCCTCTGTTCTTGAAACCGTCGGCCTCAACGTCAGCATGATCACGCCGCAAGAGCTTGCCACCGGCGACCTCAGCCGCTACGGCACCATCATCGTCGGCATTCGCGCCTATGACACGCGTACCGATGTCCGCGAGCACAATCGCCGCCTGCTTGATTACGCGAACAACGGCGGAACGCTGATCGTCCAGTACAACCAGTCGATCGGCCTCTTCAATGCAGGCCATTACACGCCTTATCCCGCCACGGCAGCGAACCTGCGCGTAACCGTGGAGGAAGCGCCGGTAGAAATTCTTGCGCCGGAAGAGCAGGTCTTTAACTGGCCCAATAAGATCACGCAAAAAGATTTTGACGGCTGGGTGCAGGAGCGCGGCCTGTACTTTATGGGCCAATGGGACTCGCAGTTCAAGCCGCTGCTGGCCTCGAATGATCCTGGCGAGCAGCCGCAGAAAGGCGGGCTGCTGCTGGCACACTATGGCAAGGGAATTTACATTTATTCGGCCTATGGATTCTCACGCCAGCTTCCTGCGGGAGTGCCCGGAGCAATCAGGCTGTTCGTAAACCTGCTGAGCGCGGGACATCAATGAGCCTTACCCCGTCAACACCCGGCCAGCCCACGCTGGCTCGCGAGGTGGGCCTGCGCGAAGCCACTGCGCTGAACATGATTGACATGATCGGTGTAGGGCCATTCATCACTATCCCGCTGATCATCCATGCCATGCACGGCCCGCAGGCCATGCTGGGCTGGGTGCTGGGCGCGCTGCTGGCGATGTGTGACGGCCTTGTGTGGGCTGAGCTGGGAGCATCCATGCCGCAGGCCGGCGGCTCTTACCAGTATTTAAAAGAAAGTTACGGCGCGCAAAAGCTGGGCCGGCTGATCTCATTTCTCTTTGTCTGGCAATTGATCTTCAGCGCTCCGCTCTCCATTGCATCCGGCTGCCTCGGCATTGCCCGGTATGCCGAGTTCGTCTGGTCAGGCCTGGGCCATGTAATTGCCGACCACACCGTCTCTCTCGGCATTCCGCATCTGGGCGCGCTTGAGTTCCGGCTATTCGTCAACGGCGGAACCTTCGTCGCCATGGGCAGTTGCCTGCTTGCGCTCCTGTTGCTCTACCGACGGATCTCTATGATCGGCAAGCTTGCGCGCTATCTTTCGGTAGGGGTACTCGGCGCGATTCTTCTGGTCATCACCGCCGGCATCAGCCACTTTAGCGCTGCACGAGCTTTTAGCTTCCCTCCGGGAGCATTTCAGTTTTCCGGCGGATTTCTTCTCGGCCTCGGCTCAGCCATGCTGCTGGCCACCTATGATTACTGGGGCTATTACAACGTCGGCTTTCTCGGCGGTGAAATTCGCCAGCCGGAGCGCAACCTCCCCCGCGCCATTCTTTTTTCCATTGTGATTGTCGGCGTGCTTTATCTGGTAATGAACACCAGCATTCTTGGCGTGATGCCGTGGCAGGAGCTTGACCAGATAGGCACGCATGAGTCGCATTATTACATTGCTTCCACCATGCTGCAGCGCACCTTTGGAAACTGGGTTGCGCTCTTCGGCACGTTCCTCATCATGTGGACGGCGTTTGCCTCTGTGTTCTCCCTGATGCTCGGCTATTCGCGCGTTCCTTACGCCGCCGCCGAGGACAATAATTTCTTTCGCGCTTATGCCAAGTTGCATTCGCGGCACCACTTCCCGCATCGCTCTTTGCTGACGCTGGCCCTGGTGACCACTTTTTTCTGCATGTTCCGCCTGCAAGATGTGCTAGCCGCGCTGGTGGTGATCCGCATTATGGTCCAGTTTTTGCTGCAGGTAATCGGGTTGCTGCTGTTGCGCGCCCGCCGGCCTGATTTTCCACGTCCTTTCCGCATGTATCTATATCCCATTCCGGCGGTGCTGGCGGCCCTGGGCTTTATTTACATTCTGTGCACGCGGCCAAGCCTGAAAGAAATCCGCTTTGGCACGGTTATTGCCATAATCGGCGTGATAATTTTTTTAGTTCGCTCCTGGCGGCGCAAGGAGTGGCCATTTTCCGGGCGTCATGCTCACAATACTGTAGGGGAAGCAGTCCAATGATTTGTCATGTCCGCAATCATCCCGCCGAGGCCTGTTAGCCCCATGGAAGATCCGGCCCAGGTACAGGTTGCTCCCGTTTATCACTCCGCGCTCTCCCCGCTGCGTGAGCCGCTCTTCCGCAGCCTTTGGATTGCCGCCGTAATCTCCTATACCGGCAGTTGGATGCAGGCGGTTGCCACTGGCTGGCTCATGACCTCGCTCACCAGCTCGCCGATGTGGGTAGCCTTGGTGCAGGCTGCGGTAAGTTTGCCCGTGCTGGTTGTGGCGCTGCCTGCGGGCGCTCTGGCGGATATTATTGATCGCCGCAAATTTCTGCTGTTTACCCAAAGCATTATGGTCGCCGCCGCTGGCGTGCTGGGACTACTTACCATTACCCGCACCATTAATCCACAGACGCTGCTGGTCTTCACCTTTCTGCTGGGCGTAGGCGCAGTAATGAACGATCCCGCATGGCAGGCGCTGACTCCTGATCTGGTGCCGCCTGCCAAACTCCCAGCCGCTGTCGCCTTGAATTCCGCCGGCTTCAATATTGCCCGGGCCGTCGGTCCCGCGCTGGGCGGATTCGTAATCGCATCATGCCAGGGCACCTTCACTGGATCAGGCCGTGCCTTTCTGATTAATGCCGTCTCTTTCTTCGGCGTAATTTTGTTTCTTTATCGCTGGCGTCCAGCGCCCACGGAACACCAGAACGGCACCACAAAATTTACTAACGCCATCACCATTGGCCTGCGCTATGCTCGGCAGGAGCCGCGCATTCGCGCCGTCCTGGTCCGTACGCTTGGCTTTTCTCTTTTTGCCAGCGCCTTCTGGGCACTGCTGCCGATCATCGCCCGCAAATTCGGCCCGGAAGGCTTTGGAGCAATGCTGGCCTTCTTTGGCACTGGCGCTCTTGCGGGCGCAGGAGTGCTGGCGCTTGCCCGCCGGCGCGTCTCGCCTGACGCAATCACCAGCGGCTCCACATTGCTCTTCGCCATTGCGCTCATCGGCCTAGTGCGACCAACTACGCTATTCGCGGCATCAATCGCTTCGGTCGCAGCCGGTCTGGCATGGATGGGCACGCTGGCAACGCTCAACACCTCCGCCCAGACCGCCGCTCCCTCATGGGTGCGCGCACGCGTGATTTCAATGTACGTGCTGGTCCTGCAAGGTGGGCTGGCGTTGGGCAGCGCCATATGGGGTGTGGTGGCGGAAACCCAGAGCGTGCCGTTTACTCTTACTGTAGCCGCTGCGGCCATGGCTGCCGGATTGATCCTGGCGCCGTTCTATCGTCTTGAACCCGCAACCTCACTTCAGGCCCACTAGGACGAAAGGAAACTCAGAAATGAAATTGATTCGCGCGTCTCGGATTCTTGCTCTGCCTGTTCTATCGACGCTCTTGTTGGCCGTTCTGCCTGCTGCGGCACAGTCCAAGCTGTCGCCGCTTGCCGCTGCCATCGATCAAGAGATCTCCAACGCCGAAAACTCATTCGTTGTCGCTGCGGAGGCTATGCCGGAAGAAAAATTCGGCGCGACGCCGGAATCGTTGAACATCTCAGGCAGTGAATTCAAGGGCGTACGGACCTTCTCCGCGCAGGTAAGGCACGTGGCTGCGGATAACTTTGCCATCTGGGCGCCGCTCACCGGAAAACCTGAACCTGCAGGCATCAATGCGCCCGGCGGCCCGCCGGAAATGAAGTCGCGGAGTGAAGTTATCAAGTTTCTTAAAGACTCGTTCGCGTACAGTCATGAGGCGGTCAAAAACCTGACCAGTGAAAATGAGCTTGAACTGGTGGAATTTCGCGGCAACAAGGTGACGCGGATTTCCCTGGTCATCCTGGCGCTCACCCACATTAATGATCACTACGGACAAATTGTGGAGTACCTTCGCATGAACGGTATTGTGCCGCCGGCCAGCCGTCCGCGCAAAGCATAAATACAAAGGTCTTGATATAGTTACAACCTTGAACGGAGAGACAAGGAGAACCTGATGAACCACCTGAGAACACTTTGCCTTTGTGCCGTGCTGTCTTTTGCAGTGGGCGCAGCGGCGCAAGCTAACGCTAAACCCGCTGCCTCGCCTACGCCTGCGCCGACCATCGGCACCGTAATCGACCGCGAGATCAGCAGCATGGAAAGAGAATTCGTGAGCGCGGCTGAGGCCATGCCCGACGACAAATTCAACTTTTCTCCCACCAGTCTTAACATCGGCGGCAGCGAGTACAAAGGCGTGAAGACATTCGCCGAAGAGGTTCGACACGTTGCGGCGACAAACTTCGCTCTATGGGCGCCGGTTACCGGCGACAAACCGCCAATCGAAACCACTGAAGACAATGGCCCGCCCCAGCTCAAGACCAAGGCGGAGATTATCAAGTATCTGAAAGATTCGTTTGCCTTCGGACACAAAGCGGCCCGGTCTCTGACCTCAGAGAGCGCGGCCCTGGCGCTTATTCCTAACCCGTTCGGCCAGGGACAAACTACCAAGCTCTTCTGCACTTCCTTTGCAGTGGCCCACGCGTTTGATCATTATGGACAGATGGTGGAATACCTGCGCATGAACGGAATCATTCCGCCGGCCAGCCGAGGCAATCAATAGCTTCGCCAAAAAACATCTACAGATCACGGGGGCCAAGCGGCCTCCGTTTTTTTTGCGACCGGCAATTCTGTTCAACATCTTTAATGAACCGACAGAGAGCGAGACTGAGGCTCGCTGGCGGAGACAAAAGCGCGCATGGTATCTTTTTCGGTCGCTTGATTCGCAAAAATGAGGAGAGTTCACAAAATGAAACATCTAAGAGCTTTGTTCCTGCTGGCCGTATTGACCTTTGCTGTTGGCGCGTATGCGCAGGGTGGAACGCATCCAGCCACTGCCTCGCCCACACCACATGCGCAAACCGCACCGGCTGGGCCTTCCAGCCTCGCCGAAATAGTAGACCGCCAGGTAAGCCAGTATGAAAAGAACGTGGTGGGAGCGGCTGAAGCCATGCCAGAAGATAAATTCAATTTCAGCCCGTCTAGTCTTAACATTCCTAACGCCGAGTACAAAGATGTTCGGACCTTCGCGCAGTTGATCACGCATACAGCTGCGGCAAATTTCTACTTTTGGACCACCGTTGCCGGCGAGAAGCTTCCGGACAACATCAAAGGCCCCAATGGTCCGGAATTCAAGACCAAGGCTGAGGCCATTCAGTTCTTGAAAGACTCATTTGCCGTTGGGCATCGCGCGGCCAAGACTTTGACCTCAGAAAATGCAGGCGAGCAGCTACCGTTCTTCCGCGGTACTCAGGCCCGTTTGTTTATCGCTTCCGGTGCGGTCATCCACGATGCCGATGAGTACGGCCAGATGATTGAATACTTGCGCATGAATGGCATTGTGCCGCCAGCAAGCAGGCACTAAACGTAAATGACAGAATAAAGGCACAGACAGGAATGTCTGTGCCTTTATCATTTTCTCTAAGCTGATCTGAAACTAACCTAATCAGCGAATGTTGTAGCCGCTGCTTGGCGCATCTCTAAGCTATCGCACGGCAAACGAAATCTCCGGGGGATAGCTGGCCGCAATCTTCAAAGCATTTCCGTGGGAAAGATCACGTGGAGCTGAGAGCTGTGCCAGCCGCTGGCCGTTGGCCGCATCCACCAGCACAAACGTCAGCGCCGCGTTGTGGGAAAGGTTATTCCATAGCGGATCGCTGCTGAAATTGGGCAGGTCAACCGCAAACGTTCCATCGTTTTCCACCTTGGCCTTACCCAAGGAAAAAGGCGAGATTGCCAGGTTGGGTACGCCAAAAAATTTGCCGGCCCAGTGGCACATATAAAGCGCTTCCACCTGCAGCTGCTTGCCCGCGAAATTGGAGATATCAGCCTTTCCGTGCAAAGACGTGGTATCAAGTTTCTGGCATTGGAAATCAGCCTGGCGGGTGCTGGCGGTCAGATCGTTTGCGTTGATGGTGGCAAACTCACATCCAGGCGAAAACACAATTGCCCGAAAGCCCTTCGCTGATTTGTCTTCAACGCCGGTCTTGATCACAATTTGGTTGTCATTTGGTTTGGCAACGCTACCGGCCTGCTGCAACCCGGAATCGCCGCTCAGGAAATATCGCACCTGCACGTCTTGAGGTGAAGTGGGCGATTTTACTGTGATGGTAAAAACGTCCTGGTCGCTGGTCTGCGCCACGGCGAACATGGACACTAGAAGAAGGGCAATAACACCAAGCTTGCTCATAAATCGTTTCCCTCGTGTCTGCTCATTATCGCGCAAAGCGAAATGAATGAAACAAGTTTATGCGCAATTTGTGTAGATAATCTTGCGAATATTAGCTAAAAGGCTGATTGTTTGCCTTACGCCAGATTAAGTGCCCGCTTGAATGATCCGCGCTCTTTCTGGATCTTTTCTTGCAGCAGCGTAATAGCATAGATCAATTGCTCCGGGCGCGGCGGACAGCCGGGAACGTAAACGTCCACCGGGATCACCTGGTTCACGCCCTGAACCAGCGCGTAATTATTGAACACGCCGCCGGAGGTGGCGCAGGCGCCCATGGAGATCACCCACTTGGGCTCAGGCATCTGCTCCCAAAGCTGGCGGATCACCGGGGCCATTTTTTGTGAGACGCGCCCTGCAATAATCATCAGGTCAGATTGGCGGGGCGAAGGACGAAATACTTCAGCACCAAAGCGCGCAATATCAAAACGCGATGCGCCCATGGCCATCATCTCAATGGCGCAGCAGGCCAGACCAAACGTCATTGGCCAGATTGAGTTTTTGCGCATCCAGTTGACCACGTTATCCAACGAGGTAAGGACTACACCTTGCGGTTGCTCATTACCAAACAACACCTCACGCAGGTGACCGGGATCGCCTGCCGGATACCCTTCAGTATTTTCAAAACGCTTGGTAAGAGCTCCGCGCTCAGTATCAGGACTGACTATATGGTCGCTCATGGCTATCTCTATTTTAATTGGATGCAGCGGGGATGGGAAGGACTCTCAAAGCCGCATGAACAAAGGAGCGGAAACGATGCTGGATTGCGATTCAGCCACCAGAATGTAAAGAATTCACTGTGACGTGTATTGAATACATGGGTAGATAGTTCGATTGGTGATGCCTTGAATGTCGCGACTTTGGCGCGGATCGTGCTTCAAATATCGCCAGGACTTTGCTGAAAAGTTAGAGTTTGTCACTTTCATCGTTCAACGAAAGGAGATACGGATGACTGATGAAATCGCAGCCGCGAACAAAGAACTTGTCCGCCGATTCTACAAAGAAGTTTATGTCAACTGGAACATGGCGCTGGCAGATGACATTCTATCGCCGCAGTTCACATCTCATGATTGGCCGGAAGGCGGCCCGACCGGCCCAAAGGCATTCCGGAACTACTATTCGGCCATCCGGTCTGCGTTAGCGGACGCCCGATACGAAGTGGATGACCTGATTGCGGAAGGTGACAGGGTTGTGGTGAGGTGGAGACTCATGGGAACACACACGGGCGCCTTCCGCAGCATCGCTCCTACCGGCCGGCCTATCACGCTCAAGGGCATCGCCATCTACCGAGTGGAGCGCGGTAAGCTGATGGAGCGCTGGGTTGTATCTGATCTGTATGGCGCTCTGGAGGAAAGCGGAGCACTTACGGCGCGCTAATGATCTGATCCACAGTCACTGCCTCCATCAAAATGACAGTCCATCTCTGCCGCCAGCATTGACAGTAATGGGAGAGAGCCGTCGATCGCAAGCAAGCACGCCAAAGCTAAAGTGACATACAATTTCTTTCATGAACTCTCACGATTTCCGCATTCTTGACCAGTTCACGCGCCAGGCTGTTCCCTTCTCCACAGCAGCGCCCATTCGCAATGAAGAAGCATTGAACCGCATTGTGCAGTGGGCCGGGGCTACGGCTGAAGATACGGTACTTGATGTGGCCTGTGGTCCCGGATTGCTGGTGTGCGCTTTCGCGCGCGTGGTGAAGCACGCAACCGGCATTGATATGACGCCGGCCATGCTGGAGCAGGCGCGCAAAATCCAGGAAGAGAAAAAACTCAATAACGTGAGCTGGCTGCCGGGCAACGTCTATTCCCTGCCCTTCTCGCAGCCGCAGTTTTCCATCGTGAGTTCGCGCTTTGTCTTTCATCATCTTGAAGAACCGCTCAACGCACTCAAAGAGATGAAGCGCGTGTGCAAGCCTGGAGGAAGAATTGTTGTGGCGGACATGGCTCCTGCTGCGGAGAAAGCCGCAGCGCTGAATGCCGCCGAGAAGCTGCGCGATCCTTCGCACGTGCGCGCCTTGCCTGAAGCAGAGCTGCGTGGCCTCTTTAAGCAAGCAGACCTGCCCGCAACGGAGCTTCATTACTATCGTTTTGAAGGCGAGATGGAAGATCTTTTGTCTCGCTCATTCCCCACTGACGGCGATGCTGATCGTGATCGCCTGCGCAAACTCTTTGTGGACTCGATCCCCGACGACACTCTAGGCCTTAATGCGCGGCGCGAAAATGGAAAGATTCATTACAGCTTTCCGGTAGCAGTGTTAGTGGCGGAAAAGCAGTAGTTGGTACTTAGTATTTAGTCGTTAGCAAAAACCTCGTCCCTTGCGAGACGCTATCCCGAACCGGAGCCAGTAAAGTGCTTTCATTTTCTGTGCACTTGAGCGGAGGTGAGGGACCTGCTCCGCTGCAGTTAAAGATCGCGAAAGTTTAGCGCTAATAGCCGTGAGGCTTTCATTTCAAAGCTGAATCTTTGCCAGCACAACCATCATTAACATACTCCCATGTATGTCTCCGAAATCTGGCGCTATCCGGTTAAAAGCCTGAAAGGCGAGCGGCTCAACGAGGCTGAAATCACGAAAGTTGGTATTCCTCACGACCGCCAGGTTGCAGTGATTCGTGGAATCAATGGTCGCTATCTCACCTCACGCACGCGACCTAAATTGTTAGGTCTTCAAGGCAGTCTCGATCCTGACGGCGCGCCCACTATCAACGGACATCACTGGGATTCTCAGGAAGCGTTGCATCTGGTACAGGAAGCCGCCATGGAGCCGGTGACACTGGAGATGATTCCGCCGCCACTGGCGTTTGACATCTTACCTCTGCTTGTAGCCACCGATGGCGCCGCGCAGTACCTCAATATCGATCATCGCCGCCTGCGCCCTAATATTCTTCTTGCCGATGTTCCTGAGTTGGAGGAGCGCCAATGGCCAGGAAAGGTGCTTGCGATTGGCGATGTGCGAATTCAACTGGTGAAGTTGCGCGGGCGCTGCGTGATGACCACTTTTGATCCTGACACGCAGTCGCAAGACTCAACGGTCCTGCAGCGCATTGTGCACGAATTGGATGGAACCACGGCGCTCGATAGCTCAATTCTGGTCGAAGGCACAATACACGTCGGCGACCAGGCTCGAATCCTGACTGAAAATGATCTTTAAAGATCACGGAGCATTGGGGGGCTCGGAACCAATCATTTTAGGTATTGTGTATCCCAGAAACGCATGTACCGCAGCGGCTAAAAGCCACATGTTTTCAGCCTTTATCGCAGCCCTAAAGGTCTGCTCCACCCCGTGTGGGACACAGCAGATCTAAACGGTCTAACCCCACTTTTTCATCTTCGGCCAAATGTCTTTAAAGTTCCACAGCAGTCCGTGGCAGAGAAAGATGTTATAGCGCTCGTCCATCCTTGAGTAAGGATTATCAGCGCGCCCTGCGACTTCTACGCTTCTGAAATGCTCACGATCGCCCGCCCCATCACTGCCCAGCACGATCACGCTCTCGCCGGTGTAATTACGCGGCCCCCAATACCAATAGTTCTGGTGATTGCAGATGGCTTTGGGCAAGCCGTATTTCGGGCCGAAATAATCAATCGCCCCAGCCTCACCATAATTGTTGGCAAAGATCGCCGTATGCGCGCGCTCTTCCGGCGTCAGGTTGTTATAAATGCGCGCCACCTCGCGCACCATGTCTTCCCAGCCGAACTCATCGGCAAAATACTGCGGCAGTGCACCGTTGTTCTGGTTCTCCGCTTTGGGCGGCTGAATGCCAAGCTTGGCCTGATAGCGAATAAAACTTTTCACCGGCAGAACAGGCGCAAAGAGCGGCGCCAGCACTGCAGTGCAAAGGACAAGCACAACGATGTAAACAGCGCGCGTCCAAGCCATGCGGCGGGTGATGCGCTCAAACGCTACAGCTCCGGCGGCGAAGAGCACGGGGTAGATTGGTACCACGTAATAATTTTTGCCTTTGAGCGCGATGAAGATTGCCAGGACAACCACGTATGTCCACCCCAGCACGCGATAACGCTTGCTTGCCTGGGCAAAGAACAGCCATGCCAATCCGGCCAGCCAGAGCGGAAACAGAATCGGGTTCATAATCTGTCCCTGGTCGAGCACAAAAGCTACGGGGCCACGGACAACATCGCGGCTGGTCCTGCGGATGTTGTGCATCAGCTCAATGAATGGAAAATTGTGCCGCACCAGCAAGATGAAGTTTGGAAGAAAGATCAGGAAGGCCGTCAGCGCGCCCAGCCAGAGCCATTTGCTCTTCAGAATCCTGCGCTCAGGCGTGGCTACCACTCCAACAAGAACGCCGCCAAGGAAAAACACGATGGAATACTTGGCTTCAAATCCAATGCCGGCCAGCACGCCGAACCAGAACCAATATTTCTCATTGCCGCTATTGATCGCGCGTATCACGCACCACAGACAGCCCATCCAGATCAGCGGCTCAAAGGTATTCATGGTAATCCAGTGGTGCATGATCATATAAATCGGCACCATGAAAACTGCGAGCGCAGCCAAGGCTTGTGCAAAGCGTCCACCGCCGAGCTCACGCGCCAGCTTGCCTGCCAGCCACACCAATGCCGCGCCGGCCAAAGCTGCGGGAAAGCGCAGCGCAAACACTGAGCTGCCAAGAGTGTGCCGGGTGATCCAGATCACCAGAGCAATCAGCGGAGGCTGGTCCACGTATCCCCACGCCATGTGTTGTGAGCAGGCGTAGTAATACATTTCGTCGCGGAAAATTCCGTAGCGCGTGGCAGTGAGCAGATGAAAAAGCAGCTTAGCCGCTGCTATGTAAGCCACGAGCGCCGGACCAGACATAAAGCGGCTGACTGGCTTGAGTGCATCAGACACAACGCGTTTTGTCTGGTTGCTGACCTGCAACTGTTTTTAACTCTTTAGGTACTGATGTACCGCAGCGGCGTGTACCTCAGCGGCTAACGTCGTATGTTTATCAGCCCTACCACAGACCTAAAGGTCTGCTCCACCCGTGTGGGAATCAACAGAACCTAAAATGGTCTAAAAACTCAATCGGAATGAGAATTGAAGCGATCGCGCCGGTAGCTGGTTCGTGATGCCAGTGAGGGGCAGCCCAAAGCCGGCAGGCGCTGTGGCTCCGTTGCCAAACGTGCCACTGTATCCTACAAAGTTGGCGTGATTCAAGACATTGAATGCCTCAGCACGCAATTTGGCGTGGAGATTTTCACGGAAAGAAAATGTTTTTTCTACGAAAGGCGAAAAATCGTAAATCGCCTGGCCACGCCCGGTGTTGCGCCCTATGACTGCGCCGTTAATGACTGGCCGATCGGTGGTAGCGCCCGCATCGCCGCTATTGTTACTGCCGGTAACAATGTTGAAGGGGAAGCCTGAGCCCAGAGTGTTGATACCGCCAATCATGATTCCAAAAGGCGCGTTGTACGTACCGCTGAGCACGAAGCGATGGCGCTGATCGAAAATGGCGTTGCCGATTTCTTGCGCGCCAATAAAATTAGGATCGTTCGGGTTTCCGCCGGGAGCATCGGGATCAACATTATCGATGGCGTGCGAGTAAACGTAGCTGGCCAGCATGGCAAAGTGCCGTGTGAATGTGTGGTTCAGATTCACGTTGAGCGAATTGTAGGAGACAAAGCCGTCATTCACGTCAGTGGTAATTACTCCAAAGGCAGGCTGCGGCGGATTGGCAGCAACAGGATTGCAAGTGCGCCCAGCGGCAGCATAGAAAGCAATCCAAAGAGGCCGGGTGCAGTTTGCGGCTTGAGCGCTGCGTGTCTGCCCCTGCGCCGTGCGGATGAATGGTGCAGGCGGATCAACATCAAGCGGGCGCACAATCTTGATCGTGTGCGATCCCACGTAGTCAACGCTCAGAACCCAATGCTGCCCCAACTGCCGCTCCACGCCCAGAGTCCACTGCTGCGAGTAAGGATTGAGTAGCGCGTTCGGATAACCCTGAAGGACAGAGGTATCAAAAAATTGGTTGTAGAACGATGCGCGTCCGGGACGGATATAAATGCTGCGCACAGGCGCAACCGCACCAGCGGGGAAAGCAGGCAATGGAATTGCGGACAAGCTGGTGGGAAACCCGATTTGTCCCGGCCCTGCCGTGAAGTTGAAAGTTCCGGTCGGACCGCTCAGCGCGTAATTAGCCTCTGAGTTATCGACCACCTGCGCATAGTAAATGCCATAACCACCGCGAATGATTGTGTTGTCGTGGTGCAGCCAGTCATAAGCAAAGCCCACACGCGGCGCAAAATTCTTACGCGCATCGGTGAAGGTCTGCTGCTCATAGCGGAGACCTAGATTGACCGTGAGATCAGATCGCAAGTGGAAATCATCCTGGGCGAACAGTGACCAGAGCGTGTCATCCACGGTGTAATCTCCATTGCCGAAGCTCTGCGTATAGCTTTGGACATTGGCAATGTCGTTCAGATAGGTCGTTTCGCAGAGGTTCACTGCCAGCGTGCAAGGCTTGAACGTTAATTGCCCAAGGAAGATTGGCCCGCCGAATTCCTTGCTGTCGCCGCCATTGTGGGCGCGCACCACATCCGCGCCGAATTTGAGTTGATGCCTTCCGTGCGTGGAAGCTACCGTATCATTCACAGAAAATTGCCGGTTGAGCAGGAGCGCGGATTGTGAGGTGCCTGTCGTAAACGTGGCTGCGCCGGGGATTGGCACCACGAACTGTGTGCCGAAGACGACGGGATCAAATTCAGTGATGGGCGAAGCCAACTGGAATTGTGCGCGCACGCTGTTCAGCAGCGATGGCGAAAGCACTGCGGTTTCACCCAGCTCCAGCGTATAAGTGCGGCGGCGGAAGATACGGTCAACGGTCGGCAACGTATTTCCGCCGACGGTGCCGTTGGGATTTGTGTCGTGAAAGCTATCCGTGTTGGCGCGCAAAAAGGCGCTGTTGTTCTGGTTGATCTGATGGTCCACGCGCAGGTAGGTCAACCAACCGGTGTAATGACCGACAAAAACTCCGGGATCCAGTGGAGAGATGATTCCTGAGCCACGGTCTTCACGGCTGTATTCGCCGCCAAAAAAGAACTGCGTGTCCTGCATGTGAGGAATAGGACCGGAAAATGCTGCGCTTATCTGGCCCAGCGAATCAGAAACAACCTGATTGCCGCTGCTCACGTTTGTTGAGGTAAACCCGGAAAGTTTGGCGGAAGTGTCATCCGGCCGCCACAGGCCGATCAGATCACCGTGATAATGCGGGCCGCCGGTCTTGGTGACGATATTCACTACGCCGCCAGTGGTAGCGCCGTACTCGGCGGAAAAGGCGTTCTCCAGCACCGTCATCTCCTGCACCGCGACCCGCGGAATATTACTGAAGATGGTTTGCCGACCCCAACTGTCATTTCCTGTTGTCCCATCCACGACGAATGAAGTTTGACGGCGTCCGGAGCCGTTAGTGACAAACAGGTCTTCATTCATGAACACGTCGCCCTGGTTGATAGCTGGGCGGTTGGCAGCGTTCACAAGCGGAAGATAAGTGATTCTGCTGTTCAGCAGAGGCAAGGTCTGTACCGGCTCCGGGCCAATGCGGTCGCCGAGTTGAGGCATATCTGCGCGCACCTCGCCTGCAGTGCCGGTAACCGTTACTTCTGTTTGTACTGCAGAAACGCTCAGTTGTAGCTGCACGTCTGCCGCAGTGCCGCCCACGAGCGTAAGATCGCGGCTCAGATCGGCAAATTTGTCTTTGTGAACCGTCAAGGAATACGCGCCAACCGGCAATCCAGTAAAAGAAAATTGGCCCGACGCATCTGTACTCGTAGTCCTCTCAATGTCCAGGACGGCATTCTTAATCCTGACCTCAGCGCCTGTTACGGCCGCATGCGTCTGGTCCTGCACCTGACCGCGAATGCTGGCAGCATCAGGGGTTTGTGCCATGAGTGCGAGAGAACACAGAACGAGGCTGAAGATTGCTGAAAGTCGAAGCATAGACTTTGTCCTTGAAAAAGCTGAGGGTTTGCCGGGTTCAACAAAATGATATCCAGCAGCACGCGCTACTACCACGCATCGTAAGTACCGCCTGAAGGCGTGCTGAATTCATTGTGGCCACCAATCCATTGAGCGTGAAGCCGTAAATTGTAAGCGCCTTGTCAATCGCGAAGAGCACGCCAATTGCGATCAGCAGGAAACGTCAGACCTGTCTAGAGAGCACGATCCTTCTAAATAAAGGTTGTTGCCGGTGGATAAAAAACGCCGAGGATGAGGTAGTGAGGAAATTTCTGGGTGAGCGCCGTCGCGCAGGGCGCGGATACTATGAACATCCACCAGACAGCCATGAGGTGGTATTCGCGCGTTCGCCCTTCACACCGCTTGCTCCCTGGCACTACAGCTACGAGCGCCAGCAGACCATCGATGAGGCCGTGGGCTTTGTGTTCTCAACCTCACGCGCAACCAGGCAGCTTTTGGGAGATCGTGCTGCTGAGTTTGAAGCCGAATTACGAAAGCAGTTCTTAGTGGCTGCTCCCGCAGGAAAGTTTAAGCTGGGAGTGGATGTAACGGCATTACTGGGAACGAAGTGACAAGCCGCTATATTTTCTGGTTCTGGTTTAGAATCTCGCGATGCAAAATTCCGGTCCGCTGGCAGGCATTCGCGTCATTGATTTTGGGCGGTTTATTGCCGGGCCGTATTGCGCCATGTTGCTGGCTGATTTTGGCGCGGACGTGATTCGCGTGGACCGCCGCCAGGGCAGCGAAGACCGCTTCATTGCCGCGATTACTGAGAATGGCGAAGGCGGCGGCTTTCTTTCGCTTAATCGCAACAAGCGCAACCTTACGCTCGATACCGCAAAGCCAGAGTCGGCGGAGATCATCCGGCGGCTGGTGAAGAGCGCTGATGTGGTGGTGGCGAACCTGCCCATGAATGTAATGAAGCACATGGGCGTGGACTACGACTCACTGCGTTCGATCAAGCCGGACATTATTCTTGCCCGCATTTCCACTTTCGGCCCCGATGGGCCATACGCCAATCGCGTGGGCTTTGATACGGTCGCGCAAGCCATGTCCGGCGCCATGAGCCTTACCGGCTTCCCCGGCGCGCCGGTGCGTGACATTGTTCCCTTTGAGGATTTCGGCACCGCGCTGCACACGGCGTTTGGCGTGATGGTGGCGCTCTATCATCGCCAGCAGACCGGCGAGGGACAGATTGTAGATGGATCGCTGCTGGCCACGGGCATCAGTTATGTGCAAGGCTTGCTGGCGGAGCGGCATGTTCTCGGCATTGAGCGCCGGCAGCAGGGCAATACAAGTTTCTACGCTGCGCCATCCGATGCCTACCGCACAAAAGATGGCTGGATTGTGGTTTCTGCCGTGGGTAACGATATGTTTGCCCGCTGGGCGCGGCTGGTAGGACATGCGGAGTTTATCGGCGACCCGCGTTTTGCCGATGACCAGGGACGTGCAGACAACCGCGACCCAATCACGCAGGCGATGAATGATTGGCTGGCAACGCGAACATCGGAACAGGCAATCGCCGAGCTGGAGAAGGTGCGCGTTCCTGCCGGGCCGGTGCTGGAGATGGACCGAGTGCTTGAAGATCCGCAGGTAAAGGCGCGAGAGTTGCTGAAATATATCGAGCATCCCGGCGCGGCCAAGCCCGTACCGCTATCTGATACTGCTGTGCGGTTATCGGCAACGCCGGGTGGAATTCGCGAGCGCGCGGCAGCGTTGGGAGAGCACACTGGTGAAATTCTCCGCGAGATCGGGTACGCCGACGCTGAGATAGCAGAGCTGCGCAGGGCTGAGGTGGTTTAGGCTGTGCCCCCTTTGGCGTTCATCTGTAGTTGGATGAACCCAGCCTGACTTCACCAATTCGCTCGTGATTGCAGTCAGGCCAGATGGACGTTCGGCTCGGAGTCCGGGGCTATGATCCCTTTTGGCAGGCGTCCGCCGTTGTATTCAATGAGGCGGTTCTTCCATTTGAGAAAATCTGTGATGGTCTGCGGCTCAATGCGTACTTCCACGCGGCGCAGGCTGGCGAGCAGAAGATTCATCTCCCACATGAGGCCGGTCTGGCTGCGCTGACTTTTGCGGCAGGGCTTGACGGCCATGCGGACTTCGCGGCCCTTGCATTCAAGCAGCCCCCACTTGGCAGGAAGCTCAGTCGCGGCGATCAGGCCTTGCGGCGTGAGATAAAAACGCTCACAGCCCATGGCCAGCTCGGGATTTTTGCGGAAGGGCTTTTCACGGTCGGCAAAGAAGTCGGCGCGGGAGATCTTGCACTCCACCACCACGGAGCGGCAGGCGCCTTTCCAGCCGATGACGTCGGGCGTCTCGCCGCTGGCGCAGGATTGCTCTGAGAGGACGATGCCACAACGATACCGGGTACGAAGCCATTGCTCGGCGAGGCGGACAAAGACTGCATGGGTCATGGTTATGTTGTAGCGCAGATTCTGGTTGAGCGGAAGTGTTTAGCAAGGGACGAGAACAGATTTCAACGCGGAGGAGCGGAGACACGGAGAAACAAAGATCAGCCGCAGATTGTACAGATGGACGCAGATAGAAATCATGTTTTGAATGCTGGGAAAAAGTAGGCTAGTGGGAATTGGGAAATTTGGAAAAAAAGCAAACCTTACCACGGATAAACAGGGATAGCACTGATCGGAGGTGAGTCTCAACGCGGAGGCGTGCCTTGGGAATCAGCGTCAGCTTCAAGTGACCACAGTAATTGCCTGCCGCCAGTTGAGCCGGTGTCTAATGTGCTCATGAGGATGTCACTGGGCGGACCAAGATCAAAAAGCGCGTTGAGTTGGCTTGCAGTAGGGCTGGGTCTTCTCATTGGGTTTGTTGCGCTGGCAAGATTCGGTATGGAATGGCCTCCATTTGGTGACAATGACCCAGGTTGGCTACTCCGCTGGATCTCATATGTCGGCAGCGCGCTTTTAGGTCCCGTATTCATCGCAGCGTCCATTATTGCGTTCCGGAGTCGGAGACGAGCTGGACTGATTTTTCTGATCGCCATGCCGGGCGTTGTTTTCTGTCTCGCTTATCCATCTGCAGGATATTTGGTTTGGCACTCGGATGGCGGTTGGTTCGAGCCTCCAGAGATTCAGGTGGCCATTGGGCTGACTATCGTTTTCTTCTTGCCCATCTTTGCGAGCCTGTTGGTAATACACCGCAAACCACGAGCCGTCTATTTTCTCGCCTTCACATTGGTCCTGGCAGCGATTGTGTTTGGTCTTTCCCATTGGACAAAGGCGTTCTTACCGCCTTTTGCGGGATGGTCAGCGCTATTTCTGCTCTTTGGGATGTTTTGGTATGGAACAGATCGCCGAAGTTGGCCTTCATTGCTTCAACCCTCCTTACGTTCCGTGGCCCAGCGAGCAAGAAATTTTTGCATAACATGCTTTGTGGTCTTGTGCGTGGATGTTGTTCTAACGTTCGGGCTCTCTGCGCTGGGTTCTTCGCTTTCTAGCGGAGACTGCCATTACAAACCGCAATTTGTGCTCCCTGAGTCGCCTTATCATGCCGTATTCACCGCACGGGTCATTTTTGTTGGCCGTTCGCTCGGAGCTTTAACGCAGTATGGAGATTATTTTCGAAATTTGCAAAGCTTGCGTAACGTTCACGCCGGAGATTGGGGTATCGGTGTTGTTCAAGAGAAATTCTGGGGATTGCCCTCATATTCGCGTTTCGTGCTTCTGACTGATTTTGTTTATCAAGAAGATGCTACTTACTTCATAGACGGGGCTCGCGAACGGGGCCTATTGATCCGAAAGCTTCCGATTGTGGAAGGAAGGGTTAATTGCAGCAGGACAAAACCTGTTCAGGATGCCATCGATGACTTGCGAGCTCTTCGTGACGCATCCCGCCCTGCTGTGAACATGATCCCAAAGTAGGCCCGACTGAAAGTCGTACCCTGATATTTGTCTTATATCGCGAAGAAGAACACAACTGCAAGTGAACTTGTCTAGACCACGCGGCGCTGGCGGGTAAGGAGGAGCCAGGTCATCCAGAGCATGAGAGAAAAAAAGAGGCCGCCTGTTTTTGCGGCCCCTTTCAATGCTTTCAGTGCTTGCATGATTTGCATGTTCATTGTCTTCATTTTTTTATTGTTTATTACTCAATGAACATTCCTTCTTATTACCGTAATGCAACATAGTTCATGACTTTGGCTGCAGGCCTGATCCACAGGATCAGTCACAGGCCTGGGGCGAGCCTCCGTCTAAAGAGTCGCAGAACTTTGGCATTGGCGCACCGCCACCCGCGCCCGTAGCCGGGATGGTGATGGTTTGTTCCGTCATCACGCCGTCTGTTACCACGACGCCGTTGGGAACGATGAGTGATGGGTGATCAAAGGGCGCGCTCTGATTGCGGACCCGTTCATCAGTAAGAGATTTAAGGAAAGCCACGACAGAGACGCGATCGAGCGTATCAAAGCTGACGCGTTCCAGACGAGGATCAACATCTACCGAGGGGAAATCACCGCCACGGCTGTAGAAATCCACCACCTGCGCCAGAGTCGCCTGGCCGCCGTTGAGGAAATAAGGAGCGGTCAGCTCGATGTTGCGCAGATCGGGGGTCTTGACGTTCCCGCCAACTGAAACGGGCGCGCCGGCAGGAACAGGAGTACCGCTGACCTGCCCGAGCGAAGCAAGCTCCGCCACAGAGAGCGAAGCCAGCCCTGAAGGATCAGCAGCGGCGATGCCCAGATCGTCATTGGTTGGGCGCACGCCGATGTTATGGAAGCCAATATCATGCCAGCGTCCGCCGGGTTGCTGCTCAACCACAACGCCGTTGTGGGCCGCGATGTTGGAAACCGAGGCATCTGTGAACTCAGCGCCGCTATGGCAGCTGGTGCAATGGCCCTTGCCCTGGAAACGATCGAGTCCCATTACTTCCAGAGAGCTGAGAGCGCTGCGATTGCCTTCCATGTACTGGTCAAAGCGCGAATTGTCTGAGACCAGAGTGGATTCATACATCTGAATGGCGAGACCCCAGAACATGGAGAAGTTGTACTCCATCTGTGAATACTCGCTGGTGTTTTGAGGAGTGCCTGTGTGGAGGAAGTTGCTGTTCGCATCCACCACGGCGTTGGAGTTCCACCACTCAGGCTGGAATGCAGCCTTGATCATGGAAACATAATCAGTGGTGAGACCGTTGTTGGGCGCCGCGCTTAGGGAACCGAGAACGCTATCGTCAGGAGCTACCTGCTGCAAAGCCAGCGGCGTGAGCGTGAGCATCTTCTTGCCCATCTTGACGAAGAGACGACCGGTGGCGGACATTTCAATGTTGGTGGTAGGAGGCCCGACGGCCTGCGAAGCTAATGCAGAGTTAGAAAGACGAAGCGTGACTTCAATGGTTGCATCCGGATTGTTGGGATCGGTCTGCAGAAGACGCGCATTGGGATCGCCAGCGCCGAACGGATTCACGCCGTTGAAGGTGTTCTGGGCACGACCGTCCCAGAAGTTGCGATAGTTAAATACCGCGTTGATGACTGAAGGCGCATTACGCGGCGTAGAACGCCGAACATTGACCATGCCGCCCAGACCATCAGCGATGGCCCAGACTGAGTCGGGCACGCTGGTTTGGTCTTCAAGACCCTGGCCGAGTATCACGTCATTAAAGGTATTCAGGAACACGCCCTGGGAACCTACGATGTTGTTGTTATCGCGAAAACCGGAGTGCAGCGGGAAATCGCTGAGCGCTAAAGCGTGGTTAGGACCGAATCCAGGATAGAACGTTGTTGAATCAGCAGCCGAAAAACCGTTGCCATCCATACGATTGATGCCAGGATCAGCCTGGTTGACCGTACGGTTGTCAGCTCCAGCATTGGAGTGGCAAGTAGCGCATGCAGTTTTGCCGTCGCTGCCGAACTGCATCTCCCAGAAAAATGCTTTGCCCAAAGCGATTGCCGCGTTCTTGTCTTTGATGATAGGAGCAAGTTCAGCCGCTGTTGGACCAGGAATTGAAACAGTCTTCAGAGAACCTAGACCACGCTCTCCTCCGCCTTCATTCCCGCCGTTTCCTCCGCCACCGTGCTTGCCGCCGCCATTTCCAGAACCGCCTCTGCCTCCTCTGGAACCGCCATCTCCGCCTTGACCGCCGCCACTTCCAAGCAGGATACCGCCATTTCCACCCTGACCTCCGCCATTGCCGCCCTGGTCGCCACCATTCCCACCATTGCCGCCTTGACCGCTGCCGATTCCAATTTGGCCGCCGCCATTTCCACCCTGGCCACCACCATTACCGCCTTGGTCGCCACCGTTGCCGCCTTGACCGCCGCCGGTTCCAATTTGGCCGCCGCCATTTCCACCTTGGCCTCCGCCGTTGCCGCCCTGGTCGCCACCATTACCGCCTTGGCCACCACTATTACCGCCATTACCGCCACCAATTCCGACTTGGCCGCCTCCATTTCCACCCTGGCCGCCACTACCGCTGATAGAATTCTTACCTTTTTGGGCGCTGCCGCCTTGATTAATGCTGGCTTCAAGAGAATTCTGGTTCACACTTCCAGACTGGCTAACTCCTCTTAGTAAGCTAGTGCCTAAAAGTAAGCCGCTATCTAAATCACCATCACTATCATTACCATTACCGCCACTACTGCTTGCTCCACCTCTAGCGGATAGGTAGGTAACGCTGAATAATGTGATCGCGCATATAGATAGAAATAGCACGACCAGTTTTTTTAGTTTGCTCTGGGAAAACATTAGAGGCGCTCCTTGTTATGCTCCACCACCAGCAAATGTGCAGGGATGAACAAGCTTTGCTGCGTAGCTGCCAATGCTACTGCGTAGATCAGGCAAGACTGAGCGATGCGGAACCTAGACTGCGAAGTCGGAAGTCAGTCTATTTGTCTTGCATACCTATCAGTAACCATCAGCGCTGTGCATCACTCACACATGCGAGGGGCCTAGTTTTTTGGGTCCTTTGTGGCTGCTTTGGGGCAAAGCTGATGAAAAGAGCTTCCTCTCGGACGCCCCGGAGCATCCACCCGTCGATTCCTGCTCAGGTTGCGCCCACCAACTTAGGCCATCATTAAATGCGAATTAAATTCTTTAACATACCGTGAAGCGATATATTTTTTCGTCAGCAAAATGCACACGCACGCAAAAGTATGCACACCTCGCGCAGAAATCAACCTGCTCAAGTCCTCAAACTTCTGTATTTAAATTTTTAGATTATTGAATGCTACGCGCGAACCTGAATGCCGATGTCTCAGCCGAGATCTGCGTCCGCGAGCCATTTGCGCAATCCGGCTTTATGTTTCTCTTTTCGATTGCGCTTCTTGTTCCCATCCCGTTTCACTGGCGGAGGTGTCCCCAGCACCGCGCGTGACGCCGCTTTCACAACGCTGGTAGCCTTGAATTTTTTTGCTTTCTTCTTCGTCACGGATGCTATTTAACCACGAAAGTCTATAGACCAATACCAATCAAATAAAAACTATTTCCGTTAAATGCTCTGATAGTTATGCTTTCTTGGTTCCATAGATCTTTCGCAAGGCTACTTATTTGCAATGTGATTTCATGGCCTTGGCGCGGGAGAGCTGTGGGTCCATCAATTTACACGTCAGCCGCTTACGATTTGCACTAGCCTGACCCAACGCATGGCGTTTTCCCAGCCCAATGTCATCCGCTGCTTTTCTTGCGCGCGGCCCGGGCTTTGGTATGCGTCGGCTTGCTTGTGCTCTGGATAAGCAGGCGGAAACGCACATTCGCGCCGCACTGTTTGCAGGGCGGGAATACGTCATTGGCTGAAACTACTACCTTATGCGGCGCCCGATGAGACACATGAATCACCTCATACAGTCCGCTTTGCGTGCAGATGTCGCCCGGATGCAGTTCCGCTCCGGGATCGTGGCCTTTCATGGGAACCCCTCGACCATGACGGTCCGCCGCCAGGGGAAGGGAGCACACGGCGGTCACTACCGTGCCTTAGATTGATGGCCCATAGGCGAGGTTGTCCCCGCCGCTCTTTGTCTAAGAGCTTCAGCCACTTAGATTCAGTTCTGTTTTATTCTGCTGCTTCGCTGCACTAAATTTCGGGCCTGTCGTCACGGGTTATGCGCTGATCTGATTGCTCAATGTCTCTCATGTAAACTAATTTCACTGTCGCGGAAGCGCATGGGGTCCGGTGACCCTTCCGGTCTTCAAAACCGGCGAGAGTTAGCTTCGCTGGCTCTGGTGAGTTCGACTCTCACACGCTTCCGCCAAACGCTGAGCTCCTTTGGATTCGGCCATAGCGCCTGACCATCTTCGTAAAATTACCCGCTCAGTAGCGCACTTACTGGTGGCGAGGAATGGATCGACGTGCGAAACGATTTGAAAATCACGAGAGCAAGGTGAGCCGCCAAGCTCTGCGACAGATTGAACAATTAGCCGACAGGCTGAGCGCCGAAGAAATGCTACCGAGTGACAACCAAGGTTCCTTTTGAACAATTTCTGTTGCAAATTCGCCTTTGGTTCGTTAATATTTCGCTTGTATGGCTATCACTAAAAGACAACGCCAAGTTTACGACTTTATCCACGACTTTATTCAGCGCAACGGCTACTCGCCCTCGTTTGAGGAAATCGGCGATGGGCTTGGCCTGAGCTCGCTGGCTACTGTGCACAAACACGTCTCCAATCTGGAGAAAAAAGCGCTGATCAAGCGCGACTACAACCGCAGCCGCTCCATTGACGTGCTGCCGGTGCGCGGCATCTTCAAGCGGCAACCGCCCAAAGAGCTTGCTCTGCCGCTCATGGGACGCATCGCTGCCGGCCAGCCGATTGAGGCCGTGGAAAACCCGGAAACCATCTCCCTGGGAGATATCACCCGCTCCAAAGATGTTTTCGTGCTTCAGGTAAAAGGCGAGAGCATGAAAGACGAGCACATTGTGGACGGGGATTACGTGCTGGTGGAGAAGGTAAACAATGCCCGCGATGGTGAGATCGTGGTGGCGCTGGTGGAAGGCACTGACGCTACTCTGAAGCGGATCTATCGCGAAGGCATGAATATCCGGCTGCAGCCTTCAAACGCTGCCATGAAGCCAATCGTGGTTCCGGCCAAATCAGTGCAACTGCAGGGCCGGGTGATTGGCGTGCTGAGAAAATACTAGACTAGGTTCTGCTGTGTCCCACGCGGGGTGGAGCAGGCATTTAAGGGCTCCCAACAAGCCCGATTTTGGCTTGTTGGGACGGATACCTGCGGTAAGAGTGATAGAACATTCGGCTTCAGCCGCTGATGGGGATACATCAACACTAAATGGTCTAGCTGTGGAGTCTCAAGAGGTTGTCCGGATCGAGACCAGAGCGTCTGATGGGCGGAACGTGATTGAGACTACCATGAGGACGGTGCCAGTTGTAGTGATGAAGCCAGGGATGCATTTGATCGTTGCGGAGCGATGAGTTC
>DASRDW010000320.1:0-7020 GCA_035652415.1 Candidatus Angelobacter sp. | reverse complement strand
GCCGGCCCACTCCACGTCCAGATCGGCTTCTGTTTGTTCATCTGGGGGATTGGTCACAATGCCGGGATCAGGGCCGTTGTTGATGAAAGTGGGATCGTTTGCCGGAAGCCCGAAAGAGCTGCGGAAAAATTGTACGTCGGCAAGGTTGATGTCGGTGCGGCCGACAATCGCAATTTTCTGGCCGGTGCCATCAATTGCCGGAACCTGATTATAGAGCGGGAATGCGTCATAGATAATGGATACGTCGCCCGGTGCAAGGAAATGCTGCCCGGTGCCACCATTATTGAAGTCAGGCGGAAGCTGCGAGGCTGTGCTGAAGTGGCGCTTCTCAAAATTGTGCAAGGTGACCACGCCCTGAACCAGCCCGGTCAAAGCTCGCGGAATGCTGGGATCCGTGGCATTGGCAAAATGCATTTTGCCGTTTACTTCATATTGGCGGATGTTGGTCTGGAACGCCCGCTCCACCTTTTCCACGTTGCCGCTGAAGTTAATTGCCGTGCGGCTGGTGGCAACCTGCTCGATCTTAAAGCCGAAGCTGCGCAACCAATTCGTTGCGTCGGCAATGTCCTGGTCGGTCGGGCCAAAGCGCAGGCCAAATTCCGTTGGGGTGAGCCACTGGTGAAAATTGGGTGACTTGGGGTCCTGCTGCTCGGCCAACAGTTGGTTAAGCTGGGCCTGAGCATCCGGTCGGATGCCGAGCTGCAAGATCATATTGTTCATCGGCTGGCTGGCTGGGGCGGAGCCGCGGTCAAATTCTGCGCGGGCCAATCGATGAACGTTGCCGTGTAGGGTGACGCGGTCTGCGTCATTGATGGCGCGCTGAGCTTGCGCATTCAATGACAAAATCCCAGTCATCGCCAGTAACAACAGCGCGCTGAGACACAATTGTTGCAGGGGAAGTGTTCGGCTGTGCATTAAAGCCCTCTTTGTGCCTAAATCATCAGAAAATCAGAAAAAGAGAGGCAGGCAGCCATTGGGTAGGACGCTGGAAATCACGCCGCCTTTTTATAGTCCGGAAGCAACACGTCGAGCGCAGCCACTGTGACTGAGGAGCATTAGGGCGCGATTAAGAGAGGATTAGAATTTCTTACTATTGCCAGTAGAAACACATGGAATGCGGCGTATAGCGGAACGGCTGATTTGATTGCATTCTTAGTAAATCTAATGTTGTCCTAATTCATTTCTAATTACCAAAGGCCATCCTCTTTCATCGACGATTTGATGTTCTTCCGGGCATTTCACGCGCTGGTCAGATACCACAGACTGGTTTCCCGCTAAAAACATCAATACTGAAAAACAGTGCTTTTTCAGGCTCCTGGGTGGATCGTCGGTGCAACGGCCCTGGCATAAGTTGAAGGACCATTTGGCAAGCTCACCCGATAGCGTGAAGCCCACGGATTAAGCAATCCCAGCTGCCTTATAGGTCAAAGCCACTTCTAAGTGGCAATTCATCAGCCCCAAGCGCCTGCGCACTTCTCCACAACCAGGAATAAAAGATTTTGGCATAGCGGAACTGACCCGCTCTGTTTCGGTTGTATCAGCGCAGCGCCGCACAAGTTTTGAGCGCGAAGGGATGATGAAAAAATGGTTTCTCTCATTGGTTTTGAGAATAGAGCTTCTGCAAAATCACACAAGCCATGGCTCCACGTGCGTACAGCACTGCTGGCAAACTTAAAAATAGTTTTGTCTGTCTTCTCCCCCGTCTCCATTCATTTCGAATGGCAGCCACTCAATCATGAGCTGCGCGATCGCGGCTTTGATCTTCCCCATGCCAATTGGCATTTCGTGCAGGAATGCAGGCCTGAGCTGAGGATGCAGTCGTAAGCAAGCTTCAGGCAATGGCAACGTACACATTTGCATTTTGAGCAAATACACGACACCGGGCACAAGCAATGTGCCCAGCAGCAGTGCACCTGGGGCAGGACTAGATCAGCACCCGCGGCACGCAAACGATTTAGGAGCAATAGACTGATGAAACGATCTTCCGGGCGTTTGGCTTTCCTGCGAATTTTCGTGTGGGTAGTTGCAGTGGTAGCTGCCGTTGGATACTTCGAGCACGTCCAGGCGCAGAATTCCGGCTCGGGCTCTACTCAAACCGTCGTTATTCCTCTCCGTCCGCTTGCTCCACTCTCTACCGTTCCGGTGCCGCCGGTTTTTGGTATTGAAGGAATTCTGGCCAACAAGACCGCTGCCATTGAACTGGGCAAAGCTTTGTTTTGGGACATGCAGGCAGGCAGCGATGACACACAAGCTTGCGCAAGCTGCCACTTCAACGCCGGCGCAGACAGCCGCGCCATTAATGAAGTCAATCCCGGGCAGAATGCAGGCGATAGCACTTTCCAGGTTGGCAATGCGCCAAACTATCATCTGAATCCCGGCACTGCCACCACCGGCTTTGGCGGATATCACGACGGCGATTATCCATTTCACAAAGTTTCAGACGTGGATCAGGGCTTATCCATTGTTTCTGACGTTAACGATGTAACCGGCTCGCAGGGCGTACCCGGTCTTACCAACGCACAGATCATCGTCACCGGCAGTCAGGCAGTCCCTTCCGGTGGAGTCAGTTCGAATTGCCAACAAACATCCAATAACATCAGCAACACTGAGCCAGCCGGAGAGCTGAAGGCCAGCGTCCGTGGCGGCAATACAATAGCAAGACTTGCGCCGGCCACAACTACATCTTTTACATCTTTAAGCAACAGCCCCACCTCAAGCAACACCGCCATCTGCATTGCGCAAACGCGAAACCTTCAAGTCACCGTGCGCAATAGCACAGAGAACGACACAATAGCTCCTGATCCGGTCTTCTCTTTCGCTGATCCCAGCAGTCCCTCCAAGCGAATCAATACCCGCCGGGTAACGGGGCGCAACACGCCCAGCGTGGTGGATGCCGTTTTCAACTATCGCAATTTCTGGGATGGACGCGCGCAGAACGAGTGCAATGGCGCAAATCCCTTCGGCTCACGTGATGGCCAGTCACACCTGATGGTCACAGATCAAACCGGGGCTTCAATTGGACCGGCGCTGATCAACATGAAAAACTCGGCGCTCTGTTCGCAATCGCTGGGGCCGATTCTCAGTTCCACAGAGATGTCCGCCGATGATCGCATCTTTCCTCAAGTCGGGAAAAAACTGCTGGCGCGCAAACCGCTGGCCAAGCAGCTTGTTGATCCCACGGACAGCGTCCTGGGCGGATTTTCCAACGCGCCAAGCAATGGCCTAACGACCAGTTATTCCGCTCTTGTCCAGCAGGCCTTTCAGCCCGAGTGGTGGAATTTCCCCAACCATCTCTGCGTGGCGGCAAACGGCAGTGTCCAGGCGCAGGTGGATCCAGCGAAATTTGAGGTTTGTCCCTCCAGCACAACTGATTACTCGCAAATGGAATACAACTTCTCATTGTTCTGGGCCGTTGCCATCCAGATGTATGAGAGCACGCTCATCGCAGACCAGACGCCGCTGGATAAATATCTGGAACAGCAAACCACTTACACGTTGATCGGTGACAATCAGAGCAACTCTTACACCATTCAATTGTCGCCGGGACTTGATCCTTACACTGTTTCGGTCATCTCATTGAATCCTGATTTTGATTTCAGCGACCAGGACGTTTACGCCTTTGACGATGGCTTTGGCCGCTTCACCGGCACAGGAGTGGACGGCACTGTCGACTACGCCACCGGCAAAATCGTGGTGAACTTTGAAGACCCGCCGGTTTCCACCGTGCCCGTCAGGATCAACTACTCAGTGGGCCCAACGCCGCTAACGCAGGCGCAACTCCACGGCCTGTTGATGTTCCAGACCAAAGGCCAATGCGTTGTGTGCCACGGCGGGCCTGAGCTTTCTAACGCTGCCGTGGATACCGTTGCTCCGGAACCATTGGAGCGCATGATTATGGGTGACCTCAACGTTCGGGTCTATGACACGGGCTTCTACCACATCGGCGTGCGTCCCGGCGCAGAAGATGCGGGTTTGGCGGGAGCTGATCCGATTGCCGGTCTGCCATTATCGAATGGAGAATTTCAGCGCGAGCGCGTCTGCAATGATTCTTCAGTCAGCATGATGATTCCCGGTCGCCCCGGAGATGGCATCTCTCAAAGCCCTTTGAACTGCGGAGATGACATTGCGCGCACCGGATATTTCAAAGTTCCGCAACTACGCAACGTTGCACTCACCGCTCCGTACTTCCATAACGGCGGACAGTTGACGCTGGAGCAGGTGGTGGAGTTTTACAACCGCGGCGGCGATTTCAATACCTCCAGCGAAAACAAAATCATGGACCCGGATATTGAGCCGATCGGATTTACGCTGCAGGAGAAACAAGACCTGGTGGATTTTCTCCGCAACGGACTGACTGATCCGCGCACGGTGGTGCAGTCGGCTCCGTTTGATCATCCGCAATTGTTCGCTCCCAACGGACACCAGGTGGGTGAAAGCGGTATTCCACAGGAAGATCCGGCGCATCCAGGACAGGCAACAACACAGCTAATGGAAATTCCAGCAGTAGGTAAAAACGGCGGTACGCCGCTGCCTACATTCCTGGAAAATCTGCTGAAAAACCAGCACAACTAGATTTTTCTGGTCCAACTACATTGCAGCAGTTGGATCAGCAAGCGCGACTGTGAGTGCGACGAAAGAAGAGATCAGGAAAAAGGCCAGGGGAAGCAAGCAGTTTGACAGAGGAGTTTTATGATGAGGATGAACGAGCAAACAATAAAAATATTCAACGTAGCAGCCGTCAGCCTGCTGCTGATGTTCGCAATGACGGTTGCGCAGGCCCAATGGCCTAAGCCGGCGACTCCCCCGACGCCGGCGACAATTCCTTCCATCCAGACCGTGCCCGCTGGCTTTGACACGCTCGGCTTCATTGAATACGCCTCTGTCGATTCTCTTTGCACTCCGGCTCCCAGCGTCACTCTGAATACCACAGCAGGAATCAGTTCTCCGGTGGCAACGCCTACACCAACGCCGGCGGCGCCCGCACCCGCAGCCTGCAAAACTTCGGGCGGTTGGATACAGGTAAACAATGACACCATCAGGATTCCCCAAAACACGGTAGTGATCTTCCCCAATGTGATGATGACGTGGGAAGAGGCTTTTGAGAACAATCCTACGGGTGTGGCCGGTGAAAGCGGCATGGCGCTTTCTGATAGCGTGCGTCTTCCCGGAACGTATGAAGTGCATGTTCAGGGCAATATTGTGCATGGCACGTATATCGCTGGGCTAGTTTTTATTGCGCAGAGGGCAGGGAGCGCCTACCAAGGCTATATTGAGTCTATCAATTACGCGGACGGCAGCTTTATCGTGAATGGTAAACGCATTCAGATCAACGATCCTGCAATGCAGATCACTGATTTAAGTGGCAGGCTCTGGAATAAAGGGCGCTATAGCATCGGCCAGTCGCCCGACACACGTTTCGCCGTGGATCAGGGCAATCCTACAGTACGAGCAGATACAGGCTACCCTATGTGCATTCCTCGCGTTGCGCCGGGAACATGGACTGCAACTTTGGCCGATGGCATAACCAGCACAGGAACTGTTGATCCATATCTGGGCGGCTTTGATGATCCGCAGTGCCCGGAAGTGAACCGACCGCGCAATCAAACCGGCGCGATCCGCACCATTTACACCATGAATGCGCCGGGCGGCGGGCCTGAAGTTGACAATCCGTTTCCGCAAGATTCCTATACTGAAGCTCCGTTTGAAGTAGGCGATTTTATTTCCATCGTGGGCACGCTTGAACTCGACTCGCAAGGCGTGCCGTACATGTCCGCGACGCAGGTGGTCGCAGACCTGGGCATCTTCACCCACCCAAACACTGATCCGGCTTACCTGGATATTGACACCTTGCTGGAAGGCGCGGGGGGAACGCCTGATCCGTCATTCCCGCAGGAAACGGCGCGGCGCAACGTAGTGGAAGGCATGATGACTGATCCACTGCGCAACGTGGATATTTCCGCCGTTGACATTGATTGCAATGGAAACCTGGTCTTCCGTCTTCCCGCCTGGGTCTCTGGCTTCCCGGTGGAGCAAGGCTTGCCGCTCATCGGCAAAAAAGGCCGGTGGCGTTTCCGTCCTAACGGCGGCACTTTCCTACCGCCGACGCAAAACGTTGCGGTGCAGATTAGCGGCAGCGTACCCGGCTTGAACAACAACGGTCTGGTGTTCAGCTATTATCAGCTTCCGAACACGCAGTTCATTTTCCCTGAAGCCCTGGTTTCAGGCGACTTGCCGCCGCGTTCAAACTTTGGCGATCTGCCCTTCCTCGTCAACGGCACTGGGCCGTGGCCTCTTCCCACCAGCGTTCTTGATAGCGAGCTGATTCGGCTGAACGCGCGCCGCGCAGAAGTTCCTGTTGCCCAGCAAACACAAACCATCGGGCAGCTCAATCCTTTCCCGGATGATGTGGTCCCGGCGGTTGTTTGCTCGCTCAACAACACTCCCGGCGGCATATCTCAGGCAGTCGCCAGCTTCAGCGGCTCAACCACACCGATCACCGCCGGCACGCTTGTGACTCTCAGTTCCACGGGCAGCACACCGTCGAATGGGCCGTTCCAATGGACGCAGATCGTAAATCCCGGCGATCCTTTTGTGACCATCAATAATCCAACCAGCGCGACAGCAACATTTATCGCGCCGGTGGTTTCTTCTCCCCTGAGCCTCGGCTTCTCATTAACAGTGGGTGGCGGCAACACTACTCAGCCCAGCACAACAACCTTTACCGTACCTGTCACAGTTCCACCGCCAGGCACATCGCCGTCTGTTTTTGCTACCTCAAGCCCGGCCAGCCCAATCGTAAGCGCGGCCAACGTCACCTTGACCGCAACCGGAGTTGATCCAAGCGGCGGTACGCTAACCTATAGCTGGCAGCAGACTGCAGGTCCAGTTGTTGCAATGACGCCTGCAGCCGTTGATGGCTCAGTGCAGAAATTCGTAGCTCCCACGGTGCCGGCTCTGGTTGCGCCGCAGGCTCTTATCTTCACGGTAACCGCCACCAGTTCAACCACTGGATTACCACCT
>DASRDW010000319.1:0-11220 GCA_035652415.1 Candidatus Angelobacter sp. | reverse complement strand
CTGCAGGAGCTTCGCCAGTTGCCTGAGATCCAGGAAGTAAAAGGAGTAAGGATCTAAAAGCGCGTGCCTTTGTGATCCTGCTTTAGCTATGGCTGGCTTTATGTGATGCGCGCCCACCCTTGCCTACACTTACATTGAAGGTAAAGGGCAGCTTTTTTGGCGGATAGCAGGCATTGTTGTCACACGCCTGGTATTTCAGCTCGCCATGAACGGTATAAGTGCCGGTTGAAACTTTTATAGGCGCCATGATCAGACCGCGAATGACAAAGTCGCCGGAATAAACGCTCAGCTTGGTGCTGGGATCAAAAGGAAAGCTCATCAGTTTGCCCGCAGGATACTGCATCTTGCCGACGGCGATCTCACCGGGAAGAGAGAAATGGAGTTGCGTGGGGATCAACTCTTCCACCAACGGCTTGCTTGAATTGATATGGTAAGGGTCTTGCACGCGGAAGGTGAACTGTATTAGCGTGGACCTGCCGGGAGAAACAACAGCATTGCTGGCGGACACAAAACTCACAAAATTGCGGGCCTGTGACATGGAGCTCTCTTGAGCGCAGGCGAAGCTAGCAAGCAAAATGGTTACAAGAGCAGAGCAGATTGCGCGATGACGTTTCATTTTCCTCCGGCCGAATGCGCCGGGGTTCCCTGCAGCGCATGTTTAATAGAGTCTTCAATCACTGACTGGCTCATCAGTCCCACGCCTTCATCCACGATTTTTCCTGAGCGATCAAGAAAGAAGGTTGCGGGCAAGCCATCCAGACCGCCATACAGGTCGGCAACCGACTCAGTGCCTCTCAACACGGGATAGTTTACGCCCATCTTGCGCGCGAACTCCGTAATGGTCTTGTCGTCAGCATCATCCATGGCCACGCCAATAATTTGTAACCCTTGCGGCCCATACTTTTTCTGCAGGTCCACCATCCACGGCATTTCAAGTTTGCAGGGCTCGCACCAGGTGGCCCAGAAGTCCAGCACTACAGCTTTTCCTTTGAAAGAAGAGAGCTGGACCTTATCGCCTTTCATGTTGGCCAGAGTGAAATTAGGGGCTGCAGCGCCGATCTTCGGCGTTGGAGGGTTAGGCGCTGGCGCAGAATTATCTTTGGAGTGGGCATCAGGAGTTTGGCCCTTCTCGTCTGTGGCTGTACTGGGCTTGGCCGCATTTTGTAATAGCCCTGAAGATTTAGCCAGCAGCAAGCCGGAAACAGCAAGTACGACGCTAACGGCCAGGATGATGCTTCGTTTCATTCACAAACCTCAAAACTGGAAAAAGACTTAGAAATCCGATCGCCGGGGATCGGGGGCGGATCCTGATCGTGCTGGTATGTGTCCTTTATTTGCTGGAAGCCAAAGCTTCCTTCTTGCCGGAAGCCAGCGCTTCTTTGATTGCATTTTCAATATCGGATTCACTCACCAGCCCAATGATCTCATGGGTTATCTTGCCATCGCGATCCACAAAGTAGCTGATAGGCAAGCGATCGACGCCGCCATATAAATCACCCACTTTGTTATTGCCTTTAAGAATAGGGTAGCTGACGCCCATTTTGTGGGCGAAGTCGATGATGGGCTTCTCGTCGCTATCGTCCATAGCTACGCCCAGGATCTCCAGCCCCTGCGGGCCGTACTTCTTTTGCAATTCATCGAGCCAGGGCATCTCGATTTTGCATGGCCCGCAATAGGTCGCCCAGAAGTTAATCAGAACAGCCTTGCCGCGCAAGGAAGAAAGCTCAACAGATTTGCCATCAGGCAAACTTTTCAAAGAGAAATTTGGGGCCACTGATCCCCTGGGCGGATCACCCGCGCCCGGGGCTAGAGCAGAAGTATCCGCAGGCTGGCCACTGGAGTTGGGTTGCTGCTGCCGCGATCCACGCTTTCCCACAAATAGCAAAATAGTAATCCCAACTACGATACATAAAACGATGATGACATTGCGATTCACGAGAAAAACCTCACATAGAAAACTTATTCAACCAGGCCAAATGGCTGGCCAGAAGTGTAAAACGGCCGAGTAATATCAATACTCCAAGCGCCATCAAGAGCACGCCGCTACCAATCTCTACAACATTAAGGTACTTGCGGAACCGTCCGTAAAAATTCAAAAACTTGCCGATCAGCAACGAAGTGATCAGGAATGGCACTGCCAGACCCAACGAATAAATCCAGAGCAGCAGAATGCCTTTGCTAACGGTATCAGTACTGCCGGCCATAATCAGGATGGCAGAGATGATTGGGCCAAGGCAAGGCGACCAGCCGAAGGCGAAGGCAAAGCCAATCACAAACGCGCCAAGTGGAGATTTACTGCCCTTGACTGAGTGCAGGCGTTTATCCGCGTAGAGTGCCTTGATTTTGAAAATGCCGGTAAGATGCAGCCCGAAAATAATGATGACAACCCCGGCGATCCAGGTAAGCTGCTTCTTGTATTCCCGGGCCAACTGGCCCACCGTAGTTGCCGCCGCACCCAACATCACAAACACCAGGGTAAAACCCAAGATGAACATGATTGAGTGCAAAAGCACTGTATTCAATAATTTGCGGTCTTTAGACTGGAGCTCCTCTACGCTGGCACCAGAGATAAGAGAGACATATCCGGGAACCAGCGGCAGCACGCAAGGCGAGAGAAATGAGATGATTCCGGCAAAGAACGCGGCAATTGGAAAAGGTAATGAGGACATTAGGCCTTTCTCGCTAACAAAGAAGGATGTCCTTCATTGTAATCTGGTTACAGATTTTCTTATAGCCAGAAAATGGCCTTCGCAGTCCTCAAATATTAGCTTTAATCCAGATTGGTCAGTGTAACAGCAGCGGTCTTTTTCTTGGGCGCAGCGGCTTGTGCCGGCTTCTTTTCCGGCACCGTGTCATCCACAATGATCTTCTTGACGCCCTGATCATCGACTATCTGCATTGTGGAAGAAGGTGCGGTTGGCCGAGGCCCGTACAGTGCTGGGGGCGTAACAAAGGCAGCGGTCCTGCCGTGAGTTTCCCAGGCTGCAGCAGTCTGCTGGATGTAGTTAGAGAGTGCGCGGCGAACGTGCGTCAACGCAGTGTAATCATCCACCAGAGGCGCGGCATCGTTCTTGTGGCCGGAGGCTTCACTGGCGTTCATCAATGAATCCACAGCCTCGCAGACCAGGCTGACATCGTCATACAGCTTGAAGGTGCTGGAGATGCTGCCACGTGAGTTTTGCACGTCATGAATAAGGCCCGGCATGGCATTGACCAGGTTGCGATGCAGAGAGCCCGCTGCCTGCTGCGCCTGCTGCGTATGCGAGTTGTCTTTCATGAAGCCGGTCTTCCAGCCCGATTTCCAGTTTTGAACCTGCATGCCGGCAATATCGTTTTCCGTGGTCTGTGAAACGCGATCCAGATCGATCAGGGTGCTGTTCAGGTCAGACCGGCCGGTATTGCCCATGACAACCTGGGTGCGTTGCTTGCTGCGTGATTGTGCGGCAAGACCCAAAGTGAAAGCAAAGCTAAAAGCGAAAACCGCAAGTGCGGCCAGAGTGTTCTTCATGGGACAAAACTCCTCATTTAGTAACACTTAGGATAGCTTCACTCGCCTGGAACCAAGGCATTACTGACGTTCATGGTGTCCATGACGCAAGGGCTGTATCGATGGGGATCTGCAATCAAGCGTGGCAGGAAAGATCTAACAAGCCTCATCATCCATGATGCCGCCAACTTACGGTATATTCAAAAGTTCATGAAGCAGCGCACAAAATCAAAGGAACTCCATGCTCGTGCATCGCGGGTGATTCCCGGCGGCGTGAACTCGCCGGTGCGGGCATTCAAGTCTGTTGGTGGTGAGCCGCCATATATCGTGCGTGGCCAGGGCTCGCATATTTGGGACGCTGACGGTAATGAATACATCGACTATATCGGCTCGTGGGGGCCGCTGATCCTTGGCCATGCGTTTCCGAGCGTGGTTGAGGCCATTGAGAAAGCTAATCGCGATGGCGCGAGCTTTGGCGCATCCACACCGCGAGAGGCAGAGCTGGCCGAGGCGGTGATTGAGGCGTTCCCCTCGATGGACAAAGTCCGCTTTGTCAGCTCGGGGACAGAAGCGACGATGTCGGCGATCCGTCTGGCGCGGGCGTTTACAGGACGCAGCTACATCATCAAGTTTGAGGGCTGTTACCACGGTCATGCCGATTCACTGCTCGTAAAAGCCGGATCGGGCGTGGCGACGCTGGGCATTCCCGGATCGGCTGGCGTGCTGGAAGAGCAGGCAAAGTACACGCTGGCGCTGCCATTCAACAACGAAGAAGTCATCCAAGAGGCTTTTTATAAATTCAAAAATGAAATTGCCTGCGTGATTGTGGAACCGGTGGTAGGCAATATGGGATGCGTGCCGCCGCGTGAAGGCTATCTCAGATTTTTACGCACCATCACAGCCCAGCAAGGCGCGATGCTGATCTTTGATGAAGTGATGACCGGGTTTCGGCTGAGCTTTGGCGGCGCGCAGGAGCTCTACAAGATTGATCCGGACCTGACCACGCTAGGAAAGATCATCGGCGGAGGATTGCCGGTGGGAGCCTATGGCGGGCGCGCAGAATTGATGGACATGATCGCGCCTGTTGGGCCGGTATATCAGGCGGGAACGCTTTCAGGGAATCCGCTGGCGATGGCTGCGGGATTGGCTACACTACGCGAATTGAAGCAGCATCCAGAGATCTATCAGCAATTAGAAACCAGAACGGCAGCACTGGTGGATGGTGTGCTTGCCGCGGCGAAGAAGAAAAGTGTGGCGATGACGGCGAACCGTGTGGGATCAATGTTTACTTGGTTTTTCCAGCCGGACGAAATTTATAACTGGGACACGGCCGCCAAGTCAGATACTCAGGCCTTTGGAAAATTCCATCACGCGATGCTGGAGCAGGGCATTTATCTGCCGCCTTCGCAGTATGAGGCGATCTTCATGAGCGCGGCGCATACGGAGAGCGATATCGAAAAGACGATAGCAGCGGCAGAGCAGTCCTTCTTATAAATCCCGAGCGTAGCGAGGGAGCCCTATAGTCGCGACAAATTAAGGCTGCCACAGAATATCCAGCACCTCAAACATCTAAAAAATTATCGCAAGTAATAGCGATCCCTCACTCCGTTCGGGATGTGGTTCAAATTCCCACCGCACCGTAATCTGTGCTGGTATCAGTGTCGCGAACTTTTTCTTTTTCGTAGGCGCGATAAGGATTACGCCGAGTGCCGAGCCGGCGTTTGCGCAGCTCAAAGCCTGCATAGAGACCTCCGGCGAGCACTGCTGCGGTGAGAGCTGCAATTGACATGATGCGGCCGGGATTATCCAGCAGTGGGCGGGCCAGATGCGAGGCTGTGAGAGCTACACGAGCAGGCAGCCCCAGAGCCTGGCGGAAGTCGCTGAGAGATTGTTTACCTCCACGCTCCAAGGCGCGGTATGCGGAGAGAGCGCTGTACGGCATTGGCATGGAGAGGTCCTGGCCGCCATGAACAATCAGGTGGTCCACGCCACGGTCTTCCTGCAGTTCCAGCAGCTCTTCAATGGCCTCACCAAGGGTTTCCGGCTTGGACCACAGAGAGAGAAAGGCCACCCGGCCTGATTTATCGATAAGAAATGCCGGGCTCGGCAGCTTGGAGTACTTGCGATGAATGGAGCCACGCAGATCATCCACCAGGATGGGCATTTGCATTTCTTCTTCATCGCGCAAAAGTCGAGCCGCTTCTGTCTTTTCCCGCATGGAGCGGTGAGCAGGAATGACTTCGCCGGGATGGGCCTCACGCACGTAAACAAAGAGAAATTCAATGTCATCGCCTCGGAAGCGGTCGTAAAGCTGATTGATGCCGCCGATGGAGCTGGCAGTCATGGGACAGGTGGCTGAGCCAAAAAGCAACAAAACATTTTTCTTTTTGGCAAAGTCGCTCAGGCGCACCGAATCGCCCTCAAGCGAGGTCGCGCGGAAGTCTGGAGCGCGCTCACCCGGCGCAGGACCGGAGAATGAGGTTTGCGCCAGATCATGGAAGATTTCGCGGGAAAAGTGCTCGTAATTGTAACCGCTGAAGCCCAACATTTTTACTCCTGGTCGCGACGACTGCCACTTGCCTTCCGGCGCCGCCCGATCTGCCACCCACAAAGCGGTTCGATGCCGCGCCGCGTACCGCTGTTTTCTTAAAGCTACCCTGTCTTAAATTATTTGACCACGATAAAATAATGCTCTTTACATTTCCAATGGTTGTTTCTTTGCCACAGGGCAGACGCACTTATTTTACCTGGAGGAACGAATGGCAGCTTTGAAAGCGGGAGACACAGCGCCGGACTTTGAGCTTCCTGGGGTTACAGGAAAACAAAAGCACAAATTCAAGCTCAGTGATTTCCGCGGCAAGAAGAACATAGTCCTGGCTTTTTATCCGCTGGACTGGAGTCCCACCTGAACCAATGAGATGTCGGCGTACAGCAGATACCTGCCTAAGTTCGCCGAACACGATGCCCAGGTCGTGGGCATAAGCCCGGATTCAATTTACAGCCACCTGGCGTGGCAGGAAAAATCGATTGGCTGGCAGACCTATCCGCTCTTGAGCGATTATTGGCCCCATGCTGGCGTGGCCCAGCAGTATGGCATTCTCCGTCTGGGAGAGCCGCTGCCGGGAATCAATGACAGAGCTGTATTTATCGTGAATAAAGAAGGCCAGATTTTATTTTCACGCACCTATGAGCTTGGCCAGGAACCTGATTATGACGAGTTGGTGAGCGAACTAAGAAAAGCAAGTTAAGCTCCACAACCGATTCAGGGAAGCAAAATGCCCTCCGCGCAGGAGGGGCATTTTTGTGCTTGCAGCAAGAACGGGCCGATTTTAGTGCGTGGTCTTCTTGTGCGCTTTGGCTGTAGTCTTAGCTGTGCTCTTTGCCGGTGGAGCTTTGGCCAGCATGTCATCCACAATCTGCCCAAGCTGTGAGCGATCATTCACTTCCACGGCCGGAGTGGCTGGGCCGCCATCGCCAACAACGAATATTGTCGGCGTGTGCTGCAGGCCAATCTTGGTCCCCAAATCACGATCAGCGATGACCTTATCTTTCAGCTTGCCTTCCGGATCGGGAGCAAACGGCAACGGCTCTTTGTTGTCATTACCGAATTTTTCAACATATTGGCGCAGGTTACCTTTGTTGATCTCCGTTTGATTTTTAAAGATATAGCCGCGAAAATCATTGCCCAGCTTTTCAGACTTGGTATCAAAGTAGCGGGCGAAAACGGCTGCATCAAAAGACCAGGGATGCATCTGCAGCGGAAAATCGTGCAATACCACCGGCACATGATGTGCGTTTGCCGTATCCCACACCACGGGATAAGCGCGAGCGCAGTCCGGACACTCCAGGTCTTCAAACATCACAATTGCCACCCTGGCCCCTGGAGGCGGCTTTAAAGACGAGCCATCAGCGGCGTGTGCGGAAATTGATAAGGCGGCAACTGCAAGCGCCGCAAAATACCTGGCAAAAGTTTTCATCGTTTAACTCCCTCGATCTGTTTTTCTTGGCGGTCCAAAGCGTTCTTCTTTAGCGCCTTCGCCGCCGGATTTTTAGCGGCTGCGGACGGCGCGGCCTTCTTAAGCATGTCATCCATCATCTGGCTGAGTTGCTCACGGTCTTTTACTTCCTCCACCAAAGGCGGAGAAACAGCGCTATTACTAATAACCCATATTGTAGGCGTATGTTCCACCCCAATTTGTTGGCCGAGGGCGAAATCAGCCTTCACCCTCGCCGCCAGCTTCCCATCAGGATCGTTAATGGCAGGCAGGGTGACTTCGTGTTCGGCGGCAAATCTCTGCACCCATTGTTGGAGATTTTCGCGGGAAATCTGCTTTTGGTTCGCGAAAATATAACGCCTGAACTCATTGCCAAGCTTGAAAGCCTTCGTGTCCTGAGTATCAAAATAGCGCGCCCAAACCGCAGCATCAAACGACCAGTTGTGCCGGGGTAAGGGAAAGTCATACAACATCACAGGAACTTTGTGCGCGTCAGCAGCCTGCCAAACCAGCGGATACGCGCTGGCACATTCAGGGCATTCCAGATCTTCAAACACCACCACCGCTATCTTGGCTCCCGCAGGCGGCTTCAATACCGATGCATCCATAGCTGAGGCACTGAATGCCAATGCCGAGAGCACGGCCAAAGTAATGGCACGAATGAATGGAAGCATATTGGAATTTTACTAGATTGTGCAGATTTCCCGGTTTGAATGCTGTCTACCGCTCAGTACTTCAGTTATTAAAGCTGAAAATTACAGCCAGTTCGGAAACGTATTTACCTTCTGCGCCGTCTTTTTAATCACGCTGGTAAAGCGATGAAAAAGCCCTGGTTTCCGCTCAGCCCGGACTGGCAACTGCTCTGTGCCATAAAACTCCACGTAAAACGAATGCCTGTCAGCAGGAGTAGCAGTCAGCGGAAGCTGTTCAGCGGATGGGACGAGGCGATCAAAACTGGTTGAACTTTGGCTAAATCTTGCGGCAGCATTGCCGGGGATAGACGCATGAAGGCTCAGCGCAAACGCGAAGCAGACGAGGCTTGAGAGAACCCGGCGCACAAACAAATTATAAGCAGCTTTGTGTCTTGTGTAGGGCATGAAAATCACCTTAGTCCTTAAGGGCTATGCCTTTACTCGCCTCTCCTCCAGCATTGATACAGAAACAAAGTTCTTATTAAGATGCATTTCCAGCAGCCGTTGAGTGGCTTCCACGGTACGGCTGCGGTCAGTGCCAAAAGCCAAGTGACCGCCATCATGCAGCAGAACAATCTCTGCACGGCTGGATTTCAGCCTGGGCGCAACCTTGCCAAGGATCGCATCTGCCGATGTCGCATTCCAGTCATAACCAGTCACCGACCACATCACAGGCTTCAGTCCCAGCTCGCGAGCAACACTCAGAACGGCTGGCCGCCGCCCGCCAAACGGCGGACGAAACAATGAGACCGTTGCTCCCAAGGTATCTTCAAGCGCTTTGTTGCAATCTTCCAGCTCCTGGCGTACTCGCGCTTGCGACATAAAAATCAGGTTAGGATGGCTATACGTGTGGTTTCCAATCTCATGCCCTGCCGCTAAAATCGCGCGAACAATATCTGGCCGCTGGCGCACATACTGCCCGACAAGAAAAAAGGTAGCTTTCGCTTTGTGCTGCGCCAGAACATCCAGCAGCCGCAGCGTATGCGGATCATTGGGTCCATCGTCAAAGGTAAGAGCTATCTGGTCGGGATCTGCGCCGTGTGTCAGCGTGCGGCCATAAAGCTGCGACTCCGGCGCCATGGTGGCGTATCCGGCGTAGCTAGCAGCCGCCGCTGAGAACACGGAGATCAAAGGCAAAAGCATTTTTCAAGATTTAATAATTGGGTAAATTGGTAATTTGATAATTGAAAACCGACCTGCCCAAAAAATTCAGCCAGCCGAATGCACTTACCACTGATTTGCACTGATACTGCACAACAAATGCTTCGCCTGGGACCTGCTGATAATTTAAGATCTGCTAAAAAATTGATCTTTATTTCTTATCAGTGTTCTCCAGCGTTCATCAGAGGTAAGAGTTGTTTTTAAGCAAGGCTTTGAAACCCTGCCGCTTTGAACTGTCGATCAACCGCTATTGCCTTTCGGTTGACTGCTCTCAATTACCAAATTACTCATTCACCAAATTCTTTCGGCTCATAACTGCTTGCATCGCAAGACTCTTCTCTTCGCCTACAAAGTTTCCACAACCTGTTGACTGATTGCACATTGCGAGCAAGCGTCCGCCGATATATGCTGCAAGCCAGCCGGCAAACCGTGTCCCATGGCCAAGCTTTTTGAACCACCACAATATATAGCAGTGGAAGGCCCCATTCGCGTGGGCAAGAGCACGCTGGCCAACATCATTGCAGACCGGCTGAACGCGCAGCGCGTGATTGAGCCTGAGGACAATCATTTTCTAAAGGCCTTTTACCAGGGCGAACGCGGCGCCGGCTTCCAGGCCCAGTTTGCTTTTCTCATCCGCCGGTTTGAGCAACTGCACCGCCTTGACGTTGGCCCAAACTCGCGCAAGACCGTGGTGGCCGACTACATTTTTGAAAAAGACAAGATCTTCGCCTACATCAACCTGAGTGACCCGGAGCTGGAAATTTATAACCGTTATTACCAGCTCTTCCGCCAGCAACTGCCCGCGCCCGATCTTGTGATCTACCTGCAGGCCTCGCCGGAGGTGCTAAAGAAGCGTCTGCGTAAGAAAAACCTTGCCGGTGAAACCGCCGTAAGCGATGACTACATTGAAGAAGTGGTCAAGGCTTACGAGCATTTCTTTTTTCACTACACCTCATCAGACCTGCTGGTGGTAAACACCAACGATATTGACTTCGTCGAGCGCCACACCGACCTCCAAGAGCTGCTGCGCCGCGTAAGCGAACCTATCCGCGGTACGCAATATTTCCTGCCGCTGGGCTCAAGCGGGGCGATGGGCGCGTAAACTTTTTTATCCCGAGCAAAGCAAGGGAACCCTACCATCTTTAAACATCTATCCCCTCATCAGTATGCCCAGTATTCATCAGTGGTAAAGATCCTTGCTTCGTGCCTACGAATCGCGTCCCCTTTTCCCGATCACTGGAACTCTCACTCCTCTTCAATCATCACTGCTGGCATTTCCGGCAATCTTGGCAATTTCGTCCTACCCCCTTCCTGGTCATCCCACCGCATTCCAGATCATCCCAGATTGGCGCAGGTTTGAGCGATGTCAAGCTTCTGTAAAGCATCGCCTGTCCGATCACCGGATCTCCCAATCACCAGATCACCCGATGTTCTGATCTTCATCCTGAAGCTCGCCTCATAAGCTTCCATTCCTTCCCGCGTGTCCATCCTGAATACCTCTGCCGGAGGCCTCCACTCCACCGGCTTTCTCATCTTCTCCAATCCGCGATTATCAACAGTCATCCCAGCTAAGCCTGGTTCCTTATCAGCGTCATCAGTGCCCATCAGTGGTAAGCCTTGGCGCTCTTCTTCTTCTGATCTGCGCTTATCCGCGTTTATCTGCGGCACATTTTCTTCTTCTCCGTGCCTCAGTGTCTCCGTGGTGGGTGTTTGGTTCTGGTTTTGCTGTTGGTTTTGGCTGAATGCTGAGTGCTGACTGCTGAGTGCTGCGTCCTCATCCACCGTCTCCCGCACCAGCTCTCCCGTCTTTACCTGCCCAAACGTCACCTGCCCCACCGTCTGCAGCGCCAACTGCATTGAGTACAACAGCAGCCCCGCCTTCTTC
>DASRDW010000318.1:0-6179 GCA_035652415.1 Candidatus Angelobacter sp. | reverse complement strand
CGGGGGCGTTCTGCATCGCTTCCGCATGTGGCAAACACGGTATTAGCTCATCTTTTCGCAGAAGATTAATGGCTTGATCGTGAGCCGTGCCTGAGCTATCGACAGTTCCCGAGATCTGCGCCATCGGCGGAACGTTGGTAGTGTCCAACTCATTGAGCCGGTCGATATAGTCAAGAATCGAGTTCAGGTCTTTGATCATGCGTTGGCGCTCCTGGTCGGTCAACTCCAGGTTTGCGAGGTCGGCAACGTAAGCGACGTCTTTGTCAGTGACTTTCATTGGGAGCAATCAGCGGTCAGCGATCAGCGATCAGCAAAGGAAGCATTCAGCAACTAGCCATTAGCAAAAACTATTTGTAAAAATCCGTCGATCTTTTTGGCCCTAAACAAACGATCCCTCTCTGGTTTTAAGCAACCAGAGACGATCCTTCTAAACCCTGCAATTACAGGAAGGTCGATCGTGAAACATGCCACAGCAATCAATGCGCATCTGCTTTGGCTGATGGCTGATGGCTGAATGCTGACTGCTTCACTTCAAATTGAATTTCTTTTACCACCTGCCCCAACAGCCCTTCATATCCAGTTATATACCGCCGCGCAAACGATTGAAGCTGGTTGCGCCAAGTGGCGTCCGACACTGCCACAATCAACTTTCCTTCACTAAAGCTCAAAGGACGTGTGCGCGCAGCAACCTCTTTGCCGCATACCAGAGGCCACGCCAAACTCACGGCTTCTTCTGCCGGACGCGTGCGCAGCAAATCATTCATGATCTGGCGTAAACCTGTACGCACAGATTCCATTTCCATGGTCTCCCGCTGAAATTTTGATTCTAGCACCTGAAGATGCTCGCTCAAGCTCTTCACTGACCACACTCAAGACCCGCTCTAAACCACAAAAGGCACCAGGGTTTTCACGCGCTTCTTGTAATCCAGATATGCATCGCCGAACTGCTGAACCATAAACATTTCTTCTGTACGCATCTTCAATCCCCAGCCCAGCACCACCAAAGGGAACCCGACAAAGCCGCGCACGTCACCATGAACAATGGCCGTACCCAGGAACGCAAGCAACAATCCGGTGTAAATGGGATGGCGGACAATCGCGTAAGGACCGTTCTGAATCAGTTCATGCTGTTCCTTGAGCGTTACGGTGCCGCTCCAGTTATTGCCGATCCGAAAGCGCGCCCAGAGCGCAAACCCTAATCCCGCTACTGTAAGCGCCAGACCAATCCACATCGGAGTGGTATCGGATTCAGGGAACAGCTGCCGGCGAAGCCAGTGTGGCCAGAGATCGTGAGCGAAGAGCAAGGTGAATGCGACAATGACCGGCGTATTCTGCACCAGGCGCGAACTGAGAGACTGCTTTTGCACGGTGCGCTTGGCGGTACGCGCACTTATTAGCCAGATCAGCCAAAGTGCCACCCAAAGGTAGCCTGAGGTTTCACGGAGGACGCTCGACATATCCAGAGGCTAGTTTACGCGGGCTTATGACTAAGCCGTACAGGACAAGAATCATTCGAGCATTTTGCAGCAATCAGAGAAGACCATAAAACCTTAGTTGTGCTTTTAAATCCAAGAGCTTAGCGCCTTTCTGCCCGTCTCCACTTAATGCGGCAGGCCACCGCTGAACCATGATTTACACCCATTCAGGGAAACATGCTTAATCATAAAGAGCCCCGGCGCTTAATATGATTGAGAACTGATATCCCATTTTATTTCTGTCGCATAGCTTGGAAGAGGGCGCTTAAGAGGCGCAAGGAGAGGCACAACCAAATGCACAAGCCGGTTAAATATGCAGAAAAAGCCCTGACCGTCGCCGCGAAAGGCGCATGGGCGGTGTTTGAAAAAGTAAACAGCATTAAGCCCCGGCCGTCATTCACGCCAAATTGGTCAGACAAGCCGATGTTGAAATCGTGGGAGAAGACCAAACCTCCGCTAGGCTGGCCACGCTCCACGGATTCGCTCTGCCCCAAGTGCGTGCCGGAAATACGGCAGCAGATTGTCGACGGCAAATTGCCGCATGAAGTCCTGCTCAATGAAAAAGTCGGCGAGATAAAAGCCACCATTATTGAGCGCGATGGCAAGATCCTGATGGTGAAAGACTGCCCTCTTCATGGCCATTTTGAAGACGTGATGGCAGTTGACGTTGAATTTTTCAAGCACCTGGAAGACGTTTTCCCGGGCCGCGATATTCGCGCCCACAATGACGAGAAGCTGCACAATCACGGCACCAGCACGGTGAAGCACGGCCGCGGATCGGTCCTGACGATTGACCTGACCAACCGCTGCAACATGATGTGCGATCCTTGCTTCATGGACGCAAACCAGGTTGGCTTTGTCCATGAGCTGACGTGGGAAGAGATCAAGACCATGCTGGATAACGCGATCTCCATCAAGCCGCGTCGCCAGATGTCTGTGCAGTTCTCCGGCGGAGAGCCAACGATCTCACCTTACTTCCTGGATGCAGTGCGCTACGCCCGCCAGGTTGGTTACAACTCAGTGCAGGCGGCCACGAACGGAATTGAATTTGCCAAATCGCCCGAGTTCTGCCGCCAAGCCGCTGAAGCTGGTCTGCGTTACGCTTATCTGCAGTTTGACGGCATCGGCAACGCCGCCAACTCGCACCGTCAGGTTGGTAACCTGTTTGACGTGAAGCTGCGCGCCATCCACAACCTGCATGAAAACGGCGTTGATATCGTTCCGGTCACGACAATCATCAACGGCATCAACAACGAGCAGGTGGGACGCATCATCCAGTTTGCATTGGATAATCCCAAGACCATCAGCTTCCTGAGCTTCCAGCCGGTTTCATTCACCGGTCGCGATGAAGAGATCACCAATGATCGCCGCCAGGCACAACGCTACACGTTGAGCCATCTGGCGCACGACGTGAAGAACCAGACTGGTTTGGGCGAGCCTAAGCGCGACTGGTTCCCAATCTCCTTTATGTCCACCTTCTCTGACTGGGCCGACCTGATTCATGGTCCCAGCGCGGATTGGGGACAACTGAGCTGTGGATGCCACCCGAACTGCGGCGTGGGCATGGCCGTGATGATCGATAAAGAGACCAAGGAAGCGGTTCCAGTTACGGCGTTCCTGAACGGCGACAACATCGCCAAGGACGTAGCCAAGGTGAATGACGCCGGACGTGGTAAATTCCTCTCGGTCTTTGGCATGGCGCTGGCACTGGCAAAGAATTACGATCCTTTCCAGGCACCGAAGCACTTTAAACTGATCGATCTGCTCAGGAAGTTTGACAAGACTTTCGGCGCTACCAAGAAGGCCGACAAAAAATACGGCAGCGTCGCTGGCGATCGCACGATTGATGACATCAAGAAGCGCCGCACTGACCGCTGGAACTTCCTGTTCATCGCCGGCATGTGGTTCCAGGACCTCTACAACTACGATTTTCGCCGCACCGAGCAGTGCATTATCCCTTACGCCACGCAGGAAGGTGAGATCAGCTTCTGCGCTTACAACACCGGCGTGGGCTGGCGCAACATTATTGAGAAGATGCACATGACGGCCACGCTCACCAAGTGGTATGAAGAGCACGGACGGCATGAGATCTTTGCCGGCGGCAAGGCCGTGGGACTGAACCAGAGCGCGCACAAGCTCAAGCTGAATGACGAGCACGTGCACGCTGAACGCAACCACACGCTGGATGATCTGGGCATTGCGAAAACTGCCCGTGAAGAGAAGCTGCGCGCCCGCGACCAGAAATTGAAGAAGTCTGCGGAAGATGCGCGCATGGAAGCGCTCTATCGCGAGCACATTCTGAAGGAGCCCAAGCCGCAGGGTGGATTCGTGCCGCTCGGCTCAATTGCTCCTGCAAAAACCGAAGCTGTGGAAGAGAAGAAGGAAGAGGTTTTTGGCGACTAACGTCAATTAACCGCAAAATATATAAAGGGCACAAGATTAGTTCTTGTGCCCTTTGTTTTTGCGAAAGATGTCGCTGATTTAGATGTAGCGCACTAGACGTTATCTTGCAGTAGCTGGGCTGTCCTCTTCTTTTTCGATTGCTGCAATCTTTTCTACTCTGCGTTCGTGCCTTCCACCGGCAAATTGCGTGGCCAGCCACTTATCCACGATGCGCAGGGCCTCATCCGGCCTTAAAATGCGCGCTCCCAGCGTGAGCACATTGGCGTCGTTGTGTTCGCGGCTCATCTGCGCTTCATATTCAGTGTCCACCTTGGCGGCACGTATGCCATGCACCTTGTTGGCGGCAATCGCCATGCCGATTCCGCTTCCACAGACCAGAATGCCAAGGTCGGCGCGCTGCTGGCTCACCTCAAAGGCTACTGCGCGAGCGTAGTCAGGATAATCGACCGACTCCGGCGACGAAGTGCCTTCGTCGCTCACGTTGATCCCCTGTTCCCGGAGATGCTGTTTGATCTGGTCTTTCAATTCGTAACCGGCATGGTCAGCGCCCAAAGCAATTTTCATAAGGATCATTCTACTCAAGGCGGCAACCCGAAAGGCCAAGACCTTTCGGGAGAAGCGCATGGAATATGCACTTGCGAGTGTCCATAAGGCGTATAGCGGCTTGTGCAGGACAGCTTTTCATCGGATAATCACGCTCGCATATCCATGAATTTTTGCCAGAGGTGAGTATGGCCACACGGCCTGTGCATGAAGCGGAAGCCGATCTGACCGGCGATGTTCGCGTCCCGGCGCCGACTTATAAGTTCATCCAGTTTTCGGTCATCGATTCCATTGCCCGGCTCACGCTGAACCACGCGCCGCACAACGTGCTGACCGTGCCCATGATGAAAGAAATGGCGGAGGCCATTGAGAGCCTCAACGGCCGCGCCGATGTTAAAGCCATTCTGCTGCAATCCGGGCAGCAGGCGTTTTCCGCCGGCATATCGCTGGAGGATTCGCGCCCGGACCGCGTCTTCCAGACGCTGGACGCGTTCACTCGCGTCTTTCAGGCGATGGTCGATATCTCAAAGCCTGTAGTTGTGGTGGTGAACGGCCCAGCCATTGGCGCAGGCTCAGAGCTTGTGGGCTTTGCTGACGTAGTGCTGGCAACGCCCAAAGCCAAGTTCGCGCAGCCTGAAGTTAAGCTCGGCGTCTTTCCTCCGTTTGCCGCAGTGATGCTGCCGCAACTCATCGGCACCAAGAAGACGTATGAATTGATTTTGACAGGTGAGGCCCTATCGGCTGAAGATGCGCTGCATTTCGGTTTCGTAAATAAGGTGGTGCCGGAAGCTGACCTGGAAAAGCACGTAGAGTCTTTGATCGCACGTATCTCTGAATTCAGTGGCCCAGTGCTGGAAGTAACCAAGCGCGTGATCGGCAGCTCCATTGGGCGTCCGCTAAAAGAGGCCATGAAGACCTCTCAGGACCTTTACCTGAACGAACTCATGAATCTTGAAGATGTGCAGGAAGGCCTGCGCGCAGTGATCGAAAAGCGCAAGCCAGTATGGAAGAATAAGTAATAGAGGCCAAAGTCGCCCGAATTTTATGATGCCTTGTAGCTGATGCGATTTTTGATGGCGATATAAACCTCTTCTGGAACAACCATGCGCCCCAGCAGATCGATTTTGCTGGGATAAGGCCGGTGCTCCACAATCCGCTCCGCTATTTCAGGCGGCAATCCAAGCGATCTCGCGAGTTCTTCCTGGCTGGCTTCATTGATGTTCACCAATGATCTCTTCTGTTGTCCACGCTTTTGCAATGCAACCAACCATGCGCCGGAAAAAATACCCAGACCTACTGCTCCCAGAAATGACAGCACCTTCATCATCAGCTCCTTAACATTCTTGTCTTATTGGAAGGAAATTTTCATCTCAGGGTTTGATGTGGTGCTCTCACCGGAATAAAAAATCGTGACCTGCTGAATGCAGGCCGGGAACCTATAAGTTTTTCAGCAGGAATCTAATCATGTGATAGCCATCCATGTATTTGAACGGCGTTTCGCCCGTGGTGTAATGCCCGCACGGCAGGATAACGGTTTTGAGATCGGCGCCGTATTTACGGAAGCCGTCTTCTGCCTGGCGTGAGAGCTCCGGTAAAAACGTCAGGTCATAACGGGCATAGATCAGCAGGCTCTTCTTAGGGAAGCGCGCGTACTTATCAAAGTACGCCATTGGGCTCACGCTCAGCCATGACTGGCGCAGGCTCTCCAGCGTCATGCCGTCGTGCTCCAGGCCTTCCCGGACATGGCGGGTTGATTGG
>DASRDW010000317.1:0-7518 GCA_035652415.1 Candidatus Angelobacter sp. | reverse complement strand
TAGAGCGCCTTGTTCATATACACATACTCCTTACCACGAATGCCGCCACAGGAGGTCTCCGCGTAGAACATTGCCCAAGTGAAATCGCGATTGAATCCGACCTTGCTTAGCTTCGCCTCGAGTGTCAGATGCTCGGCTGCCGACAGGTCAGGCAGCGCATGTACCACTTCAAGCCGGCCAGCTTTGGGACCAGAAAATGACTTTGTGAGTTTCTCCGTTTCCAGGTTGCGATTGAAGAAGTTGTTAAACACTGCCGTTGACACATATGGAGTCTCCATTTTCCGTAAAACGACACCCCCAAATGCGGATGGTTGCGCGAGTGCAGATATGGTTTGGTCTGACACGAAGTACTGCTGAATTTCTGCATACGCATTGCCGCCTGTGTATCTTGGGTCTGTCGAGCATTGGACAGGCAATGGGGCTTCATTTAGCGATACATTGAACAAATAAGCGGAGTAAGCGCTGTATTGTTCCCACTCAAGCCGTGCAGGGTCAGGGCGGCTTATGAAATCAACGATTAGGATGACAGAGATAACGATTGCCAGGACAGCAAATGCGCTCTTGGTAAACAAGACACGGCGCAACCCTAAAAACCATCCGTTCTGCGGCCAAATTTGCATTCTTCGCAATAGACACCGAACACCGAGCCAAGTATCTGATGTAGTCAGGGGCATGTAAAGCCTTCGATTCCCGATGTTCTATGGTCAGTTGGCGTAAATCGCCATTCATCAGCAACCCGCTTCATAGCCCGTGTAGTTTATTCTGGTCATAGGGCTCCCTCGCTCCGCTTCGGGATTTACAGAAAAACAAATGCTCATCCTCGCCATCGACACATCTGGACAATCCGGCGGCATTACGCTGGCTGAAGCCGATGAAAAATCCTTTCGCCTGATTGAGTCTGCGCCGATTGCGGGCGGGACTTTTTCCGCGCAGCTTATTCCCACCGTGGCTGCGCTGCTCAGCAAGCATGGATATCGCGCGGCAGATATCGGCGGCTTTGCTGCTGCTTCCGGGCCGGGATCATTCACCGGCTTGCGCGTGGGCCTGAGCGCGATCAAAGGCTTGGCAGAGACGCTGCACAAGCCGATTGCGACGGTTTCTGTTTTGGAAGCATTGGCAGCGCTTTCTGAGCACAATGGAAAGATCGCAGCCGCGCTGGATGCAGGAAGAAAAGAAGTTTTTTTAGGTCTGTATGAAAAGTCAGATCAGTCACTGCTCAAAGAGCGAGAAGAACTGCTAACACAACAGGACTTTCTGGCTGCTCTGGTACGCGAAGAATCCGTGTGGCTCATCACGAATGAGACAACAATCGCCGAGCTTGCTGCGGGCTTGCACTGTGCTGTAAGCATAGTTGAGCGGCCGGGGAGCGAGATGATTGCGCGCATCGGCGCAGGCAAATTATTTGCCGGTGAAACCGTCATAGTGGAAGCGCTGGACGCCAACTATCTGCGCCGCTCAGATGCCGAAATCTTTTTCAAAGGGACGCGGTGAGATGGTCCGCGTGCGTCCAGCCTGCGCTGCAGATATCCCCCGGCTTGTGGAAATTGCCGCCCATTCGGTGACGGCGGCCCAGTGGAACCAGGATGAATACGTACAGCTTTTTGCACCGGAAACGCTGCACAGGCGCCTGACGCTGGTGGTGGAGGAGAACACGGAAGTTGTTGGATTTATTGTGGGAAGGCAGATTGCCCAGGAGTGCGAGATAGAGAACATCGCCGTCAACGGCACGGCGCGACGGCGAGGGCTGGGCACACGGCTGCTGGGTGAGTTTCTTGAGCTGGTCCGCAGCCGGGGCGGACAGGAAATTTGGCTTGAGGTACGCGAGTCAAACCTTGCTGCCAGAGCACTTTACGAGAAATGGGCCTTTGTGGAGACAGGCCGGAGGAAGGCTTATTATCAGAACCCGACAGAGGATGCTTTGATCTTGAAGTTTATTTTTCCATAATGGCACTGAATTTCCGTTGAACCAGCTCTGGCGCTATGTTAACTTTCCGTGAAAGAACTTTGCAGGAGGTTCTTCCGGATGGTAGATTCCGTTCGCGAACAGCTTCTTGCCAGCCACGAAGAGTTTCGTCGGCTGGCCCAGGAACACAGTCAACATAGCGACCGCCTCCACACTCTCATCGAAAAAAGATATCTCACTGAAGATGAAAAGCTGGAAGAGGTGCGCATTAAAAAGCTCAAGCTGCATTTAAAAGACCAGATGCAGTTGATTGAGCAGGAGTACAAGCGCGGGCAAACTCAGGTAGCGTAACCAGGGAACCCAAAAGATCAGCCTCTCCTTATGCGGGCCAATTACCTGCGAGGAGAGGCTTGTATTTTGCCACCGTTTTACGGAAGAGCTAGATCAGAGGGAAAGATTCAGCCCAAGGCGTTAAGCGCAAAAATTTAAAGGGGCATGGCTTCCGGGTCCATGCCCCTTATATTTATCAGCAATTTTACGGATGAACTTGCCTCTCATAGCAGTAGAGTCGGTTGAAGGTCTAAAAATATAGGGTTGATCGGGAAAACTGCTGAATGAATTACAGAAAAAATCTACAGAGTCCTCCTTGTGCAAGTCCACAAGTCATTTTTCTGCCGAAAGATATGCCATTAGCCAGCGCCTAAATAGACAACGATTCCTAATAACTTCATATTTCCAAAGGGGATAATAGCTATAATCGAAGTGCATGGTTCGTGATGGAATCTATTACGCCCTGGGAATGCTGGTGGTCGCATTTGTGATCTGGTGGCTGACGCACTCGGCTGTTCTTGTGCTGCTCCCGGTGTTGCTGGCGGCTTTCTTTCTCTGGTTTTTCCGCGATCCAGAGCGGGTTGTGCCTAGCGGCGAGGGGCTGATTGTTTCTCCGGCTGACGGCAAGGTGACTGATGTTTCTGCCACGCAGTTGAATGGAGTCCCTTGTACGCGCATCAGCATTTTTTTGAATGTGTTTAACGTGCACGTGAACCGCTCACCTATCAGCGGGGTGATCAAGAGCGCCGTGTACCAGAAAGGCCAGTTTGGGAACGCCATGAGCGAGTCTTCAGCGGCAAACAACGAACAGACCATCGTAACCGTGGAAGGCGAGGGAATGACGGTGGTGTTCAAGCAGATTGCCGGTGTGCTGGCGCGGCGTATTGTTTTCAATCACAAACCGGGTGAAACGCTGGTGCGCGGACAGCGCGTTGGGTTGATTAAGTTCGGATCTCGTACTGATGTGATTTTTCCCCAACCGGCGGAGATCAGGGTAAAGGTCGGCGACCATGTAGTGGGAGCATCGACTGTGCTGGCCCGGGTGGCCGTGCCACAAAATTCCGCTTCTACACCAACGCGTGAACGCACTGGGGCCCTTCGATGAAAATACCTGGGCAAATGCGCCGCTGGGATGACCAGCACCCGCCTGAAAAACGCCGGCTGCGCAAAGGCATGTACATACTGCCTTCACTCTTTACGGCGGCCAATATCGGCGCTGGATATTACGCGCTGACGCAGACAGTGCTAGGCTCACCCACGGAGCCCTGGCATTTTGATTATGCTGCGCTGGCGATTGGCGTTGCGGTGGTGGCAGATGGATTGGATGGGCGCATTGCGCGCATGACCAACACCACCAGCGCTTTTGGCCGCGAGTTTGACTCGCTGGCGGATGTGATTACATTCGGCGTTGCTCCGGCAGTGCTGGCGTGGTTGTGGGGCTTTCATCAACTGCCGCGGTCCGCGTTTCCAGGCGTGCATGATCGCACGCTGCAACTTGGTTTGCTGGCCACTTTTATTTTCCTGGTGGCTGGGGCGAGCCGGCTGGCCCGCTTCAATATTCAGGTAAATCCGCAACCATCAAACCCAGGACGGCCGGGCAGAAAATATTTTGTAGGCCTGCCGATTCCTGCCGGTGCAGGCGTAATAGCTTCAACGGTCCACCTTTTTAGAGGCGAACCGATTCTCTATTTGCCTCTTGCGCCGCTGTGGATCGTCCTGCTGCTGATGGTTGGGTTCCTGATGGTGAGCACTTGGCGCTTTTATAGTTTCAAAGACCTGAACCTGCGCAGTCGCCACCCTTTTCAGATCCTGATCCTGATTTGCGCATTTTTCGGCCTGTTGTTCGCGTTCCACCACTACATGCTCTTCATCATAGCGTTTACGTACATGCTGAGCGGGGTCTTTACGCGAGTATCGTATGGCTTGCGGCGAAAGCCGCAGGAACCCGCGCCACAGGCCTATAATGAAGCTCCAGAATCCCGATGATGAAGACTGAGACGCAGAACCTTTTCCGCGTGGCCATTGTGGGCGCGGCAACCCTTAAGGGCAAAGAACTGAAAGAAGTGCTGGAAGAGCGCAACTTCCCCACCGCCGGCATCAAGCTGCTGGATGATGATGAATCGCTGGGCCAGCTGGAGCAGGTGCAGGACGAGGTGGCTCTGGTGCAGCCCGTGGGCCGCGACGAGCTGACCAATATGGATTTCACCTTCTTCGCGTCAGAAGAAGAGTTTACCCGCCGCAACTGGAAGCTGGCGCGCGAGGCCGGCAGCGCCATTGTTGATATGTCCTACGCGCTGGAGAACGAGCCTGGCGTTCCGGTGAGTGCTCCGTGGATTGAGCGCGAGCTGGCCCAGCCGCTGCAATTTACGCTGGAGTCAAGCGCAATTGTGACCGCGCATCCGGCTGCCATAGTGCTGGCGTTGTTGCTGCTCAGGGCGGGCAAGGCAGGACCGCTGCGCACGGCGGCAGCCAGCGTTTTCATGCCTGTTTCTGAACAAGGGCGACGCGGAATGGACGAGTTACACCAGCAGACTGTAAATCTTTTATCGTTTCAGCAGATGCCCACAGGCGTATTTGATTCGCAGGTAGCATTCAACATGATCGATCGCTATGGGCGAACTTCTTCGCAAACACTTGAGGCTACGCAGCAGCGCATTTCAAACCATCTGCGTCGTCTTCTGGGCGCGAACGCCACATTGCCAGCGATCACGCTGTTACAGGCGCCGGTGTTCCACGCTCATACATTTTCTGTGTATATCGAACTGGAGCAGCCCATGGCCGTGGGCGATCTCACCCGCGTTCTGGCCGGCGAGCACGTGCAGCTTGCGCGCGGAGCAGACGATTCTCCCAGCAACGTGAACGTGGCGGGCAAGGATGAGATCATGGTGGCGGTGCGCCGCGACTCTGTCCATGAAAACGGCTTCTGGCTCTGGGCCGCCGTCGATAATCTTCGCCTCGCAGCTCTTACTGCCGCAGACTGTGCCACTGCGCTGGCCGCTGTGCGGCCGCACGGAAAGGTCCAGTGAAGCGGCGTTTGCATATCAACCGGCTCCCAATTCGCGGCGCGATGCTCATCATCGCTCAGAAAGATCTAACCAAGCCGCTGGTTTCACTATTTCCTGCGATCACTGCGCTGCTGGCTCTCGCCGCTCTCATCGGCTGCGGTTATCACGTTGCGGGCAAAGCCACGCGGCTGCCGCCGAACGTCAGCACTATTGCTGTGCCTATGTTTGTGAACCAGACACAGACGTATCGCATTGAGCAGATACTTACCCGCGACGTTGTGCGTGAGCTGGTCGCGCGCACGCACTATCACGTGGTGAATAACGCGGGCCAGGACGCTGACCTGGTGCTCAAAGGCACCGTGGTTTCCGCCCAGGCTGCGCCGCTCACTTATGACGCGCAGAGCGGGCGCATCTCCAGCGCCGTGGTCACCGTGTCGATGAAGGTTTCTCTTACTGACCATCGCGGGCGCGTTTTTTTTGAGAACCAGAACTATAGCTTCCGCCAGGAATATCAGGTCTCGCGCGAGGTCAAGAGCTTCTTTGAAGAAGAAACGCCGGCGTTGCAGCGCATGTCGCAGGATTTTGCCCGCACTCTGGTCAGTGACGTTCTGGAGGCCTACTGATGCCTTCCGGCCTGCCACCCCAACACGAGAAAAGCTCTCGCGCCGGGGGTTCCGGACGCAGCTTTGCCCAGGCAGAAAAGTTTTCTTCTGAGGTCGCCGGCGGCAAGCTGCGCGCCGCCTACGTGCTCATCGGCGACGAGGTTTTTTTTCGCGATCAATGCCGCCAGGCGCTGCTTGCGCACCTTGTCCCCGCAGACCTGCGTGACTTCAGCCTGCATGACCTTGATCTTGCCGATGTGAGCGTCGCAGAAGTTCTGGACCGCGCGCGCACGCCTTCACTTATGGCGCCGTTTCAGGTCTTCTTTGTTCGCGGCGTCAAGGAGCTTTATGGCCGCGGCTCTCATGCGGATGAATTTGCCGCCATTGAGGCTTATGTAAAAGATCCCAATCCAGCCGCAGTGCTCATCTTTGTGGCAGACCACATCAGCATTCCCGCTGACGCCCGCCGCATGGAATTGCAGGACAAGGACCGCTATGAGCGCATCCGCGAGACGCTGGGCGAATATTGCGGCATGGTGGAGTTGGCGCGCGTGGATGAAAGCGACGGCATCCGCTGGGTGATCGATCAAGCGCAGAAAGAGAGCGTGAAGGTGGAGCAGGATGCCGCCCGCGAACTCGTCGATGCGCTGGGCGCGGACATGATGCTGGTAAGCCGCGAACTGGAAAAGCTTATCCTCTTCACCGGCGAGAAAAAGCACATCACGCTGGGCGACGTTGAAACCATGGTGCTCGCGGCCAAGCAGCGTTCGCTTTATGAGCTTACTGACGCCATCTCCGCCAAAGATAAGACCCGCGCCCTGGCCGTGCTTGACGCGTTGCTCTTCACCGGCGATGGCGATGACGCCGCCATCGGGCACCTTTACATGCTGGCCCGCACCTTCCGCCAGATGCTGGTGATCCTGGAAAAGAACGTCCGCGACTCGCGCGCCATCTGGCAGGCGCTCTGGCAGGGCTTCCGCGTGCCGCCCTTTGCCGCTGAAGATGTGATCCGCCAGGCCCGCCGCTATAAATCCCGCCGTGAACTCACGCGCGCTCTGCGCCTCATCGCCCGCGCCGATTTTTCCCTGCGCACCAACCCTCCCAGCAAGCGCCTGGTGCTGGAAAATCTGATCATTCATCTTTGCGAAGAGCCTAAAGTTGCAACGGCAGAGTGGCAGCAGGAAGAATTGCTTTCGCTTTAATTTCTGAGCATTGCTTTTTTCTGAAATCCCGAGCGGACGGGGCTTCCATCGCGCGTTTTTGTGCGATGGGGTAGGGAGCGAGGGACCCCTATAGTTACGAAAAATTGTCGGATGGCCGTTTTCTTGCGCGGGCAGCTCCCGAAAAGGAGCGGAAGAGTAAGCCCTGGGTAAACGTGTGAAGAAGTAGTGAGCGCCCGTAGGTGCGGCACATTCTAATTTGTTTTTTATTGCGCTCCGCTGCGCTGCGCGTTAGCCTGCGGCGCAAGGAAGAATCTGTTTCTCTGACCTACCCAGCACTTACCGCTCGGAGCGGCAAGCCCACCTCGCGGACGTGCTGGGCTAACTGTGGAGTCTCAAGAGGTTGTTGCTGTCCAGGCCAGAGCGACTGATAGGAGGAGCATGGTTGAGACTACCATGAGGCCGATGCCAGTTGTAGTGGTGAAGCCAGGGCTGGAGTTGGTCATTGCGATGTTGGG
>DASRDW010000316.1:0-21763 GCA_035652415.1 Candidatus Angelobacter sp. | reverse complement strand
GGCTGGTAATGGCCAAAGCAGCAAACGGATTCACGGTGCGCGAACTGGAATCAGGGCGCGAACTGGGAAGTTTTCCCGGCGTTTGCGGCGATCCGTACAAATGCGTGCCTTCGCGAGACGGCAAGATGATGGCACGATGGTCGGCAATAGGCGAGGCTATCTACTCAAGCGGCAACGCCAGTGGAAACGCTCCTTCACTGCCCAACCTGGGCGTAGACACAGTGTACGCAATAACGCCGACGCGCGACGGCTTTGTAATGGCCAACAGCGACGGCATTGCTGGCATTGTTTCTCCCGGCACAGCCGAGACACGCGCCTTCGCAACGGACATGACGAGCATCAAGGCAATAGCTGTCTCGCAGGACGGAAAGCTGGTTGCGCTAGGAGACAGCAGCGGGAGCGTGGAGGTTTGGGAGTTGCGGTAAAGCACGCATCCGCAGCTCTCAAAACTTAGCCCGCGGTAGCGACGGCCGCGCACATTGCTATCGAACGTATCGGCGCGCACAAGCCCTTCATCAGCCTGGCGAATTCCTCCAGATTAAGTGATTGAGCACCGTCCGACATCGCACGCTCCGGACATGGATGCACTTCAATAATCAGCCCATCCGCACCAATCGCCAGCGCGGCACGGCTGGCGGGAGCAATCAGTTCGCGCTTCCCTGTCCCGTGTGAAGGATCGGCAATTACCGGCAGGTGTGAAAGCTCGCGAACCAGCGCTACCGCTGCCAGATCGAGCGTGTTGCGGGTCATCTCGCTATCAAAGGTTTTGATGCCGCGTTCGCACAGCACCACGTTTGAGTTGCCGCCGGCCAGCAGATATTCGGCAGCGAGCAGCCATTCTTTGACCGTTGCGGAAGGCCCGCGCTTGAGCAGCACCGGCTTTTTGCACTTGGCAAGCTGGCGCAGAAGATCGTAATTCTGCATGTTGCGCGCGCCCACTTGCAGCATGTCGGCGTGATCGCTGATGAGCTGGATATCATTGGTGCTCATCACCTCGGTCACCACCGGCAAGCCAACTTCATCGCGGACCTGGCGCAAGAGCCGCAGCGCTTCAATGCCCAATCCCTGAAAGTCATACGGCGAGGTGCGTGGCTTATAAGCACCACCGCGCAATAACGTAGCGCCCGCCGCTTTTATTGCGTGCGCTGTTGCAAAGAGCTGCTCATGCGACTCCACCGAGCACGGCCCGGCAATCACCACAGCCTCTTCTCCGCCGATAAGCACTCCGCCAACGTCCACACAAGTTCGCCCGCTCTTGGTCTGCTTGCTTACCAGCTTGAACGGATGCGCAATAGGCACCACAGAGTCCACTCCAGGCGCGGCCTGCAAGGCTTCCAGCGCGCTGCGCGATCCGCCTGAGCCGACCGCGGCCACAATCGCCCGTTCTGCTCCGCGCGTAATGTGCGGCTGAAATCCGCACTCAATCACGCGATTGATAATGTGTTGTAGTTGTTCTTCTGTTGCGCCTGCCGCCATATTGATGACCATTGGAATAACCCCAGAATTTAGTAATTAGTACTTAGCTGTTATGGCATTTGCTTTCTTCTGCAATCCCGAACCCGCGCTTTGAAGCCGCGAGCACATCCACGAAGGTTCGCGCGGGTGAGGGATCACTATTCAACCGCATCTCGTTTTCCTGAACAGATCGGCTCACCCGCAATTGCTCCCTCTCTTCGCTTCGAGATTTCAGAAGACACCGCAGTTCCCTGCCCCTGCATCCGTTCCGTCCCCAGCCGCCGCGTCTCATGAATAATCCCGCGAAAGATCGCGCGCACGCTCTCATCGTTAAAAGGGCCGACATTTTTCGCCGCCACGCGCTCCAGCACCTGCTCTTCCCGCCTGGCGTCATAGGCTGGAAGCCCCAGGGCCACCTTGATGGCCGCTATCTCACCCGCAATCGCCGCGCGCTGGTTTAGCAATCGCAGCAGCTCAACATCCAGCGCATCAATTTCCTGCCGCCAGTCTCCCAGCGTTTTTGCACCTGTGCCGTTGGTTTGGCCCATAAAAGCTTGGCTCATAAAAACTCCTGAAAGCAAAAACCGCGACCCCTGGGGATCGCGGCTTGCGGTAATTTATGATGACTACCTTCTTATTGCATTGTCAGCACAAATCCGCGTCGCCGCTACCCGTAAAGTGGTAGCGGTAAGTAAACGCGAAAGTAAATCGGCTGGCGTGCATGTCTCTGCGGATAGTAGTCTAGATTTTCCGCTGTTGTCAAGAAAGTTAATGAATTTAATATGATTTCTACTGACGAAAGGAGCGCATCCCGTGACTTCTGCCAGCAATAAGGCCTATCAATGCACCATCGCTCCGTGGCTTTCCGTGCGCAATGGCGCGAAGGCCATTGAATTCTATAAATCAGCGTTCGCCGCGACGGAGGCCTTCCGCATTGACGCCCCAGACGGGGCCGTGGTCGCACGCCTTTCCGTGGCTGGCGCAGAGTTCTGGCTGGGCGATGAATCGCCGCAACACCAAAATTTCAGCCCTGAATCGCTGGGCGGCGGGACCGTGCGCCTGGTCTTGAGCGTCGCCGATCCTGACGCTTCCTTTAAACGCGCCGTGCAAGCCGGCGCTAAAGAAGTTGTTCCCGTACAGGATATGCACGGCTGGCGCGTGGGCCGCGTCGTTGATCCCTTTGGACATCACTGGGAAATCGCTCGCGAACTTGGGTCCTAAGAAAAAGAGCATGAACAAAACTACAGATCAAAAAACTACGAATCACAAAATTACGAATCAGAAGACAGCCTCTGCCACCACACAAGAAACCGATTGGCAAACCTACGTTGAAGACTTCCGCCGCGCCGGTCATGAGACGGTGGATTGGATTGCCCAGTATTTAAAGTCCGTTGCTGACATGCCGGTCCTGGCCAGCACGAAGCCGGGTGATCTGCTGGACTCTCTGCCTGCATCGGCTCCGGAAAAAGGCGAGCCGTTTGATGCCATCCTGCGCGATTTTGACCAGCTGGTGATGCCGGCAGTAACGCAGTGGAACCATCCGCGCTTCTTTGCCTACTTTGCCTGCACCGGATCAACGCCGGCCATCCTGGGTGAGATGCTGGCCGCTGCGCTCAATACCAACGGCTTGCACTGGAAGACCTCGCCCGCCGTTGCTGAACTGGAACAGCGCGCGTTGGACTGGCTGCGGCAGTGGATTGGGCTTTCTGACGAATGGTTTGGCATTGTCTATGACACGGCTTCCACCAGCAGCATGCACGCCATCGTCTGCGCAAGAGAGATGGTTACTCCGGAGGCGCGCACCGAAGGAAGCCGCAATGATCTCGTGCTCTACACATCTGACCAGTCGCATTCTTCCATTGAGAAAGGCGCGATTGCCGTTGGCGTAGGACAGAAGAACGTGCGCAAGGTGCCATCAGACTCTGAGTTCCGTATGCGCGCCGATGCGCTGGCAAAAATGGTTGAAGATGACAAGCGCGCGGGCAAGCGACCGTTCTGCGTGGTGGCGACCGTAGGAACAACTTCTTCCACCAGTATCGATCCTGTGCCGCAGATCGCTGATGTCGCTGAGAAGCATGGCATGTGGCTGCACGTGGATTGCGCCTATGCCGGAGCTGCCGCCATCCTGCCGGAGCACAAACATATTCTGGCTGGCTCTGAGCGCGCGCATTCATTGGTATTCAACGCGCACAAATGGCTGCTCACGCCCATTGATCTCAGCGCGTTTTACACGCGCCGGCCAGATATTTTGCGCCGCGCCTTTTCGCTTACACCCGAATATCTGAAGACCCATGAAGATCCACGCGCCCACAATTTGATGGATTACGGCGTGCCGCTCGGCCATCGTTTTCGCGCTCTCAAGCTCTGGTACGTCATGCGCTACTTTGGCCGCGAACGCGTTGAATCCATGTTGCGCTCGCATATCCAGTGGGCAAAAGATTTTGCCGCGCTGGTGGATGCACACCCCAAGTTTGAGCGCATTGCCCCTGTGCCTTTCTCCGTCGTTTGCTTTCGCTATAAAGGCTCTGACGACGAGAACCGCGCCATCATGGAAAAAGTAAATGCCTCAGGCCGGGTGTTCATCGCCAGCACCGTGCTGAACGGCAAGCTCACGTTGCGGCTGGCAATCGGCAATCTGGAAACTAGTTGGAAAGATGTGCAGGAAGCGTGGGAGTTGTTGCAGAAAGCGGCAGAAGAAACTTAGCTGCGAATGTACGTGAGGAACGCGAATAAAAAAGGGGCGGAAAGCAGGTTCAATTCATTCCCGTTGTCGCGGCTCACCTAAGCCAGATGGTTCTGCGCGAAATAGAGTGCGTAGCACAGCACAAGAAACGCAGCTTCCATCCCCACAAACACAACCAAAAAGCTATTGTGGATCCGCAGCAGCATTTTATTTCCAGGGCTCCACTCGTTTGCCGGACGCCGGATTTGCATTGCCTGATACATATCTCGCGCGACCACGACAAAGTAACGCAGCAGCAGGAAGTAAAATCCGATGAAAAAGACCGCCCAGAAGAGCGGGCCTACACTCTCAAAAACGCCGCTCAAGCCATACGCGCTGCGGCTGAGCGCCACGTGCAGAAAGACCAGCAACACCAGATTGGGCCAGAGCCCTTCCGCGGCGGCAAAGTAGAGATAGAAATCGGTAAGCCGTCTGGCTTGGCGGCTGCGGGAAAAATCCTTTTGGCCGCCCTGACCGATAAAACCCGCAGCAAGCACCAGCGCCAGAGAGAAAATCAATGGCGTGCCCGAATTCGCGATCGCCAACGCCGACTGTTTGGCGCGCAGCTTGTGCTCTTGCGCGACCATCTTTTCTTTGTATTGCTCTTCTGAGCGTTGCGATTCATCCAGCGCGCTGTTCAACGTTTGTAGCGCTTCATTCCGCGTCATGGGCGTTTCTGAAAGATGCAGCTTGAACGTGCTCTTAGTTGAATGGGAAATCCTGGCAATCTCCGCCTCTGTAGCCGCAATGATGTCCTGCTGGCGGTCGATCTCCGTCTGCACGCTCGCCTGCATGGCCGTGATCTGGTCTTCCAGTTTGCCCGCGTGGCGGGTTATCTGCCAGTTGAGCAGTGAAGCGATCAGTGAAAGCAGCACCAACCCCTGCAACGCAAACATGCGCGGCGGAATCCAGCCCCGCAGTGACGCTATGCCTGCATGAGGCACCAGTTCAGCGTTCTGGTCGATTACATTTTTTTGCCGGATGAAAGGAATAAAGCCAGACTGCTGTCTCCACTGCAGCCTGATCTGGTCTTGTGGCGTAAGTACCGCTTCCTGCAAGACCTCTTCGTCCTGATACACCGACTCCATCGTAGCTGTTTGTGTAACACAGGATTTGAACAGCTACCAAGCACCAGGAGTGCCATGCAGGCAATGCCCTGCTGGTCTGGGACTTTCGCGTGAGGACTGCGATTTTGCTAAATCAGCCCACGTTAGATCTCGAATGAAAATTCCAGAAGCGAACTATTCCTTTATTCTTTAGCCAGCGTGATTGCGACCCCACCGGCAGCAACTCCAAATGGAGAGCCTTTCACCGGCTGCAATGAACCATCTGCCAGAATGGCCAGGGCGGCAATATCATGCGTAGCCTGGTCCGTAACATACAAAACCGAGGTGTTTGAATTCACCACCACCGCTGTAGGCGCAGTGCCCCCGGTGACAAATGGAGAACCTTTTATCGGGCCAAGCGCTCCCGTGCTGGCGTCAATGCCATACGCGGAAACGTCGTTGGAGCCTGTATTCGCAGCGAACAGGAAGACTCCCTGCGGATCAACGGCCACGGCGCTTGTCTGCGTGCCAGCCGCAAAAGGCGATCCGTTGATCGGCGCAAGCGCGCCGTTTTGGATGGTAAAGGCAAGCACCGCGTTTTGAGCTGGATCTGCCACGTACAGAAACCGTCCTGAATTTTCTACGGTAATGGAGTTGGGTGTAGCGCCAGCGCCTACGGAAAACGGCGATCCCGCCACTGCAGTCAGAGTTCCATCTGATCCAATCGCAAAAGAGGCGACTGTAGCCTGCGCGGAATTGGCCACAAACAGAAAATCGCCCTTGGGAGAAATCGCCATGGAACTCGGGTTTGAAGCCGGCGTAATAGCAAAAGTGCCAATCGCATTCAGGCTGCCGCTGCCGGGATCGACAGTGAAGGCGCTGATATTGCTGGAACCCTGGTTGGCCACATACAAGAACGGCGCCGTAGGAGACATGGCAACTGCAACCGGATTGGTCCCGACACTAAAGATGTTGATGGGGTTTACCGGCGAAATCACGCTGGTGCTCACCGGCACGGAGAGTTCACCGTTGCCTTTGTTGATAACCAGCTGCGTTACGTCATTACCGGCAAAGTCCGCGACATAGAGAAAGTCGCCGGAAGTATGAACGGCCAGTGCCACGGGATCTGAGCCGGCGGGAAAGTTGGGCGTGCCCAGCGGCACCAGCGTGCCATTGCTCTTGGCGCTAAATTGGAATACTTCATTCGTGCCCTGCCCAACCACATAGGCAAACTCTTTGTGTGGGCTGTTACAACCTGCCATAAGAATGCTGGCCGCAGCCACGGCAATAACGCTGTATAAGGCCGATATAGTCCTTGCCCTCATTGATTCTCCTTACCTGCAATTAAAAGAAAACTGTGGAAAGAATACATGAAATGCCGCAATTCCCGCATCTTAGGAGGAATCTGTTAGTTCAGATCGAATGCAACCGACACTGACGCCGTAATTGTCTTCTGACCAAGAGCAATCGACGGAGCTGGTGATCTGGTTTTTTTCACCATTCCTAATGTCGAATTGGCATAATAGCCATATGCTGTGTCATTCACTTCTTCGATTGTCTGCGCTTTACCGATGTTCTGGCCCACAGCCCGAGCGAGTGCTTCCGCTTTTTCCTGAGCGGCCTTTACTGCCAGGTCTCGCGCTTGATCGCGGTATTTCCTTAGATCACTAACCTCATACGAGATTTGATCGATCCGGTTTCCTCCCGCTTGCACAAGCGATTCCAGAATTCCATCCAGCTTTGATAAATCGCGCACCGTTACGGTCAGTGTTTGCTCGGCAACAAAGTATGAGGTACGCACCTTTTTTACGTAGATCGTGCGAGGTTGGAGCGAAAGATATGTCGTCTGCATGTCCTTCTCATCAATCGCGTTAGCCCGCAAGCTGGCTAGAATCTTCCGGATGGCCGTGTCTTCTGCGTGTTTGGCAGTCGTAGCCCTCGAATCCTGCTTCTCCACTCCAATATCAATTACGGCACGATCAGGAACCACCTTTACTTCCGAAGTTCCTACCACGCGAACAACTTTAGGCAGCGTATTCTCTTCGGCAGACAATACCCCAGCCAGGCACAACAAGCCCATCAACATAGCAATACGTTTCATGTTTTTCTCCAGAAAAAGGCGTCTCTGGTCAGAACGGCCCAGCAGCTCCGATTTGCGGCAGAAATTCGGGTGAAATATACCCGCAAAAGAAGATGGACTCCGGCTTAGTCCGGACACTGCATTGCTAAGGCAACCTGCCGCATCCAGCAGCTCTCCTATTCTTCGTTCCCCAACCTGACAAGAAGTCAGGCCTGGAGGCCCACTTTGCGAAGCGCCACATATCTTTTACTGCCAGCATTTCTATTGTTGATGATTGGTTGCGGTTCCGTTTCCAACAATACAATGCGGTTTCAAGCTCCTACCCCAACACCAACCCCAACTCCGTCGCCAACACCAACTCCGACTCCAACTCCGACTCCAACTCCAACTCCTACTCCGACTCCAACTCCAACTCCTACTCCGACCCCAACTCCTTCCCCGACCCCAATCCCAACGCCGACTCCGTCTGCAGCGGCCGACTCTTTCCTATCGACCATGTTTGTGCTGCCTGGGCGTGTTCCTTCAAAGTTTGGGCCAATCGCGCTCGACGTCAGCAGCAATGACGGTTCTGGCAGTATGCATCTCAGCAATCTAGGGATTGCCAACACCACCCTGATATTGCAGTTCTGCCCCTACCCGCAGGATTTTGCTGGATGCATCAACATCGCTTCCCTGGCTACGGATGCCGCAGGCAAGGCGGACATCACCTTTGCTTTCCCACAGAAGGGCACTTACTCCGGTATATTCGCGCTCATGGATACAAACGGCACTTTAGTGGGGGCCACATCAACCGGGTCTTCAGGGGTATCTTTCCAGTCAGCACTGCTCCCCGCGGCTGCGATTACCGGCGGTATACAGCAGACTACCGGCCTGGCGCCAGGAAGCGGAGCCATCGTGGTAAATGGAACCACCGCGCACATCACTCTGACCGGCACCACGGCAAATCACATGTTCAATACGGCGGTGTGCAGCCTGATTCTTGCGTCGCCGTGCCAGCCTCTGGCAAGCATCACCACAGACGCAGATGGCAACGCTAGCGCTGACATAGGCGATGTTCAGGCAGCAGGATGGAGCAATTTCCGCGTGAGCGATAGCGATGGCGTGGAATTTATGAATGCATTCCGGGTGAAGTAGCAACAGCAAACGGCATAAAGTAACTAAAGTTCGCAGATACTACAAAACGAAAAGATCCCGCCTTTACTGGCGGGATCTTTTTTGCGAGGGGAGGGTAACAGCTTACTGATTTACGGGAATCTTGATGATCTTTTTCTGGATTGCATACGTTACCAATTGCGCCTTGTTGTGAATATCGAGCTTGCGCATCAAGTTGAACTTGTGCGCTTCCACGGTTTTGACGCTGAGGCCAAGGATCACAGCAATCTCTTTCACTGAGTTCCCTTCAGCCAGCAGCTTCAGGATTTCTCTTTCGCGCGGCGTAAGCGTAGAGATGCGCGGGCGCATTCTGGTATCGCGGACGCGCGAGCGGAAATCCTCTACCAGCTTGCCCAGCACCTGCGAGCTCAGATACTTCCCGCCCTTATAAACATCTTTGACGGCCGTCAGCAATTGCGGGGCAGGCGTATCTTTCAGCACATAGCCAGATGCGCCAACCTCCAGGCACTGTACAAGGTAATCTTCATCCTCATACATGGTGAGGAAGAGGATCTTCGTCTCCATGCGGTTCTTTTTGATCTGGCGTGCCGACTCAAACGACGATAGCCCCGGCATGCCGATATCCATCAGCACGATGTCCGGGCGCAATTCGCGCGCTTTCTCCACCGCTTCACCACCATCGGCCGCTTCGCCTACGACTTCAAAGTCGCTTTCGCTTTCCAGCAGCCGGCGTACGCCCTGGCGAAACAGTGTGTGGTCATCTACAAGCAAACATTTGATCTTCGGCATTGGGGGAGTCCTTTTCTTTTTAGTTCGGTCTATGAGCGGCGTTGGCCGCCTGGGCCATTCGTTGATCCACAACCTGCACGGGTTCACCGGCAGGCACATTAATTTCAATACGCGTACCCTTACCTTTAGCGGAGATCACGCGCGAAACCCCGCCCAGCATGGCAATTCGTTCTTTAATTCCCGCCAGCCCAAATGACTGGTCGCGGGAATCGGACCGCGGCTGTATGCCAATTCCATCGTCTTCCACCACCATCTGCACTTCACGATCTTCTCTCATGAGATGCACAGTAACGTTCTTGGCGTGCGCGTGTTTGGCAACATTGTGCAGCGCCTCCTGCACCACGCGATAAATCGCCTGCTCGGTCCCCGGAGCCAGGCGTCCAACGTCTTCTGAAATCAGCACACGCGCTTTTACACCGGTGTTGCGGGCGAAATCTTTGGCCTCTTTGCGGATCGCAGCTACCAATCCAAGCTCTTGTAGCACCAGTGGTGAGAGCTTGCCAATAATTCTCCTGATTCCTTCAATCGTGCGATCGACAACTTCCACGGTCTCGCGAATCTTGCCGCGCACGTTGCGTCCGGTAATGCCAGACTCCATCATGCCCAGGTAAAGCCGGATCACCATGAGCGCCTGACCGGTTTCATCATGCAGTTCGCGGCTGATGCGTTTGCGCTCCTCTTCCTGCACGCGCAGCAGGTGGCCGGAAAGTTCGGCGATCCGCTGTTCGCGTTCGCGCAGAGCGTCTGTCATGCGCGCGCGTTCAATGGCAAGCCCAGTGCGATCTCCAATGGCGCGCATCAACTCGCGTTCGGTTGGCAGCCATTCATAAGGTTTGGGGAAACCAATCACCATCACGCCAATCGTCTGGCCATCAGCTTTCAGCGGAACGCCCCAAAGCGATTTGGCTTTTACCTTCACCATGGGGCGCAGCGAGCCTGCTTCAGCGTTGTTAATGTCCAGGATCATTCCCGGCTCGCCGGTCTGGGCAATTTTTCCGGAGAAGCCGCTGCCTATCTCGATCTTAAAATCTTCGGGCAGGTTCATGCCCATGCCTACTGAGCAGGCAACTTTCAATCCGCCGCTCTCTGCATCACGCAGAAGAATGATTCCCAGTGAGGCTTCAAAGGTCTGTGTGGTCACGTCGAGAACTTTTTTCAGCAGCGCATCCAGATCGCCTGATACCAGCTCTGCATCCAGCAGGGAAAGCAGCGCGGAAGACTCCAGCGTCTTGGCGTCAAAATATGCGCCAGAGACAATCACAAACGAGACAGAAGAGAGCATTTCCAAAGCTGCTTTGGCTTCGGCTTCACGCTCAGGAAAAAGCCCGGCAATATAAGGTTCGCAACAGGATTGATAAAGCTCCAGCGCCCGCGCTACCGCGCGTGTATCCACCTGCAGCTTGGAAAGGCGCGTGCCAAAATACTGCAGGTTCTCCTCAAACGCCGGATAATCATCGTGGCAGAAATAGGAGCACCCGGCGGCCAGCGTAAGGCGTTCTACGGCAGCCAGCGTCCGGCCATCAAAGCCGAACTCTTTGGTGAGCTGCTCACGCCATTTATTGGTGATGTCAGGGAAATAAGGTTCCAGGGCTCGCGCAACTTCCGCGATCAACTCACGCGAAGATTCCTTAAACGGCGGTACTGCTGTCACTGGCACTTCCTAAGGCGATAAGACTTGACGAGTGGCCGTTTGCTGGTAATTTTACTACCTTAAACAAGCGGAAAACCCCTAATCTCTAGGTATTTTACAGCGCCCGGAACCTTATGTGAACTAAATAGTTACTATTTCTTCGGCTAGCAGGGAAAGACCTTACGGCTCTAGGGTTTAGACCTTAGTCGCTCTGGCGCGATTGCATGGGATTTGGGTACTGCGGGAGGGACATAATGCTCCGGGCAGGTCCTTGGCGCGCGACTTGAGCAGCTTACGATCGGCTAACAATTTGAACAAATTTTTCTACTCTGTTACTCCGTCAAGGATCTCAGTGCAATCCAGGCGTAGTGCGCCACCGGCGTTAAACAGCAGTCCTCGGAAGCGCAGCAAGCTGCCCGGTCCAATCGTCCCGGATTGTAACTGCTGCGTGCTGCTGTCTGCATAAACTGTCACTGTAGTGGGATTCGCGATCGTGGCAAATGGTGCCACAACCGCAAGTTGCTGCATAACCGGAATTATGTGATACGGCGCGAGCGCGACGGTGTAAACGTCGAAATTCCCGGCTGTCGCCACTGCCGTAACTGTGCCGTTCAGCGTTTGCGGAACCAACGTGATGTCGGCAGCCACTTCTCCACCCTGGCCAAGAGTGCTGGTGTTTGAACCTACGGCAACATTCTGTCCCAGGATGAGATTCGAGCCGTCAAAAATGGGCGTGAATGGAAGGTTCGCCAGATTGCTCGCTTGCCCCGATACACGGAATACCGAGCTACCAGAGATAAAGAACGCACTAATGCAAAGCGGAAATGTTGGGGCGGGGAAGCATTCAAGCGGCTGCGAAATGGTGGTGCCCGGCGGAGAAGCTGGCGACAAAGGCAGCATCAGGTCATACACGACTGCGGCTGGGTTCGCTACCTCCAGGCGCGTGGCCTGCAGGGTGCCGTCCATTTGAATGGCGCTATCCAGATTCACCAGTGTACCCGCCGTGAGCGCGGCCAGTCCGCTGACGCCTTGGAACTGCGTAGTGGCACTGGAGCTCAGGTTCAGCATCGTGCCATCAGCAGTTTGCGCCGTAAAGCTGTTGCCGGCGGGATTTACGGATGCGATCTGCGCTTCCAGCCCTGTGATTTTCCCATTGTTGAGGTCTGTAGGATTCGCCGCAATCGAAACCGGTGTGAGCGTGAAAACCGGAGAGATCGTAAAGAGTGAAGGGCCTGTCACCGTGCTCGTCAATGTGTACGATTGAGGAATTTGCAGGTTCAACGCCAGCGCCATGCCCTGGCCGCTGATTGTAATGGGCGAAGCGAGATTTACTGTTGTGTTGCCTGTGCCCTGGCCGCAAAGGCCCTGTTCAAAAGTTGAACCCACCAGTCCTCCGGAGACCACATCCGCCACAGCAAACTGGCACTGGGCTACATTCACAGTCGCAGAAGTATAGGTACCCTGGGGCACGCTTACCGTTGCCAGCGGCTGGGCAGCGCCGTTCAACGGTATGAATTGGGTGAGTCCTGTGGCGCCGTTCTGGACAAAGTTCTTGCTGAACAGTGAAACCGATTTGCCAGAGCTGTCATTCAGGCTGACGCTGGTCATCGCCATATCGAACTGCATGACCTTGTCGTTGGATGTGCTGGTCAGGAGCACCACCACGTTCGTGTTCTCGCCTGAAACGGGCGGTTGAGGCGACATGCTGCTGTTACCGCCGCATCCGCTTAACAGCGCCAGGCCCATCAGCAACCCGGACAATACCAGCTTTCCCACGTCAGATGATCTCTGCATGTCTTGCCCTCTATTCTATCGCCAGCCGTGCTTACGCCTCGATATACACTCACCGCTAACCCAACAACTCTGTGCCAGTTGCAATTAGTTTGAGAAACTATAATTGCCATTCCTTCTGGGACGCTATCAGGTATGTCTCTGAATCCGCCTACATGAAACTACGAGAGGCCATCTAGTTCAAGTATGGGTTCGTGAAATTTTGTGAAAAATATCGGTACAAATGTCAGGACATGGCTTTATCTTGGTACCCATTTCACGATTCGCCCGCGGAAGCCCGGAGCGCAGCGAGGGTGGACCAAGGGCGAGAGTGAAATGGGTACCTCCGCGCATTAAAATAAAAATTTGAATACTGCAGAACGTGATACAAACCCACCCATCAGATCGCTCCTGAAGTATCCGCACCCGCTTTCCCCACGACACGCCATTCCGAGCCGAGCACAAGAACACCGAGGCATCGCTATAGCCATTTCTGCAAAAGCTCTTCATCTTTATTCTCTCCGCTATATTAGGGTGTGCCTTTTCGCAAAGATTGCTGACAAATGAGAGCAAAATTTACGCGGTCGGCGGATGCAAAGCTATGGCTTGGCCTAAGGGGATAACCGTAAAGCGCTGAAAACAAAGGATCGCAAATCCGCCTTGTAAATCAGGAGTTTGGCATTTGCAGTGCAATAGGATTAGCGTAGCGTTGTGAGGCTTCGGGAGTTAGCTGAAAGCCCTGTCATTTAAGCGGTGCCCCGATGCACGAACGCCCCCCGGTTCGGAGGATTTTTCCCAAATGAAAAAGTATCTATTGTCGCTTTCGCTGGCCGCCGCACTCGCAATCCCTGCGGTTGCACAGGCCAATCAACAGAGCAGCGCACCCGCAGACCAACAGCAAGCTCAGCAGACGCAGAGCCAGGCGCAGCAGACCCAGAACAATGACACTGCTACAGGCAAAGACCCCTTGACCTACCAGAAGAAGGAAGGTTTCTGGGGACATCTGAATCCCTTTGCCCGCAAGAAATATGTCAACCGTCAGCTTGATCCCATCCGTGGCCGCGTGAATGAGCTGGATGAGCTCACCGCGAAGAATGCCAAGATGATCGCTGATGTGGACACGCGGGCCACTGAAGGCATTCGTAACGCCATGAGCAAGGCCAATGACGCTGATGCCCACGCGCTTGACGCCGGCAATCGCGCCAACCAGGCCCAGCAGACGGCGCAGCAGGCTCACGCTCGCATCGCCACCGTGGAAGATACGGTCAGCAAGATCGATCAGTACCAGCCGATCACGCAGGCTGAAATTCGCTTCCGCCCCGGCCAGACTGTGCTGAGCAAGAACGCGAAAGACGCTCTTGACCAGATGGCAACGTCGCTGAAGAACCAGCGCGGATACATCGTAGAAGTCCAGGGCTTCTCGCCCGGCAACGGCATCAAGGCCGTTGAGAACTCCCGCGAAATGGCGCAGATGGTGGTCCGTTACCTGGTCCTGAACCATGAAGTTCCGGTCTATCGCATCTACACCGTTGGCATGGGCAATGCTCCTATTCAGGCGGAAGGCGGCAAAGCAGTCCGGCAGAAGGGTGGTCGCGTTGAGATCAGCCTGCTGAAGAACGGCCTCGGCGATCTGAATGCCTCCAACAGCTCAGCTCCGTCAACCGGCAGCGGCGTTACCGCTACCCCGGCGCAGCCTGACACCACCACGCAGCCAGCTACTACTACGCAGCCTGCAACTCAGCCTGCAACTCAGCCAGCTACTCAGCCCAGCACCACTGAGCCGCCGGCCCAGAAGCCGCCGCAGCAATAACAGGATTGAAGATCAAACACAGCCCCTCTTGCTGTATAAGCAGGAGGGGCTTTTTTCAGCGATAAATTTTCTCCCAAAATCCGCGCGCAAATTTTGCTCGTAAATCTGCGCTCGCGATTTTTGGTTGTAAGTGCGCTCGCAAGTCCAAGTCGAGACATCAGAAAGCCGCAGTAGTAGCAGCCGTGAAGCATTTTGAACGCACAAAACCCATATTCAAAATGCGCCAGCGCAGAAATCAAGTGCCCTTCGATTGGGCACCCTTTTGTTGCGGCCATGATTCTAAATACCCGGTAGAGAGACTCGCGAGCCGCAGATTGAAATTGGAATGTCTTTACCGTACGATTTCTTTCAGTTCAGGGGCCTGATAAACGCCGGCGGTCAAAGAGGGCGCAGATTTCGTGATCCGCAATGGGCTTGTCGTTCGCGCGTCTTCATGATTGCCGTGAAATACAAATAAATCCAAAGAGAAGAATGAAAGAGGAAAAGATTATGCGTTACATCACCGGACTAGGAACGGCCATATTGGCCCTTGCGATTGCGGGACCGTGGGCAGCTTGCGCAGCGCAGGCTCCGTCAGGTTCTTACCAGCAAACCTGTAAAGACATTGGTGTGCGGGGCTCAACCCTGTACGCCAGATGCAAAGACGCTAACAATGAATGGCGCGATACCCAGCTTCAGGACTATGGCCGTTGCCGCGGAGAAATTCAGAACCTGAACGGGAGCCTGCAGTGCACGGACCAGGGCGGCGGCTATGGCGGCAACTATGACCGGGATCGCGACCGTGATCGGGATCACGACCATGACCGGGATCGCGACCGGGGCAGATACAACAATGGCGCTCCTAACGGCTCTTACACCCAAACCTGCCAGAACATTACCGTTGCCGGCAACACTCTTCGGGCCAGTTGCCAGAAGAAGAATGGCAAGTTGAAAAACACCTCATTGAACAATTTCAACCGCTGCAATGGGGACATCCAGAACGATAACGGCAAGCTGCGCTGTAGATAAGCCAATTTTGACTTCATGAGGCACAGGGGTCCTCGTCTGTGCCTCTTTACTTTTGTATTCAGCTTGAACGATGGGTAGTCCGTCGCAGATAGCCCATCTCGCTTTTGAGCATCATTCCAAGGAAGAATTTTTTGCAGATCAAAGGCCAGAGCCACAAGCTAAAGACCAGGGGCTAATAGCTGATTCCCGCCAATCTGCTAAATTCCACCACCATAAACCCCGGAGGACACCTTTCAATTGTGTCAAGCAAGGTGCCAAGAGCGCATTTGTGCCCTGATTTCCACAAATAGGTGATAAACGCGGGTTAATTCAGAAAACCTTACTCTCCGGCAACAGGGCGACGTTGCGTTGCGCCCGCAGGATCAAGCCGGGCCAGTTCCAACAGCGCGAATGCGCATGCATCTTCTTTGCGCGCAGTTTCATGCAAAACCACTACTTCTCCAGAACCCTGTTGCTCAATCACGCAGCGCCATAGATTAGGCGCGCCAGCGCTCTGCGGCGTGATCTGAACACGGTACGGCGGCTGAACAATTCGCATTTTTCTTCTCCAAATTGGCGAACGGATGGGAGGCAGCCTTAACAACCTTCTAAACTACATTTCTACTCTTGTTAAAACATTGTGAATGTTAAGAACATGTTAAAAAGCAGCCTAGGCCTGTGGAAGAACAGGCCGCACTCAGCAGTGAAATAATCTGCAGAAAATCCCATCTAAATCACTGAGATAAAGATTAATTCTACTTTGTTACCAATGACGGCTGTTCCTGTCCGCTGAGCGCAGAGCGTATCTGCCAGATATCCCGGGCATATTCATTGATCGTCCGATCACTGGAAAAATAGCCGGTTCTGGCCACGTTCAGGATGGCCTTTGTGGCCCAGGTCGCAGGCGATTGATAATCTTTATCGGCCTGCCGGCTCTCATCAATATAAGAAGCCAGGTCGGCCAGATGGAAATAGCGATCGCCTCGGTCCAGCAATTCATCCACAATCCAGCGGAAAAGGCTCGGCTCATCTGGGCAGAAGCGATTAGAAGCCAGGCTGTCCACCACTCGATGAATAACCGCGTTTGAGTTGTAAAGCTCACGCGGATGATAGTTTCCTGATTGCTGATACCAGCTCACGTCTTCGCGCGTGAGGCCAAAAATGTAGATGTTTTCCTCGCCCACGGCCTCCATGATTTCAATGTTGGCGCCGTCCAGAGTTCCCAGCGTGAGCGCGCCGTTCATCGCGAGTTTCATGTTGCCGGTGCCTGAGGCCTCCATGCCAGCGGTGGAGATCTGCTCGCTCAAGTCAGCAGCAGGCATGATGATCTCCGCCAGTGACACGCGATAGTTCGGAACAAACACGACCTTCATGCGATCTTTTATGCGCGGGTCTGAGTTCACAATCCGCGCCACATTGTTAATGAGCTTAATAATCTGCTTGGCCGCCCAATATCCCGGCGCGGCCTTGCCGGCAAAAATGTAAGTGCGCGGAACCGCCGGCTCAATGCCATCTTCCACCATGCCCAGGTACTCATGGATCACGCGCATCACGTTCAACAGTTGGCGCTTGTATTCGTGAATGCGCTTTACCTGCACGTCAAACATTGACTGCGGATCGATCACGACCGCGGTTGTATTAAACACCTCGCGCGCCAGCCTTTGCTTGTTGCGATGCTTGATCGCCATGAATTCCTGCTGGAAGCTCGCTTCGCCTGCCTGCTTCTCAATCTCGCGAACACGCTCCAGGTCAGTAATCCAGCCTTCGCCTACAGTGCGCGTGAGCAAATCAGCCAGTTCAGGATTGGCTTTTAATATCCAGCGACGCGGCGCCACCCCATTGGTCTTGTTGCTGAAGCGCTCCGGCCAAAGCTCGGCGAAGTCCGGCACCAGTGAAGTTTTGATCAGCTCGGTATGCAGCCGGGAAACGCCGTTCACTGCGTGGCTGCCGATAATGGCCAAGTGCGCCATACGTACATGCTTTTCCGGCCCTTCCTCAATGATTGACATGCGGCGCTGCCGGTCCATATCGCCGGGAAAGCTGCGCGAGAGCGTGCGCAAAAACTGATGGTTGATGCCAAAAATAATTTCCATGTGCCGCGGCAGTACGTGCTCCAGCAGAGATATCGGCCACTTTTCCAGCGCTTCCGGAAGCAGCGTGTGGTTGGTATAACCAAGTGTAGCCACTGTAAGTTCCCAAGCCTTGTCCCAGTCCAGCCGGTAATCGTCTATCAGCAGGCGCATCAACTCAGCCACGCACAAACTGGGATGCGTATCATTCATCTGCACGGCAAACATGCGGGGCAAATCGTCAAACCCAGTGTGGCCGGAAACGTAGTGCCGCATGATATCGCGCAGTGAGCAAGCCACCAGAAAATATTCCTGGATCAGCCGCAGCTCTTTGCCGGAAAGAACAGAGTCAGATGGATACAGCACGCGCGAGATATTTTCTGAAGCAATCTTCTGCTCAATGGCCCGGATATAGTCGCCGCGATTGAAAATCTCAATATCAAAATCTTCAGACGCGCGGGCGGTAAAGAGGCGCAGGAAATTTACGGTTGCGCCGTTGTATCCCGCCACCGGCATGTCATTGGGTACGCCCACAACAATCTTGCTATCCACCCAGCTCTGCCGCCGATTGCCCTGCGAATCGCGTGAAGATTCCAGGCGGCCATAGAGCGGAATAGCGCATACGTCCAGCGGACGCTCAACATAAAACGGCGTGCCTTCTTGCTTCCATTGGTCCGGCTTCTCCCGCTGGAATCCGCCGACAATCTCCTGCTTGAACATGCCGTACTCATAGTCAATGCCGTAGCCAAAGCCGGGCATGCCAAGCGTGGCCAGCGATTCCAGAAAACACGCCGCCAGCCGGCCCAGGCCGCCATTGCCCAACCCGGCGTCAGGCTCAACTTCCAGAACGTCGTCCAGGTTGATTCCAAATTCCGCCAGCACCGTGCGGCAAGGCGCGTTCAGCCCCAGATTGCACAGGTTATCGCTGAGCCAGCGCCCCATCAGAAATTCCATGGAGAGATAGCAGAGGCGCTTTACCTTCTGGTCGCGATAGCGCTGCTCAGTCTTGAGCAGGCCGTCTATCAGCAGGTCACGAATGGCAAGCGAGACAGGCTTAAACAGCTCACGCGGAACAAATGTGCCATCCGGCCGGGCAAGCGCGTAATGCACATGCCGCAGAATGGACTCGCGCAGCGGTTCAGGAGCGAAAGGGGTTCCGGTCAATGGATCAGCAGACATTCTGACTGAGCGAATGAAGGCAGCGGCAAAATTCCGTTCGCTTCAAGGCTGCAATTAGTATGGCACAGCGCAAGCTCCTGGCGCACTCAGGTGAAATACCTGAATCTACTGGAGCTTCGGCCGCTTTTGGTGCCAATCAGTATGCGCCTGGAAAATGCGTGCTGCCTGCACCACTTTGGCGTCGTCAAGCGCCCGGCCAATAAACTGCACGCTCACCGGCAGGCCATGCTCGCCAAAGCCGCAAGGCACGCTGATGGCGGGAAGCCCGCAGAAATTTCCAATTCCACCGATAGGATCAGCAAAGGTCAGTGCCACATCCAGGTTTGCATCCAGTTTGCTGGCGGTTACCGGCAGTGATGGCGTGGCAAGAACGTCAACTTTAGCGAAGATCGCGTCCATTTTGGCTTGCAACATGGTGCGGATACGCTGGGCCAGAATAAAGTCAGAGGCACTCATCTCTTCATTCACGTAGCCGCCAATCTGCCCCAGCGGATCGTTGAGTTCGGCCACGCGCCCCGACTTGATTAGCTGGTTAAAAGCTGCAGCGCCTTCCACAGAGATAATCACACCGGCAGCAACTTCCCACGGCCCTTCCGGCAGAGCTACCTTGCTCATGGCCACAGAAGGACTTTTCTCCAGCACCTGCCGCGCAGCCGTGGTGGCCTTATCCACGTCGGGCGAAATATCTTTCCACTGGTTCGTTAGCCAGCCAATGCGCAGTCGGCCCTTATGTTCGCCTTCGGCGGCGGCGTTATATTTTGCGTAAGCCTCAGGCAGTGAACCAATGTCGCGGTCATCATGACCGGAGATTGTCTTCAACACCAGGTCACAATCTTCAGCGCTGTGCGTGATGGGACCAATCTTATCCATGGTGTAAGAGAGCGCCATTGCGCCAAAGCGGCTCACTCGTCCGTACGTTGGACGCAGCCCGCTCAAGCCGCAAAATCCTGAAGGGCAGATGATGGATCCCCAAGTCTCTGTCCCAATAGCAAATGCCGCCAGGCCCGCGCCGGTAATGGCAGCCGATCCGCTGGAAGAGCCGCAAGTCCAATAATCTGTGTTCCAGGGATTTTTGGCCGCGCCGGTTGCAGAAGCCGTTGCATAGCGGTAGCCCATGCCACCCGCAAGCTCGATCATCGCCGCCTTGCCCAGCAGAACTGCTCCGGCTGATTCCAGCTTGCGAATCACTGCCGCGTCATAGTCGAAGTGCTGGTCTATGTAAGGGCGCGCTCCCCATGTAGTGGGATAACCTTTTACCGCCAGCAGGTCCTTGGCTGCATACGGAATTCCATGCAGCGGCCCGCGATATTTTCCCGCCGCGATTTCCTTTTCCGCTGCGTGTGCCTGTTTCAACGCCAGCTCAGGCGTCAGCGTGGCATAGGCATTTAGCTTGGGGCTGAGATCGCGGCAGCGTTCCAGATAACCCTCAGTCAGTTCCACCGGAGAAAGCTGCTTGCTGCGGATCCGTTTTGCCAGTTCGGTAACGGGAAGATAAAGAATGTCTTCGCTGATCATTATTTTTTCTCTTCCCCGATTTTCTCTACTGAAGCTTTCTCTTCTGAAGCCTTCTCTTCTTCTCCAGCCTGCTCTTCCGCAGGCAGCGCCTCATGACGATCAGCGCGGAAACTGTCCGCAGGCTGGTCGCCGTTTTCCAGCGGGAAGGCGCGCATCTTATCCAGCCCTTGTTGCGTCTCCGCCATGATCCGGTGAATATCGGCCTTCTGCTCGTCGCTCAGGCGATCGCCATATTTGCGGAAAAGATTGGCCACTTTGGCTTCCACCTCTGCGCGTCCTCGCGGCGTGAGCTTGGCCATGGCCGTCTTGGCTTTCTGGTCCAGCTCAGTAAGATTCTCAGTGGCCTGTGCAAGCGCCTCACCAGGGTGGATAAAAGCCGCAGTAGCGGCCGCCGCTGCGCCCAGCGTGAACTGGCGGCGATCAAGCAAGAATTTGGGCATCCCGTTTTCTCCCGACTTCCCTTTGCTATGTTTCATTTAAATCCAACGCCGGAGAGTAAATGAAGGTTGCAAGGGCCGTCAACGCGGCAGACGTTCATCCGCAGCAATGAACCACGTGCTTTATGGGCTTGCCACCCAGCCGCAGGAAAACAACAAACTGGCCACTATCCAGCTCAGGATCGCATCCTATTTCTTGCCACTTTATTTATTTTAAAGATCAATTTTCAGGACGGTGGCTTTTATGGCCCGGTGGATTGCCTTCGACAAACAAACCTCATCGCTTCTGCGCTCAAGCCTGGCGCAGGGCACAACGGTTGAAACTTTTGGGCGCGGGCCTGTGGACTATGCCCTGGCCAAGCCTAACGCTGTAGTCACGTTGCTGCCTTCGGCTGGTGGTTCTGACGTCGGCATCGCCATCTTTCGCTGGCCCAGAGAGCGCTTTGCCAAAGTAGTAGCTGCAGCGCGGCCAAAGTCTGGAAAGACCCGCGTAACAGGCTTTTTGGGCTTAAGCGATGAAGTGCTCGTAGAAGATGAGCCTCAAGAGAAGAAGAGCTGGTGGCGCCGATTCTGGGAAGAGTAAAAAATCGCTGAAATCGCGCGAGACCGCCGTCATCACTGACATCGGAAGAGAAAGTATCTGGCAGCTTAAATGGGCAATTAAGAAATAATCCAAAACATTGCTTTTTCAGGTTCAAGCGACGAATTTGCGCTCGCTTGCGGCCCCGCGATTTACTTGCCAATCCCCGCAACTTACGCGATAATAACAACTTGCCAAGAGCATTAGGGCCCCTTTATCAGGAAAGGATTTAGTGAACAAGTGCTAATGATACGATTGGCGCGCATTGGTGCGCGCAAGCAACCTTATTATCGCGTGGTGGTGATTGACAAAGAGCGGGCGCGCAACGGCCGTTCTGTGGAAGTCGTGGGGCTTTACAATCCCCGCACCAACCCTACCACCATCAACCTGAAGCGTGAACGGATCGATTATTGGGTTTCCAAAGGCGCGCAGCTTTCTGACACTGTGAGTCGTCTTCTCACCAAGTCACAGGCCGCGGCAACGCCTGCGGCGTAAGCAAGCAAGAGTCAGTTCCGGGATAGGCAAGAAAATTTAGGCCCCAAGCATAGGAGTGAAGGGACTCCCATATGACGGATGCGGGC
>DASRDW010000315.1:0-3899 GCA_035652415.1 Candidatus Angelobacter sp. | reverse complement strand
CCGTTTCGCCTGTCCCCCTCAGGTCGAGCGAGATACAGGTAAAATGCTTGGCATACTCCGCCAGCTGAAATGCGTAACAGGCATTGTCGGCGCTCAGATATGGAATCAGGATAAGCGGATCTCCGCTCCCCTGCTGCTCATAATTCATGGTGAGGTTGTTGGCTTTGACCTTGGGCATGGAACTCTCCTGCGACATTGAAATGTGCGCTTACTGGTCCCTGCTAGATTGTGCTCTTCGGCCCTGAATCGTTACTCTGGTTTTTTCTCTCCTGGCAACTCCGGTGCCGGATAATACACCTTGCTCCCGCCATTCTTCTGTACTTCGTCGCGGAAGGTTGTTCCGTAGTCCTTCTCACTGGTGAGAGCATATGCTTGCCGCTTGTAATTCCAGCTCTTGGGATTGAGCCGCTGGGCTTCTTTAAAATGCGGAATGGCTTCCGTGGGATGTCCGGATTTATAGAGCTGCTCGCCCAGGCCAAACTCAGCCGCGGCCTGCGCGACGTTGGGAACGTTGGCGGACAATTTCTCACGCAGCCGGTCTTCACTCATCACATAAGCGCTCTTATCGCCCTTCTCTGCCCAGTCCTTCAGCGCGTTGAGATACGGCGCAGCATCCAGGCCGCTGAAATTCTTGAAACGGTCATCCACAAACGCCACTTCGTTCGGCCGGACGATCCTTCCCTTCTCATCAATCCACACGCCGGTTGGCACGTTGACCATGTTGTATAGCTTGGAGACAATGTGCTTCTCATCGATCAGCACGGTATAGGTGAGCGGGCCTGTCTTTTTCGCCGTCTCAATGGTTTCCTTTGGTAAATCCGGTCTACTATCCACGTACTTGAGCGGGTCAATCCATGGGCCGGCATCTTTCACGCCGCCGGTATCCTGCGCCACAGAGACGATCTCAAAATTTTTGTCTTTCAGTTGCTCATACACTGCCTGCCAGCCTGGCAGGTCAAAGCGGCACCCTCACCACGAAGCCCACGTGACCAGAAAGACCTTCTTGCCGCGAAAATCAGAGAGCGAATGCGGCTTGCCGTTGATGTCCGGCAGAGTGAAGTTCGGGGCCTGCAGAGAACTCAATCCCTGCCGCTGGTCGGCGCGCAGGCCGAAATACCAGGTTTCAAGCGCGGCATCGTGCGCCACCGGCTGATGCACCAGCGCGGCAAACGCAGACATGTTGAACCAGTTCGTCCCCGGTTCTTTGCGCAGGAACTCCTGCTGCCGGGCTTTGGGCAGCGGGAAGCACAGCTCATCGCGACAGACACCCTGTGGCTTTACCTCAAATCGCGTTGCCCGCTTGAGATCGGCAGTGGTGATCCAAAGCTGACCCGCGTCTTCACGAGCGGCGGTGAGGCTAGTCGAAACATCGTCATAGATAATGGTGGAATGAATGTCTTTGGCCGCGGAAGCCACCGGCGCCAGCAAGAGAATCAAAAGCAGCTTGGGAAAGATATTTGCTTTCATTGCCAAATCTCCAACTTGTTCATTGAATCACACTTTTCAATTTCTATTCGGTTCAGATTCAATCGCCTGTATTCGCGGCCGACGGATTTTCGTCGCGATGCGCTGCCGTGGGCAGATCCGGCAAAATGAGTTGCGTCGAGGCTTGAATGTCCTTGCCTCAGGAGAATCCAGAGAAGGCGTGCAGCGGTTTGCTTTCGGAACAGGACGCCACGGCAATTTTGGGAAGTCTGATCGATAAACCACAGAATCTCTGCAATCAAATTGTGCTTGCCTAATCACGCCATTTCAGCTACAAACAAGAGCGCTGTTCTACGTTTTTTGTTTGCTTCATGCTGTCATAAGTAAATTCCACAAAAGGTTGGAAAGCCAACATTATGAGAGTGAATCTTGGAATTTTTGTCCTGTTGTTTGCCACATCGCTGGTTGCAGCGCAAAATGCTCCGCAATGGCAGACAGACCGCGTGAAAGACGCGTTTCTGGGCACAGAATCTATTCAATACCGCCTGGAAGGCAAGTACCTGGCTACGCCTTTCACCAAGCCAGCCACACCCGCGATTTATCTGCAATGCACGCCTGGATCAAACAATCACGGAAGATATGACGGCAAATTGGAAAACGCTTTTCTGTTCGTCGGCGATACGGATGATCGCCACGCGCGTTATGAGCGCAAGGCCCAGACCCGCGCCCGCGAAGCTGCAATCGTCACGCAATATCGTCTGGACGACGGCAAGGTGCACACCCAATACCTTGGGCATTCACCGGACTTTAAGATGATTTCTCTTCAGCCAGAGGGTTGCGGCGAATGCATGATCAATGACCTGTTTTACGGCCACATTGTTTCACACAAGGAGAATACCTCTCCGCAGATCAAGAAGGTTGTGCTCAACATACCTGATCCCAAGAGCGGGAATGTAGTGATCCAGTTTGATCTGCCTGACGTCACTGAAGTGGCGCGCACGTGCGGGATAAGCCACAAATAGCTGGAACCAGAAAGCAGATCGAGCTAAGTTTTCTTTACCAACTCGAGTTCAATCTTCTTGGCTTCAGGATCAAGCTTGCTGATGCGGAAGCTGCGTATCTGCCCGGCTTGCGCGGATTGAGTTTTCGTCTCGCTTGAAGCGCCACCACTCTTCCATCGCGCTTGCAGCATTGAACTCAGTGATGACAAATCTGCCTTGGCTTCTTTCGGCTTGCTCTCTGCCGGTGGAGCCTGCTCAGATGAAGCTTGCCCCGCCGTCATGCGGCAGCTTGCAAAAACTCCTTCGCCCAGTTCAACGCGCGCAACATCGCCGGAAACATCCACCATTCGCCCAGTGACCGCGTCGCCTTCCTTGTGTTCGGCAATGTATTCATCCAGGCTTGAAGGCGCCATTTGCTTTATGCCCAGGCGCACGCGGCGTTTTTCCTTGTCGATCTCCAGCACCTGCGCCTTCACGGTCTGCCCGGTCTTGAGCATTTCTTGCGGATGGTTGATTCGCTTTTCCGCGCTGAGATCGCCAATGTGGATCATCCCTTCAATGCCTTCCGCCAACTGCACAAAAGCGCCGAACTTAGCCACGCTGGTCACAGGGCCTTCAATCACTGAACCGACCGGGAACTTCTGCGCAACGTCAGCCCACGGATCGCCCAGCGCCTGCTTCAGTCCCAGCGAAATGCGCCGCTCCCCCGCGTTCACCCCCAGGATCACCGCTTCCACGGTTTCGCCCGACTTGAGCGCGTCACTCGGCTTGCGCACCTTCTTTGCCCATGACATCTCAGAAACGTGGATGAGGCCTTCCACTCCGGGTTCAAGCTCCACAAAGGCGCCAAAATCCATGAGCCGCGTCACCACGCCGCGCACGCGCTCACCTGTTTTGTATTTTTCCGCGGCAGCGTCCCACGGATGCGGCTGAAGCTGCTTCAGCCCCAGCGAGATGCGCCGCTTGTCACTATCAATCTTGAGCACCCTGGCTTCCACCGGCTGGCCCACCGCGAGCACGTCTGCCGGTTTGTTGATGCGGCTCCATGAAATATCGCTTACGTGCAACAGGCCATCCACCTCGCCAATATCGATGAACGCTCCGTAGTCAGCCAGGCTGCGTACCACGCCGCTAACCGTATCGCCTTCCTTAAGCTCGGAATAACGGCGGTCGCGGTTTGCGCGCTCTTCTTCTTCCGTAATCACGCGCCGGTCCACCACTACGTCTTCATCGGTAACGTCAAGCTTGGTGATGCGGCAGCGTATCTCCTGCCCCACCATCTTCTCCATCTCGGCTGTGTCGCGCACACCGCTGCGCGAGGCCGGCATAAAGGCGCGCACGCCAACATCGATGCTCAACCCGCCTTTGACCGCGCCAATCACCGTTCCCACAATAGTGGCTTTCTCAGCAAAGGCTTTTTCCAGTGAAGCCCAGTCAGTGGGCCGCGCAACCTTGCCGCGCGCCAGCTCGTAA